>DAOTTL010000360.1:0-4911 GCA_034438135.1 Ktedonobacteraceae bacterium | reverse complement strand
CAGATCCTCTTCCATTCGCATCAGCGAATAGCCTGAGAAAACCCTCTTTACAGTCTTTAATATGCTGATGTGTTTCAATAAGATGTGAAATGCTGAGGTTTGCGGCCTGAAATTCCATAACTGGGAGAGTATCCCAAATCTTGCCAGGCCAGGTATCAGTGAGAAGCTGATACAAATCGGGAAAACTCGTTTTTAAATCGTCAGGTATGGATTCCGCCAGATCAAGATTTCCGTCAAGAAAATCCTCGTGAAGTTTCCCCAACATATGGAGCCATGCAGCTATTTCGGCTAAGAGCAAAGCATCGCGATGTTTCTCAAGCACACTCAGATCGTTACTCATATACCACCTCGATTACGGAGTTCTTCAGCTCTCTCATTTGCGCATTCTACTAATTGAGCAAAGTCTCTAAATGAGTATTCGGGCCAGGCAATAGGCTTTGCCAGAGTCTGAGTTTCCTGCACTGTTTGTTCGACTGGTTGGGTTTGCTTGGCTACCTCAGCGGGTTGTTTACCTTCACGCTGCCACCAGTTTTTAGCTTTGTCGTACATCTGCTTATCAGCTTTGCTCATATTTTTTAGTTCTGCCTCTGTGCGTTCTCGAAATGCGCCTTCTGAAGTGAGATATTCCGACTTTAGTCGATCTGGTGCTTCCAGATAACGCGCCAATGACGGTAGAGGCTGCGAGATAGGGGACGCTGTTTCTGCCTTTTGAACTTCATTTACCTTCACTCTTAATCTCAACAACCCATTAGCAACAGACTCTTTCGCGCATCCAAATCCACTGCTTGTCTTGGCACCAAAGCCGTATATGCGGAACATTGCCTGGAGTCCTTTGGCTATTAATGGTAGTTCTTGAGCGATTTGCTCATGCATCACCTTTTCATCTTTACCGATGGAGTCAAATGGTACATAAAGCAAAGTAAAACTTCCTGTTGCACCACCAGGAACACTCTCGAAGAGAATCGGATTTTTACCGATACGCCGCTCCCGATCATGCGGATTGATGATTTCCAGACTTTTTTGCATAAAGAAGGTAGGGAAGAAATACAAACGCCCAGCGTGAAGGTTTTCTTGCTTTTCCTCGCCTTTCTCATTGCCAAAGAGTCGATCAATGGCTTCGTCCTGAGAAGAAAATCCTAGTTGCCAAAGTGCTGCACGTAGGCTGCCTTTCCAGGATGTTGATGCCACATAAGGGAGTCCTGAAATTTTATCTTTGCGTATGGGATTATCAATAATGTAGAAATCTTGCTCATCGTGGGAGATATAAGGTTGAGCTAGAGTGAATGTGAATTGCATGACAAAAGAGCCTGTAGGCAGCCCAATCAGATCAATCGTAGGAGTTTCAATAAACTTTTTATAATAGTCTATTACCGCATCTCTTGAGTGCGAAACTCGCTCGTTGTTTTTTTGCCATTCCGTGCGAAAGGCAGTTGCAGTTGCTTTAGGTTCTTTGGTAGCTGCCAGAAATTGGTAGACAGCCGAGGGTGAATGAGATCTTTTGAGAATTACCAGACGTTTCTGTTTTGTAACGCTTTCTGCCTCTTTCTTTTCTCCTCCTCTACTTGCCGCCTCAATTTGTTCTGACGCTTGTAATTCATCTATTGAAGAGAGTGTTTTTTGTATCTCATAGGTTATATAATCGCGCATCACTTGAGACCTTTCATAAAACTCTCCAAAAACTCCTGCGGATTAGTGTATTGTATTCGTGTTGTGTCTCGCACAGAATTAAACTCGCGCCAGTAGTTAACGGTATAATGTGTTCTCAAATGTGAATGTATTGGATCGATTACGTGTTCACAAGACGTTCCGAATTTGTTGACTTCTTCTGGTATCCATCCCCAAACCCTTAGAGAGGTGTTATCGTTATAAGGATTTGTAATCATAATCTTTGTACCTTGACGCTCATTCTTAACTGTCCCCATGACGTAATGGCGTAGGTCTCGATCGTTATGGAACAAACGGCGCAAATCATATTTAAGATTGAAAGTCTCATTTGGAGGGAATCTCTTCTCTGCGCTTATACCTCCAAAAAACATATGCCTTAATGAAGGTACTCTATTGTCCACTGGCACTGGTGTAAGATGGTTCGCCAGGTAGGTAGTGAGATGCTGTGCTTTCTGAGGAGGAGTAACAGCGACGACACCTAAGCCCATTTGAGGTTTTGCACCAATACTTGCCCAATCTGCCAAAAACTGAAGCAGACCAGCTATAACTTCCACTGGAAATTGTTTATCTGTCGCAATGATCTGGATATCCACATGACCAGATAAAGGAGGGCCGTTAAGATACCACTTAGGCGTTATCGTCTTGCCAAAACGGTTTATATAGTTTCGAGACGCTGTGAATGCCTGGCCATATGAAAGATTTGGCCGAAGCTGTGCTTCGTCATTGATGATTAGCCGAAATCTTCTTGACCATCCCGTTGCACCAAATACTTTGCATACATCGCATAGACCAGAGTGAGGTTCTTTTGAATCATACTGGCAACCATGTTTGCTAGGATCACAGGCCCACCCACCTAAACCTCGTACTAGCACTTCGTACCACCAGCGCAGACTACCCATAATCCCTGTCACATGTAGCTGGTCTGCTTGCCGATCTGCACCACCTGTCCAGAGAGGTGTAATTGTCTTTAATTTAATTTCCAGAGGCTCCATCGCTATGTGCCGCACTTCCTAACTATCCCACGAAAAAGTCATGAATATCGATTAGTATAGCATAATGAAGAAGAGTAGGGTGAATTGTAGGTAGAAATGGCTAGAGACTAAGTGAAACCCAACACAGTTACTAAATAAGCTGAACAATCGATACAGAAAATTTGCCGGAACATTTTTCATAGATCACAAACTTATATGTAGTTTCACATGTATGCTTGATAATTCAATATCTTTCATTGACTTTCAGAAACTTTTATGGCATTATTGTTGAGAGGTTTTATTTTGAGGTGCAGGTATGACCATTGAAGACTATCGTATTGACTTTGGATGGTCAAAAAGCAAACTCGCAAGCGAGGCAAATATCGATATGAATACGCTGAAACGGGCGATTGATGGAGAGCCAATCTATCGTGCGACTGCTGGAAAGATTGCAAGTGCAATCAGTGCAGAATTGCAGCGACGTGGACAGCAGCCCATTCGATATACTGATCTGACTAGGCTTGTATTTGCTGATTAGACCAGGCAAAATCCCTAAAGGGGGTGATACAAGGAGACGCCCAGATATCCAGGCGTCTCTAATGATAACCTTTTCTACAACAGATGAGTACTAGAAGTTTTCCAGGCTACACAGTACTCACTGGCATTGAAAGATCGCCCATCATGTTCCTGTTGCTTTAACAGAGGCAGCGGATGGTTTATTGTGCCACCGAAACCGCCAGGACAGGCAAAAGGTCTATTGATACTATGCCATTACATGATCTGGCCTGTCAATTGAGAAAAGCACAGCGTAAACCTGAGATCTCCGGTATATGGAATAAATCTGCTGGTCGGGAAAGCCAACCAGCAACGAAAAGGAAAGCACTGAAGATCTGAGAGATCCTTATTGGCATATATATTAGGAGGAGTTATGTTTCCACAACGCTCATACAGAGACCCTTCAAGCATGGTAACAGCAGGCTATGTTCGCCGATCCAGTGAAATGCAGAAAGAGAACTTTAGCATGGACGCTCAAAAACGCACGATCAGCGACGGATATAGCTCACGTGGCTTGCCTGCTCCCATCTTTTACGAAGATGACGAGCGGAGTGCAAGGGGAGAACAGATTGCTCAGCGCCCCGCCTTCAAAAAACTGCTCGATGATATCCAGGCTGGTCGCGTACAGATGGTCATGGTTCATACATTGGATCGCTGGTCCCGTAACGTCATGGTCACGCTCCAGAGTTTCCGCATCCTTTCCCAGAGCCGAACACCATTTATCTCTTTATCTGAACATATTGACTACTCCACTCCTGAGGGCATGCTCCAACTCACCATTCTCGCAGCCTTCGCCGCTTACTTCTCTGACATGCTCGCCAAGCACACCAGTAAGGGCAAGGGGGAGCGGGCAGCTCAAGGGCTGTACAACGGAGATATTCCGTTCGGCTATCGCTCTACAGGTCCCAAATCGGCTCCTGAGTTCGATCCTGACGAGCATCCTGGCTTGCGCATGATCGGCGAACTCCGTTTAAAACGATTTTCGGCGGATGAGATTGCCGAGCAGGTGAATGCCGCAGGCTATCGTACTGGCAGTAAGCGCTTTGGCGCACGACTTTTTACGACTGACACCATCACCGCGATCCTCCGCAATGAGTTCTACGCTGCCTTCGCTCCCGAGGATAATCGAGGGATCGTCAAGTACCATGAGCAGCGACATAGAGGGTTACATCCAGCGACTTTTACCTATGACGAGTGGCAACAGATCCGAGCGATCACCCAGTCGATGCATCATGCAGCGAAACGGCCTGAGAGTAGTCGGAACGTCTATGAGTTAGGTGGCTACATTTCCTGCATTCATTGCGGTCTGCCTTTGCGAAGTCAGGGTCATGCCGTTACCGGTCATCTTTACTATCGTGATACCGCCAAGTCGCGCAGACTCAACTGTGGCAGTGGTGGTAATTTTACCATTCGCGCCGATTTCGCCACGCAACAGGTTGGGAAACTTCTGCAAAGTCTGGCTTTACCCTCCAACTGGCGAGAACTGGTGCGTACCGCCATGCTTGAGGAAGCACAGCAACAAGGGATCATGACAGAGAACGCCGAGAAAGAGAAGGAACGCCTGAAACTCAAGAAAACGCGCGTCCTGAAACAGCATCGCGAGGGCTATATTGATGATGAAGAGTTCCAGGGTGAAATGGCTGCGGTTGAGCTGGCGTTACGTGCATTGGATATGCCCGAAGTAGGCGGCGTACGTTTGGATGAAGTCGTTGATGCTGGA
>DAOTTL010000359.1:0-9770 GCA_034438135.1 Ktedonobacteraceae bacterium | reverse complement strand
GCGACGAGGTTGCGCAGTGAGCCACCCTCTTTCCAGACCAGTTGCTCAGGATCGTGAGCCAGTCGTAGATGAGGCAGACGACTCAGCAAGGTGCCGATGGCAATCTGTCCCTCCAAACGTGCCAGGGGAGCTCCCAGACAGAAATGAACCCCTTTACCAAAGGCCAGTTGGCGATTCTCCTGACGTAAAATGTCGAGTCCTTCAGGGTCAGGGAATTGCTGCTCATCGGTATTGGCTGCGAGCAGGGCACACCTCACCATCTCACCTCTATGAATCTCCTGACCGTGCAGCGTGACATCCTCACTCGCCCAGCGTGGCGCGGAAAGCGTCACCGGAGAGGTATAGCGCAGCAGTTCTTCAATGGCCGCAGGAAGCAGCGTTGGATCACCACGTAGCAGACTCATCTGTTCAGGATGCTCTAATAATGCTAACATCCCGTTGGCAATCAGGTTCACCGTCGTCTCGTGACCGGCAGTAATGAGCAGAAAGATCATCGAAATGAGTTCATTCTCGGAAAGCACGTCTCCCCTCTCCTCAACTCGTACTAATTCACTGGTCAGCCCGTTGTCTGCATCTACACGCTTCTGGACGAGTAGATTTTTGATGTAGGTGATAAAAGCCTGCTCGGCTGCCATGCCCGCAGCCTCCTGTCCTACCGCAGCTCCCTGACTCTGGACGATGGTCTGGGTCCAGGCGCGGAAGGGTTCGCGATCCTTCGCGGGAATGCCTAGCATTTCGCAAATGACGCTGATAGGCAGGGGAACAGCAATAGCCGCGACAAGATCCATCTCTCCCCGATCCTGAACCGCATCAAGCAGTTCGTTCGTAAGTTGTTGAATGCGCGGACGCAACTGCTCGATCATGAGCGGAGTGAAAGCTTTTGAAACCAGTGTACGCAGGCGTGTATGATCGGGCGGGTCTGTGTTGAGTAGATGTCTGCTCCAGGCGAGGGGCATGTAGCGGGATGCATTCTCGTTTGTGGAACGCTGCTCACCTGCCATCGGCTCGATATTCTGCCTGTCCAGAACGAAACGTGGATCTTTCAAAATGGTAATCGCATCCTCATAGGATGTTGCCAGCCACATTTCCCCTCCACCCCAGGCGAAACGAGCCAGCGGTGCCTGCTCACGCAATTGTGCATAGAATGGATATGGATGGTGTCTATGCGAGAATACTTCGCTTAAAGTGATCTGTGTCATCGGTTCAAAATCCTTTCTCAGGTTTCGTCTCTGCGGGATTGAACATCATCCCGGTCACTACAACGTTCACAATATGTTCTCGTGCGCGTACCAGGCTTTCAACAGAGGAGATATCTTCCTTTGGCAGTAAGGCCTGATACAGTGGAAGAGAGGCGAGATAGGTCACGCACATCTGTGTGACTGTCGCCAACTGGAGCACCGGAACAAAGCCAGATCGGAGCAATCCGGCGTTCCGTGCCCTGTGAAAGAGCATCTCGAACTGTTCAACCGTTTCAGGCGGAAATTGTGAGGCGATCTGATTGACCGTCTGCCAGCCTTCGGCCATTTCCCAACTCAACATCCGCACAAGGCGCGGATGTTCGATCAGATAATCAAACAGCGTTTGAATCATCGTTACAAGAAAGGTTCTGAAGCGATGCGCATCAATAACGGCATCTTCATCCTCCAGTAAAGGGGCGAATACTCGCGCCAGGAGAGCGTCTACTTCCCTGTCAGCCCGTTTGAGCACTTCGATATAGAGACCCTGCTTATCCCCAAAGTAACGAAAGATGAGGGTTTTGTTGTAGCCAGAAGTTTCGGCAATGGCATCAATACGTGCTCCATCGAAACCGTGATCCGCAAAGTTGACCTCCGCCGCTACGAGAATCGCCTCGCGGGTGATCTCTCCTCGTCTCTTCTCAGGTTCTGCCATGCTCTTCCTCTTTGTTTAGATTGTAACTATTTAGTTACGTAACTGTCTGGTTACATTGTAAGTGGCGCGAAGGAGAATGTCAAGGGGAGAAGTAGGGGAGTCACGAAAATCAGGTATGCTGATATACTATCAGTGTGTTAATACTGTAGCAGAGACTGAAAAAAACATTAGCGTTTTTGTAAGAGCAGGAATGTCAGCTCATTCATTGAGTAAGAGAGAAGGAAGAAAAAATAGATAACTCAGATTAAACAGGGGAAGAAGATCGCTACCTTGATCAACGTTTTCACCGTTGCACCAGAGAAGCAGCAGGCGCTCGTCGATCTACTCGTGGAGGCAACTGAAGTGCAGATAAATAAGCAGCCCGGTTTCATTTCAGCCCATATCCATAAGAGCCTGGATGGAACCCGTGTGGTTAACTATGCTCAATGGAGGAGTCAGGCCGACCTTGAGGCTATGCTGGCAAACCCTGAGGTTCTCCCTCATCTCAAAGCTGCGGACCAGTTGTCAACGGTCGAACCTCATCTTTATGAGGTGGCTTTTACTGATGAAGCCCCAGACGAGCTATAGGCTCTTTCACTACATAATACTTACCGGATCGATATCAATCTGCCAGCCTGGAGCGGAGATGGCTCGCAGGAGTTGTTGCAGGTTGTGACCGCGCAGGATCATCTGCCAGCGGTACTTGCCCTGGAGACGTTCCATAACCGCCGGGGCGGGTCCAACGATATCGACCTCTGCCAGTCCAAGTTTCTCAATCCAGCGGTCAAGTTTTTCGCGTAAGAGCAGGGCCTCGTTCTGGGCACGATGGCGATTCTCATGGCCGTAGGTGAATTTGACAAACTGGCGAAACGGTGGATATCCGTAGCGACGACGCGCCTCTATCTCCGCCGTGTAAAACTCATCGTAACTATGGCGTGAAGCTGCGTCAATGCAGAAATGCTGTGGGTTAAAGGTCTGGATGATCACCTGACCCGCCTCAGCTCCACGTCCGGCTCGACCCGCGACCTGGGTGAGCAGACTAAACGCCCGTTCGGAGGCCGAGAAGTCCGGCAGCATCAGGGCAATGTCCGCAGAGATCACCCCCACGAGTGTCACGCCCGGAATATCCAGTCCCTTGGCAATCATCTGCGTTCCCACCAGGATATCAGCCTCACGATTGGCAAAACGGTCCAGCAGTTGCTCATGGGCGCGACGGTTCTTGGCCGTATCCCGATCCCAGCGCAGAAGACGCGCACCAGGAAACGTCTGTGCAATCGTCTGCTCAACCTTCTCGGTACCCAGTCCAAAATAGCGGATACTCAGACCATGACATTGGGGACAGGCGTGCAGCGGCTTATGCTGACTGTTACAGTAGTGACAGAGCAACACGCGTTCGGTTGCATGGTAGGTCAGGGGAATATCGCACTGCTCACACATCGCCACATACCCACATTCCCGACAGAGCACACAACTGGCGGCTCCACGTCTGTTCAGATAGAGGATCGCTTGCTGCTTTTTCGTCAACACTTCGGTCAGGGCCGTATGCAGACGCCGACTGAGAATGCTCGTGTTTCCAGCGTGCAACTCATTGCGTAGATCCACGATCTCAACCGGCGGGAGGGTCGCGCCAATGCGTTGAGACAACTCTACCAACTGATACTCCCCACTCTCAGCGTGAAAGTAGGTCTCAACCGAGGGGGTCGCACTGCCGAGGACCAGCGGTATCTGTAGCATATCGCACAGTGCCAGAGCAGCCATGCGGGCGTGATAGGTCGGGGCACGTTCGCCCTGTTTATAGGCAGGCTCATGCTCCTCATCCAGAATGACCATCGCCAGGTCAGGTACAGGAGCAAAGAGAGCAGTACGCGAACCAATCACAACATCAATTCGTCCCTCGCGTATCCGTCGCCACTCATCATAGCGCTCTCCCATGCTCAGCGAACCGTGCATAATCGCCACCCGACCAGGAAAACGGCCCGCGAACCGTTGAATAGCCTGAGCGGTCAGCGCGATCTCAGGTACCAGCACAATCCCACGTCCACCATTGGCAATCACCGCCTCCAACGCCTGCAAGTAGACCTCCGTTTTACCGCTACCCGTCACGCCGTACAGCAAAACTGGACGGTCACTGGCCATAATCTGATCCAGAGCCGCCTGCTGGCCACTGGTTAGCGGCAAGGGCTGCGTGGGTGCAATGATACGTCCCAGCAAGGGATCACGCTGCGTCCCCACCTCTTCGACCGTAATCAGACCATCGCGTACCAGATATTGCAACTGGGCCGCAGTCAGACCGCTCGCCTTGCAGAGCATATGGGGAGTCCAGTACGAACCGGTAGCAGCACTGAGTCGGTCGTGCTCAAGGAGTTCAAGCGCAGCCAATTGACGCTGTGCGAGCAAGCCAGCCTTATTCTGGGGCGTCAGATCAAGCGTAGCATTCGCACCAGGCTGAACCCATGGATCGAGCACAGCCTTTTTCTGACGGGGTCGCCGGGACAAACTCTCAATGCTCTGAAGGGGTGCAGCAGCTTCCGGCAGGCTTTCCTGTAGACGAGCTTCCGCCTGCTGACGCCAGCGTGCCAGTTCCGCACGTTGCATCTGTAAACGCACCACTCGCTTGCGACGGGCATGGGCTTTAGGCTCGTGCAACTGCGCCTCACGCTCGATCAGACCGCTCTCCTGCGCCTCTTTGAGCAGTTCGCGGGCCTTTTTTGGACCCACCATCTCCTTCAGACGCTCAATATCCAGCGTTCCCTCAGCCAGGAGCAGACCAATCAGGGCACGCAAACGCGTAAACTGACCATTAGCACTGGCCCGTTCGGCCATTTCATTGGCCGATTCAGCATCAATAAGCTGGATAACCATCTTCGAGCGCTGCATCAGTCCGGGAGGCAACATCATCAAAGCCACCTGGGCCAGGGGCGTATTATAGTAAGAGGCAATCCATTGAGCCAGCTCCCGCTGATGAGGCAGAAGCGCAGGCAGAGGGTCCAGGAGCGTCGAGATCGTCTGTAGCTCCTCATCGGCATTGTACGCCTCCGTAAATTGCCAGATCAGACCCTCGACCAGGCGCTCTCCATAGGGAACTGCCACCAATTGACCCGCTAGCAGCTCAGCCTCCAGCTCTAACGGAACCCGGTAGGTGAGCAGAGGCTCGGAACTCCAACTGGCGGCTGAGGTAAGAACATCAACGAGCACTAGCGCCTCCCGAATTCGCGTTCCAGAACTCCAAGGCTAAAGCGCACCGTCGTTGGTCGGCCATGGCAGCAACTATAAGGAGCCTTTGTCTGCGCTAACTGACTGAGCATCTCGCGCATCTCACTGACCGTCAGGAAGTAGTTGGCCTTGATCGCAGCTTTACAGGCCACATTGGCCAGAGCGTGCTCCTCCCAGGTCTCGGAATGTCCCAAACTCTCAGGCGCAGTCAACTCGGTCAGTAGCTCTGCAAGCGAACGCGTATTCATCTGTTTGACCAGCACCTGGGGAACCGCGTTCACCACCACTGAAGTTTCCTGAAAATCTAACTGAAAGCCGATATGCTCCAGGTGGGTGAGATGATCCTCAATCGCCCCCAGTTCGGCGGGAGCCAGTTCCAGAGTCATCGGCGTCAGCAAAAGCTGCGAAAGCGAGTCCCGTGCCTGCAAAGCCGCCACCATCTTCTCCATCAGAATGCGTTCATGGGCCGCGTGCTGATCGATCAGATAGAGACCCTCCTGTCCCTCCGTCACAATATAACTCTGAGCCAGTTGACCGATCACTCGCAGAGAGGGCAACCGTCCCTGTCCTTTGGAGACATCTCCCTGTTGTGGCAGACCAGCCTCAATTGGTGTAAGAGAGGCTGAATTCTCTGAACCTCGTGCTGGAAAGAGATCTGCCAGATGCGACAGATCCACATCACTCTCTGGCATACTCTGCTCAATAGGCACATTGTTCCGAACAGACCGCGAAGAGGGAGCAATTTGCTCAGCAGATACATTGTTCCGAACAGACTGAGCAGAGGGAGCAATCTGCTCAGCAGACACATCGTCTCGAAGGGACTGCGAAGAAGCGGTGGATCGTTTAATAGCAAGATCGTCCGAGACAGTTTTGGGAGAGGAAGCAGCTTGTTTAGTGGATAGCAGCGTTTTGTCAGGAGTAAAGGGGAACTCAAAATCCGGTTCATCTTCCAGCGCAGGCAAAAAAGAATCCTCGGAACGATCAGAAGACTTCGTGTGGTCCCTGGGATTGACATGACTCTGCCAGAGACGCGAGAGCGAGCGTGGTTTGCTCCCACTCTCCTCCTCAGTTACCGTCAGCCAGGGACTATCCTGTGGCAGCGCATCAGCATCTATCGATTCCTCTTGCAGCTCAACAACCTCAGATGCAGTTGGAGCAGATTCAGGGATCTCTGTTAGTTCGCTTGACGCATCATGTCCGCTCCAGTTCGCGGAGGTCGCCTCGGCCAGCACCGCATTGCGCACAGCGCGTAAAACAGCCGCGTAGACGCGGCGCTCTTTCAAAAAACGAATCTCAGTCTTAGCTGGATGAACATTCACATCAATCTGGGTAGGATCAACCGCAATATTGACAACCGTAATTGGATGACGACCCGGCAGAAGCAGCGAATGATACGCCTCCTCAACCGCATAGTTCAGAACGCGACTGAGCACCCAGCGCCGATTCACAAAGAACGACATATGCTGGCGTGTACTCTTATAGCAGGATGGCAGACTCGTATAACCAGTCACAATTGGACGTTCAGGATCGTCATCGTTGCCGTCCAGACTACTGATCTCAACCATCTGCTCCGTAATCTTCAACCCATAGATCTCAACCAGCGCACTGGTCAAATGATCATCGCCGGGCGTCGCAAAGATCTGCCGACTCTCGCTAGAAACACTGAAACGAATCCCTGGATAGGCCAGCGCATACTGTTCCAGCAGGTGCAGACAATGATTAATCTCAGTATTGCGACTCTTAAGAAACTTCAGACGGGCTGGAACAGCACTGAAGAGATTGCGCACCGTTAGCGTAGTTCCTTCCGGTGATGCTGCCGTGGTCACGCTCGAAAGCTCACCGTTCAGGGCATGGATCTGCGCCCCCTGGGAGGCATCTTTATGACGACTGGCTAAGGTCACATCAGCCACCGCCGCAATACTCGCCAGCGCCTCGCCTCGAAAGCCCAACGAAGAAATATGTTCCAGATCATCAATCAACGTCACTTTGCTCGTTGCATGCCTGGACAGAGCTAGCATCAATTCCTCACTGGCAATGCCTGAACCATTATCCGTCACACGGATCAATTGTAGTCCACCGTTCACCAGATCCACGCGAATACTGGTTGCGCCAGCATCAATACTATTTTCGATCAACTCTTTCACCACCGAGGCCGGGCGTTCTACAACCTCCCCAGCAGCAATTTTCGCGGCAACATCTGGTGCGAGTTGGCGAATAGACATGGTTTTTATTCTCCTGAAGACACTATACTGCTCTATCAAACGAAGTTTGACACGTCCCCTCCCACCATGGAAAGAGGAGAGAATCGGGCGGGGCACAGCCCCGAACCCCAGGCAAAGGGCTGCTGCCCTTTGCACTCTCGCTTTTCTTACCTGTCAAGTCACGTGTGACAGAGCAATACTCATCAAAATAAGAACGAGTGTTCGGATGCTATTATATCACACCTCTGCAAGTCGTGTTTTAACGCCTTTTTCCCTCTCACTTGACTTTGGTTCATTTTTGAATTATCATTCATTTATGAGTGATGATTCAAATAGTAAAGAACAGAAGCGCAGTGTGCGGAAGCGAGCGAAAACGCGAGCGGATCTTTTAGCGGCAGCGCGTAAAGTCTTCGCGGAGCGCGGCTTTTACGATGCCAGCATCGCCGAGATCACCGAACTGGCCGATGTTGGCGTTGGCACCTTCTATCTCTACTTTCGCGATAAAGAAGAAGCCTTCTCAACAATGCTGGATGAGGGGTTCCGCGAAATGCAGGGAAAGATCGCGGCTGATCTATATGGGGTCAGCAGTATAAGTGTTCCACAGGTTGTAACAACAGTTTTCAAGCATGCCTACGCCAACCGGGCACTCTTTCAGAGCGCGTTAACTGCAAGGGGACAGGGAGCAAGAGTGTTCCGTGCTCAGTCTGAGCTAGTGGATGTACTCATGAAGGTGCTAGAGCAGCCTCAGGTTATGGAACTGCTGGAGCAATACGATCTGGTGGTTCTGGCTCGTATGATGGCAGGCATGATTACTCAGGGTATCTTCTGGTGGTTTGAGAGCGAAGAAGTAGGACCAGAGATCATCACCGAGCAGGTGCTCTTATTCTTGCGCCATGGTCTGCCAGAGAAGCTCTTTGCTTCCAATGAAGAGGGTCAACAGTAGTGGAGACGTTTAGGTCATCGGGTTTTTCATACATTTATATCGTTTTTATAAAGCGTTTATAGAGCATTTTCTTGCTGGCCATAAGGATTGAACTCTCATGAAAAGAGATGTAAAAACACTTCCACCGGGACCGCGCCCTCTACCGCTTGTAGGCAATGCACCCAGCTTTCAGCGCGACCCGTTAACTTTTGTGCGTGAGACTGAGAGACGCTACGGACGCATCGCCACGGTCTGGCTAGGTAAAACGCCAATTGTTTTTGGGTTTCGACCGGAGCATGTGCGTTATGTATTGATTGAGCACCCACGTAACTTTATCAAACCCAACGTGCGCAATGGCAACAACTTGAAATACCTGCTCGGAGACGGTCTGCTGACCAGTGATGGCGATTTTCACCGTCAACAGCGTCGGCTGGTTCAGCCAGCCTTTCACCGCAAACGCGTCGAGGGTTACGCCGACGTGATGGTGCGTTTCACTGAGGAGATGCTGGATACCTGGCAGCCGGGTAGCGAGATCGATATTGCCCGCGCCATGCAGATCTTGACCTTACGGATTATCACCAAAACGCTCTTTAACGTCGATGTTCTGGAAACGACCAGGATGCTCGGTGAGGCTTTCAACGATGTCATTGAGAATGGTCCACGCTTCCTTGGACGCCTGAGCCGCTTACCCTGGAATCGTCGGCAGCAGAAGCGTTTGCAAGGCAAGGCTATCATCGATACCTTTGTCTACGATCTGATCGCGGAACGGCGCAGGCAAAAGCAGGACTTTGGCGACGTCCTCTCCATGCTCCTGGAAGGCGATGCCCTGACCGACCAGCAGATCCACGATCAGGTATTGACCTTTGTCGCAGCGGGTCATGAGACGGCTCAGAATACGCTAAGCTGGACCTTCTGTCTGCTGGCACGTAATCCGGAGGTTATGAGCAAACTTCGGCAAGAATTGCATACAGTGCTCGCTGACCGTACTCCTACGGTCGAGGATCTGGCAAATCTGCCCTACCTGGCCGCTGTACTCGATGAGTCCTGGCGCTTCTATCCGCCCGCCTGGACACAGGGTCGCCGCGCCATTGAGGCTTTCGATATGGATGGGTATCACTTCCCGGCGGGTACCATTGTGATGATCAACCAATGGGTACTGCATCACTTACCTGAACTCTGGGGTGATCCCGAGACCTTTCGACCTGAACGCTGGCTGGATGATGAGCAGCAGAAGATTCCCCAGGGAGCCTACTTCCCCTTTGGCGCTGGACCACGCATGTGTATCGGCATGCCATTTGCTCAAATGGAGGCCCGTCTGCTTGTAGCAACTATTCTGCAACGTTATGAGCCACAGCTCGTGCCCGGCTTCCCGGTTGTGCTCCAGCCTCGTGTGACCATACGTCCTAAGTATGGCATGCGCATGATTTTGCAGCCTGCTGCCTCCCAGGAAGCCGTCTCGCTACCTTCTCATACCTGATTTTTCAGCGGCTTGCAAAGCCGCTTCTCCTCCTTCAGAAGGAGAGATGGATGAGTTTGTCAGCAGCGAAGCTGCTGACAAACTCATC
>DAOTTL010000358.1:0-10309 GCA_034438135.1 Ktedonobacteraceae bacterium | reverse complement strand
ATAATGGTTATCACAATGGCTATGGTGAATACGGTGCTAATCAGTTTGCGAAGAAATAGGCGACCGTGCAAGCCAATGATGAGCAGAAAGCTAAATAGACCCGCCAGACAGGCTCCAAGAGCGATGAGCGCTGGTTTGAAAGTTTCAAGTGTGATGGTTTCGCGCGAGAAATCGGGGATTACAGGGTGCGCTTAAAAATGCAGAATGAGAAGCAATCCTCCACAGAGAAGCAGGAAAAAAGCGCCAAGGAGCAGCGAACAACCCCGTGGTAGGACAAAAGAGCCTGATCGGTTGTATTGGTTATAGGGGCCGGGCTGATTATACGGATTATACATATTTTAGAGTCTTCCTTGTCCATATGACTATGCTAAAAATGTTTCTTGCTTTTTTCTTTTATAACCTTTTCATTTTTAAATGTAGCAAATCTGGGACCATTATGCAGTAAAAACCTTCACTCCGTGCCTGTAAAATATGCCACATCGTGGCTTGTCTGCGGCTTGCAAAGCCGCCCCCTTACACGTAGAGGTTTCTTGCCGATCTGCTGCGTCGCCTGGCAGGCCACCCCACTCCATGTAAACAAGAGCAACTGGTGTCCTCTGTCGCCTCTGGCGACAGAGGGAAAAGCGCGAAGAAACCTCTACTTGTAAGAAAGCCGCCCCTCCCCTATAAAAGGGAGAAATGGATGAGTTTGCACCAGCGAAGCTGCGTGCAAACTCATCCATTTCTCCCTGAAATGCTGGCGGCTGCGCCGCCAGCAAGAGCGTTTGCTCATTTTTGTAAAATGAGGGACGACTCATATCTCTTTTCTCGCTTATGTCAAGAGAGTGGCAATTTTTGCCAGTTGCTCCTCAATCAACTGGCTGGTAAGCTGAAGCCCTACCCCCTTCTCCGTCCATGAGAGTGTCGTACTGTTTCCGCTTGTTAACACATGAGCCGTTGTGCCGCGCACGCTGACGCTTTGTCCGCTTACAGGCAAGTTTGCCAGTGGCTTGCCCTGAGCGAGTGTCACAGTCTGTCCATTGACGACATAAGTAAATGTATAAATCTGGTTTCCAGGCGCACCCAGTGCATCAAGACTTTTGAGCTGGTAGGCCGTTTGTGAAGAGGGAATACTCAGCAAATGATAGCCTGCCTGCTGCTCAGCCTGTTGAAGGGTCAGTGAGCCACCGCTCGTTGGCGGATTAGCAGCCGCAAGAGGCAGGACTTTTATACCAGGTGGAGGAGTGAAGGTAAACAGACTGGCAGCTAAAGGCTGATTCAGGGTCAGCGTTGGGATTGTCATTTGGACGCGCCCAAGTCCCTGGATATTCAGGTCCAGAGCGACAGGTAGATGCGTCTGCTGGTTCACTGAAACTGTTCCATCGTAGCTAAAAGTGACACCTGAGCTACTTTGCTGCTGAGCATTGGGCGAGATGTGCAGAAGGTAAATGGGCTGACCCGCAACAGTCTGGTTAGAAGAGAGGAGGGTTGCGTTACTCTGTCCAAAGATGCTCTGGAGCAAACCCAGGATCGCCTGCTGGCTATTGCTATTACTACCCTTGCCAGGCAGAAGAGGATTCGAACCAGCAGCGGAACTGCTGACCGAGCCGGTATACACAACCTTAAGAGAGGGATCATACTGCCAGATCTGCTTACCATTACTGACAACCAGAGATCCGCTGACATACTGGCTTATCGTCGATTGCTGAACCAGGGTGCGGCTCTTACCAGGTGCAGCATTCCACACCTCACTCACCAGATCGCCAGAAGCCACCGATCCGCTGATAGTTGTACGAAAAACGCCATGCAATGTACGAGCCGAATTGAGCAATTGTGCCATCTGTGTCAGCACTTGTTGACCCCTGTCCGTTGTTGCCACAGAGGGAGTGGACAGAGGAGTAGGAGTTTTTCGCACCTGTACGGGGGTCTGGTCCCCGCAGGCAGCTATGATGAACAAACAGAGCAAAGCCAGGAGAAGCAGGTTTGCTCTGTGGAATAGATATCGCATAATCTCTCCAATTGTCTCTGCAAACAACAACAGAATAGTGCGTGCAATCAGATCACTGCGTCTGAACTGAAAAAGCCGCATTCACTACAGGCTGACCCGGAGCGGATACAAGAAGTTGGAGCTGCCAAAGGCCGCTCATGCTAAAAGGCATCTGAGCCACATAATTTCCCTGGCCCAGTCCCTTAGCCACAACTTCAACCGCACCCATGTCCATACTTACCATTGTCCCATCGATGACAAGATGTGCCTCATTAAGCGGTTGATGTGAAGATGTCTGGAGAACCTGAATAGAGAGCCGGGTCATTCTCTCAATAGATGGAGGATTAGGATCTATGCGCAGTTCCACGCTATACATTCCGGCCTGAACTGTCTGAATCTGGGGAGTATCGCGCTGAGGGATATAGCTAGTGACAAAAGTTCCTAGCGAAGTAATCGCAATAAGAAAGGCCACACCCAGGGCAATGATCAATAACCGTCGTTTCATTAGATACTCGCAGGTACTCGCACATAGATCTGCCCATTCTCCACCTTCACATCCAGAGCAGCCAGAGGAGTGAGATAGGGCGATAACTTTCCGTCTGGTCCCCCGGTCGCTGTAAAAGCTCCGCCATGGCAGGGACAGTGAAATTTGCGGTCCGCATTGGTCCACTGCACAATACAACCCATATGGGTACAGGCCGCAGAAAGCGCGACAATCTGCCCAGGTTTGGGAATATTATTATCCATACTGCCATTGCGAAGCACATAGCCAATCAGGCTATTTGTTTTAAATTGTACCGCCTGACTACCCAATTCAGCAACTGTAGTCACAAAAAACCAGGAAGTAGGTGATGAACCGGTAGGACTTGTTGAGATCGCAGGATTTGTTGAAGTTGTAGGACTTGTTGAAGTCGTAGAGCTACTGGCTGTATCTCCATGATCGAGAGCATGTTCAACGCCCATACCAACAGCGACAGAGGCGGCTATAGCTCCACCGGCTAACAGTTTACGTCGCGAGACACGCTTCTTTGGGAGTGTATGTGGTTTCTGCTGAACTGCCTGAAGTTCTTTCTCCAGTCGCCTCTGCAATTGCGCGGCAAATTCCGGGTTAGGGTTGCTGACCTCAGGAGTGGCCGTATGAAACAGCATCGCCATCCGATAGATGCGTGCCTGTTCCGGCGTCATCTCATGTGGGGGATGCACCGTGTGTCCAGCCTGGAGTTCGCTAATAAACAGTTCCAGTTCCAGATAATCTTTAAAGCGTTCCTGGTCATCGCCTGACATCTTTTGAGGTTCTCCTACCTGGTCTTCTGGACCGATTCTTCAAGTTCAGCAGCTCGTTTTAAGGCACGAAACTGTAATACTTTTACATTTGCCTCTGTCAAACCCATCTTCTCAGCAGTCTCACGAATAGTGAAGTTCAATAAAAACCGGCACGTCAATACTTCAGCGTAACGCTCCGGCAAAGCGTGTAAGAGATACTGTACACGCTCATCAGGATTGTTTCTGATGGTAGCAAACTCCTCAGTCTCGCTTGGGCCCTCCCAACCAGTCTCCAACAGAGCCTCCAAAGAACTCACCGAAATACGATAGTGCACGCGCCAATAGTCGGCAATTGTGGTACGGGCAACCTGAAAGAGCCACTTCTGCATACTCAATAAGCCACGTTCTGTATTCACGCCGCGCACTGCTTTTATAAATATCTGCGACGTTAGATCCTCAGCCTCTTCTCTATTGCCTACCTTGCTATAGACATATCGATAGATCTGGTTCAAGTTCTCCTGATAAAACGTCGCCAGTTCGTCTGGGTCCGCTCGCACTTGCTCAGTCACCGCAAGGTGTGCTGCATCACTTTTCCTGCGCAGTATGCCCAAGCCCTGCTCCCTATATCGATTCTATGGTACTCATTGACCAATCCATTTAAAGTTATGGTTAATTCTTGCTTTAAAATGTAGTACGTCTGCAAGTTACAGAAGTTTCACCCGCTAGACCCATGACAAGCCAGCGTGATATAATGACCTGACTGCTCCCCCAGCATATCGGGAATAAAGCACGAGGCTATTATCCTATGTTTCGTAAGATCCTAATTGCCAATCGTGGTGAGATTGCGCTGCGTATTATTCGGGCATGTCGCGAAATGGGCATCAAAAGCGTCATAGCTCATTCAGAGGCAGACAGAGATTCATTGCCAGTACTTATGGCTAATGAACACATTTGTGTCGGCCCTGGTGCAAGCAGCAAAAGTTATCTGAACATTCCAAATATTATCAGCGCTGCCTTGATTACAAATTCGGATGCCATCCATCCCGGCTATGGCTTCCTTTCAGAGAACACCAGTTTCGCTGAAATTTGTGCTGATGCTCACATTGCCTTTATTGGTCCGCCTGCTGCCGCGATGCAAATAATGGGCGATAAAGTTGCCGCACGCAAAGCCATGCGCGAGCTTGATCTGCCCATGCTGCCCGGCACACCTGTCCTGCGCACCCTCTCGGCGGCGGTTGAAGCAGCTAAAGGGCTTGGTTTTCCCTTGATGCTCAAAGCTGCTGCGGGCGGTGGTGGACGTGGCATTCGCCTGGTCCAGCGCCCAGATGAATTCGAGCATCTCTTTACACTTGCTCAGAATGAAGCACGTGAAGCTTTTCGTGACGACGGCATCTATTTCGAGCGTTACCTGGCCCGCGCCCGCCATATCGAGATCCAGATCCTGGCGGACAACTACGGGAACGGGGTCCATCTGGGTGAACGTAACTGTTCTTGCCAGAGGCGTAACCAGAAAGTACTGGAAGAATCGCCCAGCCCGCACCTGTCCGCGGATTTACGAGCCGAGATGGGCGAGAAAGCTATTAACGCCGTTCTCGCTGTTGGCTACCGCAATGCTGGCACGCTCGAATTTCTCGTAGATGAACAAGATCACTATTATTTTATGGAAATGAATACCCGTTTACAAGTTGAGCATCCCGTGACTGAGTTAGTAACCAGTACCGATCTGGTAAAAGAGCAGATTCGGATCGCCTCAGGCGAGCCACTGCAACTTACCCAGGACCGGATAGAATTTCGTGGGCACGCCATTGAGTGCCGTATTACAGCAGAAGACTCTCAAGCTGATTTT
Organism: Ktedonobacteraceae bacterium; assembly: GCA_034438135.1. GTDB lineage: Bacteria > Chloroflexota > Ktedonobacteria > Ktedonobacterales > Ktedonobacteraceae > Paraktedonobacter. The sequence continues at coordinate 5,234 of DAOTTL010000358.1, read as the reverse complement.
CGCCCTCAGACAGGTGTTGTTGAAAAATATCTGCCTCCCGGCGGACCCGGCGTGCGTGTCGATAGTCATCTTTACGCCGGTTACGAGGTTCCACCTCACTATGATTCTTTACTGGCTAAATTGATTGTATGGGGAGAGAATCGAGAGGCTGCAATATCTCGTATGCAACGCGCACTTGAAGAGTTTCAGATCGAAGGACTGGCAACAACTATTTCATTTCACCAGCGTCTGCTACAACACGAAGGGTTTATTCGTGGAGATACATATACCCGTTTCCTGCAAGATGAAGCGGAAGCATTAGGTATCTGAGCGTGTGCATACTAGAAGTATGTACGTTGAAATTGCGACCAGCAATAATGGTCGGCCCCTACGGGAGGTAACTTCATGACTCGTGTAGTTGTGACTGGGATGGGATTGATTACATCCCTGGGCAACGATGTGGCAACGAACTGGGAGGCCCTCACTCAGGGTAAATCCGGCGTAGACATCATCAAAAATTACGATACCAGTAAGTTCCGCGTCCATATAGGCGCGGAGGTCAAAAACTTTGATCCAACATTGTATATGGACCGCAAAGAGGCACGCCGCAACGATCCTTTTGAGCAGTTGGCTATCGCGACGACGAAACAAGCGCTGGCTCAGTCGGGTCTACAAATCACGCCCGACAATGCGCCTGACATTGGCGTCTATATTGGCAGCGGTATCGGCGGACTGGCTACACTGCACGACCAGTTTAAAGTGCTTTATGATCCAGAGAAAGGGCCTGCTCGTATCAGTCCGTTCTTCATTAGTATGATGATTATCGATGGTGCACCTGGCATTGTCTCAATTTTGACCGGTGCTCGCGGTCCCAACTGGGCAGCGGTCTCCGCCTGTGCGACCAGCGGGAATACCGTTGGTGAGGCCTGGGAAACCATTAGACGAGGCGATGCCATAGCTATGATTGCCGGGGGCGCAGAGAAAGCTGTCACACCCATTGCCATGGCGGCCTTCGATAATATGACGGCCCTTTCACGTCGCAACGACGATCCGCAGGGTGCCAGTCGTCCCTTTGACGCTACACGTAACGGTTTTGTCATGGGCGAAGGTTCAGGAATGCTCATTCTGGAAGAGTTAGAGCATGCAAAAGCTCGGGGAGCAATTATCCTGGCCGAACTGGTCGGCTACGCCTCAACCGGTGATGCCAGCCATATTACCAGTCCTGCGCCCGGTGGTGAGGGACTGGTACGCGCGATGAGACGAGCTTTACAAAAAGCCGGTCTGCGTCCCGATCAGGTAGATTATGTCAATGCCCATGGCACTTCGACTGAGTACAACGATGGAACCGAGACTCAGGGCATTAAGACATGCTTCGGAGAGTATGCTTCTAAGGTGGCTATCAGTTCAACCAAGTCCATGACCGGACATACGCTGGGAGCAGCCGGAGCAGTTGAGGCTGTGATTTCGATCATGACCATTCAGACAGGCATTATTCCTCCTACCATTAACCTGCATCATCCAGATCCCGAATGCGACCTGGACTATGTCCCTAACAAGGCTCGTCGCGCTCAGGTTGATGTGGCTATCTCTAATTCTATGGGTTTTGGTGGGCATAATACTTGCCTGATTTTTCAACGATATGCAGGATAGGAAAGATGGATATATATGAGCATGAGACGCCATGGATCAGACGCGTCGAGGAATTAATCAAAGCCATCGACGGTAGCACCATCGGCGAACTGGAGTTGTATGAAGCTGGTACTGAGATCATTATTCGGCGAAGTCCCGATACAGTCATGGTTCCCCTTCAGCAGGTAAATACTGCCCATTCGGGGGCTTCGGGCAGCGGCGCACGACAACAAGCACCAGTACGCGAGGATCGCAGTCAGGCGGTGGCAACTCCCATGACGGGAGTCTACTATGCTTCTCCTTCTCCCTCCTCTCCACCCTTTGTCAATCTCGGTGAAATGGTTCACGTTGGCCAGATTGTAGCTCTGGTTGAGGCAATGAAAGTCTTCAATGAGATCCAATCCGAGATCGCCGGTCGCGTCGTCGCCCTGGCAGCTAAAAATGGCGAAGTAGTACAAAAAGGTGAGGCTTTGCTTAAAATAGAAGCGCTTTAAGAGAAGGCGCAATGGACGAATTTGTCAGCAGCTGACAAATTCGTCCATTGCGCCTTCTCTTAAAGCATTTAGCCCCTTTTCAAGCCTTGCAAACCATGCTATACTTTAAATAGAGATAATTTGTTTTGATACCCACAGTTGCCAGGACCACCCAGACATTGTTGTCAAGTGCTTCGTCATGAGAAGTCCTCATTATTGGTTGTGTCCGCAACTGATTTGGGCAAAGGAGGTGAGGGTCATGGACGCTGGCCCCAGTCATAGTAGGCACAAGCATTGTACATGCCTGCTTCTGGAAACGTTCTTTACCTCATCGAGTTCAGTCGCCGTATGGTATACAGAAAGACATAACTTGCAGCCTTAATCCGCCTGGTCCGATCATGGAAGCCAGTAAGGATCGGCCTGTTTACCGCCTGGTTTACTCGATGAGCAAAAAACATCGCCCCTTGATGTGGAATCGAGTAAAGAACCTTTCCCTGCCAGCAAGTCCCGTTCGTGTTCTCCAATGGAGACCCGCCACAAACTGTCCTCTGAGACACTCTATGCTTTTCAGTTGTGCTCGTTTCTCTTGAAGAGAACGCCGGTACTCTGTCCCCTTCTGAAAGAGAATAGCGGTGTAAGAGGCGATCAGTTCTTCCACGTACCCACAGAAATGTGGATAACCTGGTCATATATGCTGCAAAGATTCCCGCGCTATATTAACCTTTTTCACGCGAGACTCGCATGAGTTACAGGCTTGCCACAGTAGATAAAAAGGCTCATTAGAAAAGACTTTGCAGCATATATCTGGCATATATACCTATGAGAAAGAAAAGGCGGTGACAACATGATCTTTTTGAGCACACTCCTGCGCCAGAGCGTCTGCGATCTGGAAGGACGCCGCTTAGGTGCATTAAAAGATGTCTGTGTCTCTCTTGATGACTCATTTCCAGTGATAACTGCATTAGTAGTCTCCCAATCTTCACTATCCACCAGCAGCGATTTACTTATCCCCTGGTCCCAGGTTGAGACGATAGAAGCGGATAAAAAAATTTACCTGACCGTTCCACAGACAGCGCTTCGAGCTTATATTCCATATCCAAGCGAAATTTTACTGAAACGCGATATTCTAGATAAACAGATTGTTGATACACAGGGTTTTCGAGTAGTCAAAGTCAATGACCTTAAACTGGCTCAGATCAAGGGTACAGCACGTTTAATAGGCGTTGATATCAGCTTGAGCGGTCTGCTACGCCGTCTGGGCATCCTGGTACCCTTTGAATGGTTAAGCAAAATATCTCCAATGCGGTTAGACGAGCGCACTATCACCTGGAACTATGTCGAACCACTTCAGGTAGTTAGTAGCGGAGTGACCGGTAAGTTAACACCTGCACTCGCTGGTGCAGGGGCCTCTACATCCTCCGCTATAGGCATCGGAGGGATAGTTCCCCAGGTACAGTTGAATGTCAGCCACTCTAAGCTAGCAGAGTTACACCCGGCGGATATCGCGGATATTCTGGAGCAACTTGACGCGGAAGAGGCCGGGGCATTTCTCAATCGACTTGACGCGGAGACTGCTGCTGATACCTTAAACGAGGTAGAGTATCCACTCCAATCCGAGATCCTTAGTGAACTTGATCCTGAACTGGCCTCCGATCTCCTGGAGAGATTACCACCGGACGATGCCGCTGATATTCTGGCCGATATCCCCCACGATGAGGCTGAGCATTTACTCGACCTCATGCCAGCCAATGAATCGCAGCCAATTCGCGACCTCCTGCGCTATGGTGAACAAACTGCCGGGGGCATTATGACCACTGAGGTGCTGGCATTAGCGCAGGAACTGACCGTTGAGGAGGCACTGACCTATCTGCGTCAGCACTCGGATCATCTGGAGATGATTTACTATCTCTATATCGTAGATGCTGAACAGCACCTTATTGGGATTGTTTCATTGCGCAAGCTTGTCGTGGCCAATCCTGGGGTTCATTTGCAGGAACTTATGGATACGGATATCCTTAAAGTACGTGCTGAGATGGATCAGGAAGAGGTGGCGCGTATCATTGCCAGGTATGATCTGTTAGGTTTGCCGGTGGTTGATGAAGAGAATCGGCTCGTGGGTCTGATCACGGTTGACGATGCAATCGATGTAATCCATGAGGAGCAGGCGGAAGATTTTTCGGAGATCGCGGGGGCCAGTGTTGAGGAATTTGAGGAAGAGGAGCATTTTTCTTTCAAGGCAACTCTGAGGCGTATGAGCTGGCTGGGAGTGAATCTGTTGGGTGGCTTTCTGCTGACCTTTCTTCTCTACCAGGTTTTTGGACGTGCACTGATTGATAATGCGATCCATCTGAACATCAGTGGATTGGCGGGAGTTCTCCACTCGCCGGTGGCTCTGAGTGGTCTGATTTGTCTGACTCCAGTACTCTTGCTTGCCAGTGGAAGTGTGGGTTCGCAGGCGATGGGGGTCGCGGGCTGGCAATTGCGCTCGACACGTGGACTGGATTTCTGGTGGGGTATCTTTCGTGAATTGCGTCTGGGTACCGTTAGCGGTCTTCTCGTCAGCATTGTCGGTGGAGCGCTGACCTGGCTGCTTTTCCGCTCTTGGCCACTCGGTGCAGCCATCGGCCTGAGTCTGGGCACTACTCTGCTAATCGCTGCACTGTGTGGGCTTATCCTACCAACCCTCTTTCAACGTCTGCGCCTGCAAGGCAGTCTGGTCAGTGCACCTCTGCTTGACCCGATTATTGCTGTGATCAGCTTGAGCGTTTTTCTGACTATCGCCCTTGAATTGTTGAATATGCTGCATCTTTAACAAGATAATCTTTGAAGAAGAGAGGATCTGGCTCGGCGAGCCGAGCCAGATCCTCTCTTCACTTTTTAGACGAATGGCCTTCGGCAACAGAGTCTTTTGGGATGAGGTTTGTTTGCCCTGGAGTAAAATGAACTTATAAATCATCCTGATTTTTCTCCAAAAGGGGTTGACAGGAGAAGGGAAGTTTGGTATATTTTCTCTACCAACGAACGAAGGAATATTCCTCGATAGCTCAATGGTAGAGCAACCGGCTGTTAACCGGTTTGTTCCAGGTTCGAGTCCTGGTCGGGGAGCCACTAGCCCAGAAACAGAGTTTCTGGGCTTTTTTTATGAGTCATCCC
>DAOTTL010000357.1:0-16155 GCA_034438135.1 Ktedonobacteraceae bacterium | reverse complement strand
ATAATGGTTATCACAATGGCTATGGTGAATACGGTGCTAATCAGTTTGCGAAGAAATAGGCGACCGTGCAAGCCAATGATGAGCAGAAAGCTAAATAGACCCGCCAGACAGGCTCCAAGAGCGATGAGCGCTGGTTTGAAAGTTTCAAGTGTGATGGTTTCGCGCGAGAAATCGGGGATTACAGGGTGCGCTTGAAAATGCAGAATGAGAAGCAATCCTCCACAGAGAAGCAGGAAAAAAGCGCCAAGGAGCAGCGAACAACCCCGTGGTAGGACAAAAGAGCCTGATCGGTTGTATTGGTTATAGGGGCCGGGCTGATTATACGGATTATACATATTGTAGAGTCTTCCTTGTCCATATGACTATGCTAAAAATGTTTCTTGCTTTTTTCTTTTATAACCTTTTCATTTGTAAATGTAGCAAATCTGGGACCATTATGCAGTAAAAACCTTCACTCTGTGCCTGTGAAATATGCCACATCGTGGCTTGTCTGCGGCTTGCAAAGCCGCCCCCTTACACGTAGAGGTTTCTTGCCGATCTGCTGCGTCGCCTGGCAGGCCACCCCACTCCATGTAAACAAGAGCAACTGGTGTGGAGTGTGGCGCATTCGCGCCACACTCCACACAAGTTGCTCTTGTTGTCCTCTGTCGCCAGAGGCGACAGAGGAAAAGCGAGAAGAAACCTCTCCTTGTAAGGGCGAGACCCCTCCCCAGGGGAACAAGATAGATGGAGGCAGCGCGACCGCGCTGCCTCCATCTATCTACAAAGGGTGGGTAGGCGGGGAGAAAAGCGACTTTTGAGAAACCCTGCCTTCTGAATGATGGACGCTTGTGTTGGCAGGAGTAAGTATGGTAATCTCCACGTTGTAAAAAGTAGCAGACACATTTATCCGGAGGCAATAGAATCCATGGTGCACGCGGTCGGCGAATATTATGAACATGTCGATGATTATGATCTGGAATATCAGAGTCAATCGGAGCGGGATCTCCCGTTCTGGAAAGAGTTGGTTATGCGCTACATGCCGCAGCGCGTACTGGAACTGGCGTGTGGCAGTGGTCGCATTGGTCTGGAACTCCTGAAGAGTCCAGGTGCCTTTGAACTGGAAGGCATGGATATCTCAGAGGGGATGCTGGCAGCATATCGGCGCAAAGTGGCAGCCGAATCTGAGGATATCCAGAGACGTGTGACGCTCCATACCGGGGATATGTCCGAGTACGACGTGCCGCACAAGGGTGCGTTTGATCTGATCCTGTTGCCCTTCAATTCAGCCTCCCATCTCTATGAGATTGAGCAACAATTAGGGGCATTTAAAAGCACCTACGATCATCTCGCACCTGGTGGACGTTTTGTTGTAGACCTCTTTCTGCCAGACATTGACTATCTCAGCAATGCATTGAACCGGCCCTCGCATGTCTATCTTGAAGATGAGATTAATGTAGCGGACGAGTTTACAATGTTGCTCTATAGTAGTCGCAAATATGATCCAATAGAGCAGTTGCAGCATATTGTCTGGACGCACGAGAAGTTTTTTGAGACAGGTGAGCATGAGCGCTATCTGACTCGTCTGGATATGCACATCTTTTTTCCGCGCGAACTGCAACTGCTGTTTCTAGCCAGTGGTTTTCAGATAGAGGCCATCTATGGTGGCTATGACTGGAAACCCTTTGGCCAGGGCACACGTCAGATTGTTGTCGGTCGCAAGCCTCTGGTCTGATCATCAGGCCAGGACCATCTTTCTCTCCTCTCTTTTGGGATGGAGAGAAGACTTTTTAGAGGATTAGAGGCAGCGCGACCGCGCTACCTCTAATCCTTTTTTTTCCTGGGGAGGGGTCTGGCATTTAAGAAGCCTTGTGTGTTGGAAACAGAAACATTGCGACTTGTGTACCATTTATAATATAATGATTGAATAGAAAAAAGTCTCTCGTTCCTGCGATATTTTACCGGGAATGTGTATATACGAATAGAACTACTAGATGCGACCGCGCGTGTTATCTTAGATATAGTGAGAGTGAGGGGTTTCCTCGTTCTTTGTGTGCGGGGAGATTTCACACTTCGATAAGAGGAGTGTCAGGCGAGGAGAGAGACATGACCACGAGGAAAAATAGTGATGAGGTAGAGAGCGCTGACGCTGAGCGCGATACAGAATGGGTAACCTATCCGAGTACTCTGTTAAATCATGAGAATATACAGGTTCAGCCCCTCCAGGAGGAGACGCGGCATGAATTGATCGCGGCTCTCAGTCAAAACTGGTTGCGTGAGATAGAGGGCATGCGTACCTACCGGGCTCTGGCGGAGCGTGAGAACGACAGAAGTCGGCGCAACGTACTGAATAAACTGGCTGAGGCCGAGGAACGCCATGCGCAGAGGTGGGAACGTAAACTACAAGAGCTAGGGGCGCATGTACCTGAGGAAAAATATAGTTTCACCTCTCAGTTGAAGGGATGGGCGCGTCGTCAGTTAGGAACTGAGGCAGCTCTACGCCATATGGAGGGCGAAGAGGATCGTGATATTGCACGCTACGAGGCACAGGCAAGCAGCATCGACGATGCCGAGGCACAAGATATGCTGCGTGAGGTCAGACGTGAGGAAGAGAGTCACGGTCGCGTAATCCGTGAGATCATCAGTCCCATCGGTCCACAAGGGATGTTGGATGTGATGTTGAGACGTGAACGCTGGCATAAGCGCGGCGGTGGCTGGCTGGGGGACGCAATCTATGGCGCGAACGATGGCCTGGGTGCGGTTTTTGGGATCGTCAGTGGTGTTGCTGGCGCGACGGGAGCGGCAGGTAGCAGCGGGAGTCATATTGTATTGATCAGTGGTCTGGCGGGTATGCTGGCCAGCGCTCTTTCAATGGGTTCGGGTGCATATCTGGCGACCAAAGCTCAGCGCGAGATCCATGAAGCAGAGATTAACCGCGAGCGTACAGAGATTCAGGAGGATCCTGAGGAGGAACGCGCAGAACTTTCGCTGATGTATCAGTTGAAGGGATTCACTGAGGATGAAGCTGATATGCTCTCTCAGCGGCTTGCGGAACAACCTGAGCAGTTTTTGCGGACGATGGCTCACGAGGAGTTAGGGCTTTCGGACGAGAGTGTTCCCAATCCCTGGACCTCAGCCGTTTCGGCTATGATTTCGACGGGTGTGGGTGCTTTTATCCCGATCATTCCTTTCTTCTTTATGCAGGGCATTGCAGCGATTCTCGTTGCGGCCCTGATCAGTCTGCTGGCCCATTTCGCAGTCGGTGCGGCCAAGACGCTGGTGACTGGACGCTCTCTTTTCCACAGTGGTCTGGAGATGACAGTCGTGGGAGCTATTGAGGCGGTGATCACCTTTGCCCTTGGCCTGCTTTTTAGTAAGCTATAGAGCCGAAGAAGCGAGTCTTAGGAGTCATCCCTGATTTTCCAAAATCGGGGCAAAAGGCTTTCGGCCTCCATAGCAAGCCGCCCCTCCTCGAAATAAGAGATAGATGGATGCGTTTACAAGCGCATCCATCTATCTTTTTAAGATTTTCTTGCGAAGAAAAAAATGTTAAGAGTTTGCGCGAGGGAAGATCATCGGAGTATAATACAACCGTCAACGATTTTAGCCAGTTCTACTACTTTTGACTCACTTCCAGGAGCGCTCTGTGGGCGTAGATAGTTGTGGTGGGGAAGAAATGCTTCTTATGATACGCGAGGCTGTTGCAGGGAGAGGGCAGCAAAGAGCGGCGAAACGTCAGCCAAATCAGAGGGAACGACCGTTGATGAAAAAAAAGTTGTGCGGGTGAGATGCCTTGTGTCGGTCTGAGGCGACCGTGACGCCGGGTCCTACGCCAACCCGGGTGTTTGGCCTGGTAAGACTCCACTTCCTCTTCTCTTTGTCGCTCGACAGATCATATGCATGCGCCTCTCATCTTCAGAATTGAGGAAAAAATGTATAAAGGCCAATCGGGTATGTGGTCCTGGCTGCTGCATCGCATTGCCGGACTTGGTATTCTTCTGTTCTTGCTGGTCCACATTGTGGATATTTCTTTGCTCAACTTCGGACCTGATGTGTACAATGAAGGGATTGCACTTTTTGGAACGGGCATTATCCGCGTTATTTCGCTAACCTTGATTGCCGGAGTGCTCTTTCACGCTTTTAATGGAGTGCGTATCATGCTCATTGACTTCTGGCCGAAGGGGGTAAAGTACCAGGGAGCTATGTTTGGCATTGTCATGGTCATTACCATTCTTGGTTTTCTGGGTATGGGCTGGTTCATTCTCGCGCCAATCTTTGGTGTTAATCTGGGAAATACGGCTGCCGGAATGTAAGCGTCCCTGAAGTGAGTTGACAGGAGTTTTGTTATGCAGATTTCAAATGGCTATGGTCCCCGTCCCTCAGGAGGCGGCTTTGAGACGTTTTCCTGGTATTTCTTCCGCGTTTCTGGTGTCGCGCTTATCTTTTTGGCGATCATTCACCTGTTTTTAAATCACGTGGCGACTGATGTATCCTGCACCAGTTATCAGTTGGTCCAGATTCGCTACTCAAATCCATTCTGGCGTGTTTATGACTGGTTATTATTAACTCTAGCTCTGCTGCACGGTGTGAATGGTCTGCGCATTGTCATCGATGACTATGTACAGTCACGTGGCTGGCGACTCTCGTTACAATCGTTGTTAGGGATTATGACATTAGTGTTTTTCTTCCTGGGGACGATCACGCTGGTTACGTTTCACGGCGTGGCGAATCCTGGCCAGCTTTGTCCGCATGTATCATTCTAATCGGAACGAGGGACGTTATGTACTATAAGTTTGATGTCGTGATCGTTGGTTCGGGCGGAGCGGGTCTGATGGCCGCTATGCAATTGCCCCATGCCAGTGTGGCGGTGCTCAGCAAAGTGTACCCCACGCGTTCACACACAGGAGCTGCACAGGGTGGTGTGGCAGCCGCGCTGGGAAACCAGGAGGAGGATCACTGGAAGTGGCATATGTACGACACAGTCAAGGGTGGTGACTACCTGGTGGATCAGCCCGCGGCTGAGATTCTGGCTCGTGAGGCGATCGACGCGGTCTATGAGCTGGAGCATCGCGGCCTGCCCTTTAACCGTACAAAAGATGGACGTATCGATCAGCGCCGCTTTGGTGGACACACGCGCAACTTTGGTGAGGGACCTGTGCGCCGCTCCTGTTACGCTGCTGACCGCACAGGACATATGATTCTCCAGACGATGTATCAGAGTGCGATCAAGAATGAGGTGCGTTTCTTTAATGAGTTTCTGATGCTGGACTTGCTGGTGACCGGGGGGCAAGCCTGTGGTGTGGTGGCCATGGAGATCCGCACAGGTGAGATTCATACGTTCCATGCGAAGGCTGTCCTCTTTGCGACCGGTGGCTACGGTCGCGCCTGGAAAGTGACCAGCAACGCTTTTGCCTGTATGGGCGATGGGATGTCGGTGGCCTATCGTCGTCAGATTCCTTTGCAGGACATGGAGATGTATCAGTTTCATCCCACGGGCATCTATAAAGTTGGAGTTTTACTGAGTGAGGCGGCACGTGGCGAGGGCGGGAAGATTCTTAATGGCAAGGGCGAGTACTTTATGGAACGCTATATGCCGACGCTCAAGGATCTGGCCCCCCGTGATATCGTGTCGCGTTGTATCGTTCAGGAGATCAACGAGGGACGGGGTGTGGACGGCAAGGACTATGTCTATCTGGATGTGCGCCACCTGGGGGCCAGGGTTATCGCGGAAAAGCTGCCAGATATTACAGACTTTGCTCGCAACTACCTGGCCGTGGAGCCGATTACTGAACCGGTGCCGATCCAGCCAACTGCCCACTATGCGATGGGAGGCATCCCAACCGATGTGGATGCACGCGTGGTTATCGATGGACAGTGGACTCCTATGCCTGGCTTCTATGCCGCTGGCGAGGTGGCCTGTGTCTCTGTCCACGGTGCGAACCGTTTGGGAACAAATTCTCTGGTGGATCTAATCGTGTTTGGACGACGGGCCGGAAAACATATGGCGAAGTTTATTGCCGAGAACGATCACCTGCCACTGCCACCTGAGCCAGAGGATTTTGCTCGTCAGCAGGTTGACAGGCTCTATAGCTCAACTGCCCACGAATCGTCTGCCCGCATACGCAGCATGTTGCAGCAGGAGATGATGGATACGGTCTTTGTTGAGCGGAGCGAGGTAGGCCTGAAACATGCACTGGACGTTGTTGCTGAACTGCAAGACGCCTTCCAGAGGGTTGAATTGCAGGATAAGGGCAAAACGTTCAATACCGAACTGACTGAGGCGTTAGAACTGGGCTTTTTGTTAGACTGCTCTGAGGCGACCGTGCATGGTGCTCTGGCTCGTACCGAGAGTCGAGGTGCTCACTACCGCACCGATTACCTGAAACGCGACGATGTCAACTGGCTCAAGCACACGCTGGCCTATAAGGGTCAGTCAAGCCATGACGTTCGACTGGCCTACAAGGATGTGATTCTGCTGGACGATCCAGTGTTCAAGCCCAAAGAGCGCAAATACTAGGCGCTGGCTGAGGAGATTCTTCGGATATGAAAATAGCGATGCGTATTAAACGTTTCAATCCTGAGAAGGAGAGCAAACCCTACTGGGATGAGTTTACTATCGATGGTGATCCAATTGATCGCCTGTTAGATGCGCTCAACATGGTGAAGTGGACGATGGATGGGACATTGACCTATCGTCGTTCCTGTGCTCATGGGGTATGCGGCTCGGATGCTATGCGGATCAATGGACGCAATCGCCTGGCATGTAAGGTGCTATTGCGCGATGTAGGCCGTAAAGTGACGATTGAGCCAATGCTGGGCTATCCAGTGATCAGGGATCTGGTCGTGGATATGGACCCGTTTATGGCCAAATACAAATCTGTGAAACCGTACTTGATCACACATGATACCGATCCTGGGACAGAGCGCCTGCAAAGCCCAGAGGAACGTGCTCGCTACGACGAGGGAACCAAGTGTATTCTTTGCGGTGCCTGTACTGGTTCCTGTCCCTCGGTCTGGGGCAACTCCGATTGGGTGGGACCTGCTTCCATTGTGAATGCGCATCGTTTTATCTTCGATAGTCGCGACCAGGGAGCTGCGGAACGCTTGAAGATTCTCAGTGACCGCAATGGAGTCTGGCGCTGTCGCACTATCTTTAACTGCTCGGATGCGTGTCCTCGTGGTATACCTGTAACTGATCTGATTGAGCAAGTCAAGCGTGCTATTGTCTATAGTGATACAAATATTGAGTAGCTTCTGAAGAACACGCTTCTTTTTCGCGCAAATCTGAGTCATTCTTGATTTTGTCAAATCAGGACAGGAAGGTTTTGAGCCTGCATAGCAGGCTGTTCCACCCCATTGTATGAGGCAGGAGAAGCAAGCCTGTGTGGCGGAGCATGCGTTCCGCCACACAGGCTCGCTTCTTCTACTATCCGTCTGAAAGGAAGAAATGTATGGCAGAGACTGTTGTGGAGTCTTGGGAACATCGGCAGATGATTACAAACGGTATTCGTATGCACTATGTTATTCAGGGAGAGGGGCCGTTGGTGGTTCTGATGCATGGTTTTCCTGCATTCTGGTACTCCTGGCGTCACCAGATCCCTTTTCTGGCTGCGCACGGCTTTCGGGTCGTAGCACCTGATTTGCGCGGTTATAATGAGACGGAGAAGCCTCACAGCGGCTATGATATCCCTAATCTGTTGCGCGACATTGTTGGATTGATTTATGGACTGAACGAGGAACGTGCTATCATTGTGGGCCATGACTGGGGTGGAGCGTTGGCCTGGCAGTTTGCTATCGATTATCCAGAGATGACTTCGTCCCTGATCATTTTGAATGCCCCACATCCTGGAGCCATGCTGCGAGAACTGCGTACCCTTCAGCAATTGCGTAAAAGTTGGTATATCCTGGCCTTCCAGATACCCTGGCTCCCTGAGTATCTACTGGGTTTCAACCATGCCGACCTTGTCGGGCGTTTATTACGGGAGTCGGCGGTTCAGAAGCGTGCTTTCTCACGTTCCGAGATCACAAAATATCGGCGAGCTATGAGCAAGCCTGGCACCCTTACCGCCTCACTCAACTACTATCGACAACTTTTGCGCAGTATGCTGCGCTTTTCTGGCAAGCACAATCTCCAGGTTCCTGCCTCCACCTTGCTCATCTGGGGTGAGCAGGATGTTGCTCTGGGCATCGATCTGACCCGTAATCTCGATCCCTGGGTTCCTGATTTAACCCTTAAATATATCTCTGAAAGTGGTCACTGGGTTCATCAGGAATGTCCCGAACTGGTCAATGAATATATGTTGGAATTTTTGCAGACTCACCCCCTTTAAAATCGCCGGAGGCGGCTGAGGGAGAACGAGAAAAACATAGACTTGTAAGACTCTGTTGCCGAAGGTGATTCGTGAGTGAATGGCTCCGCTCCCCCATGCTTTTTTGAGGGATGTCGGGCAAGGCGTGCAAGGCCTTGCCCGACATCCCTCTGTTCTTTCTTTGGGGTGGTTTCCTTACAGGTAGAGGCTTTTCTCGCTTCTTCCTCTGTCGCCGCAGGCGACAGCGCACAACAAGAGCAACTGGTGTATGTTGTGGCGCATTCGCGCTACAACATACACCAGTTGCTCTTGTTAAAATGGGGCGGGGTGGTCTGCCAGGCCGACGCAGAAGATCGACACGAAACCTCTATGTGTAAGGGAGTGGTTTAGATCAGCAGAAGACTTCGATAACGGAGTCTTGTAAGACTCTGTTGCCGAAGTCTTTTGCTGATCGAGGAACTTATTGGTAGATGCCCTTTGGTCGAGTGATCTTAGATGTCGAGGAACTCAATATCGTCGCCATGTTGAAGATGGTGAGCGATGCTTTCATACATCTCCTCGGGGATCGCGACTTTAAGAGCCTCCAGATTTTCATAGACATCAAATCTGCGTTCGTCTGGTTCATAGGCACTTTTCCGACCAGACTCACCGGAGCCGCTCCAATCCCAATCCCAGTCCCAACCCCAATCCCAGCCACCGTTATATGACTTATCACTCTTTTTGCTAGCGCGATTGGAAGCATAGCTGGACCAATCCCAGACAGACGAGTTTTTAGAGTAGAGGGCAAGGCGACCATGAATAGTCTGGTAGACTACTAGCGTTAACATCCTGGATTCATTCCCGAGTTGAGTACGCCGCTTGGCCAGCGGGCGACCCCTGAACTGTTTTTGGACATAGGGTCGTCCTCGTCCCACGTGTACGGTAATCTCCTCGTAGCCAGCGCTTCTGGCCTCCTCAGTCTCAACAAAGCGACGCAACGCCTGCACGATAGTTGCCGAGAGATTATCTCCGGCGAGCTGCTGAGCCTTCTCAAAGACAGGCAGGTCGGTATCTGCCACGTAAATGGTTCTGTTCGCCACTATTTCTAATCTCCTTCATCTCAGTTTGTACTATAGATATACGTATATGTGTCTGTGTCAAATATAACATAAGTATACGTATAAAGCAAGAGAGAAATAGGAGTGTATTAAAAAAGGGAGCAGGCGATATGGCAAATGCCACATCGTCTGCTCCCTTTTAGTACACCCCTACTTCTTTAGAGAAGCACTGGTTCAACTACAGGATTTTCTTCATTGCTATCATCGCTGACGGCGGGTTTATTAAGTCCAAGCAGCGGGATCTCCTTCAGGAAGAGGGAGAAAACAAAGGCCAGGGATAGGAAGATGACACCCGCAATAAACACATTGTGGATACCCTGTGTCAGGCCAATCTTGACCGCGTACAGTATTTGAGCATAGACCTGAAGACCATTCGGGATCTGGCTGAACTGTTGAGTCATCTTTGTCTGAGCGTCGGGAGAGAGCAGTATGTTTGGGTTACTGAAAAAGCCCAGGACATCAATATGTCTGATTTGCTGAATCTGGGCCGCAAACTGCTTCACCTGAGTCGAAAGTGCCCCTTTGAAGCCTGGCAGGTAGGCGCTGGTCAACGCGGAACCCAGAGCCGAGAGAGCGATGGTTGCACCGATTTGCCGGAAGAAGGTCAGGCTTGCGGTAGCCTCTCCAATGCGGTTTGGCAGTGCGTTCTGTACAATCACGGTATACGTTGCTATACCGAAGCCAAGACCCATGCCGAGCACCAGCATGGCAATCCATAAGTCGTTCGTGCTAGAGTTCACATTCAGTCGCAGTAGCAGCAAACCACCACCTACGCCGATAATCGTTCCCACAATCGCGATCCATTTATATCTGCCGAAGCGCGAGACTAATTGACCTGAGACGACGCTACCGATGATCAGGGTCAGCATCAGCGGTATCAGCAAGAAGCCACTGTTAGAGGCTGACAGACCCAGAACCCCCTGAGCGTACAGCGGCAGGAAGCTGATGCAGCCGAACATAGCGATGCTGATGGCCATTGTGATTGCGATCGAAACGACGAAAATTTGGTTTTTAAACAGGCTTGGCGCAATGATTGGTTGAGCTTGATGGCGCTCCAGATATGCTTCATAGAAACCGAAGAGTACCAGGACGACAATCGAGCCTGCGAACAATCCCACGATCTGTGGTGAGGTCCAATCATACTGCGACCCGGCCAGGGTGAACGCAAGCATCAGAGGGATAACACCAGCGGCTAGCAAGAACGCTCCCACATAGTCAATTTTGGGCTTGCCGGTGTTTGCTCTACGCAATGTTGGCATCAAGAAGATCAAGACAAGCATAGCAACAATGCCGATAGGGAGATTGACATAAAAGACCCAACGCCAGCTCGCATTGTCCGTGAGCCAGCCGCCCAGGGCTGGTCCGAGGACCGACGCGACACCGAAGACGGCACCAGTTAAACCCTGCCATCTGCCGCGCTCACGTGGTGTAAAGAGATCTCCGATCACCGCCAGCGCAATAGGCAGAAGAGCAGCGGCTCCTAATCCCTGGAAGGCGCGGAAGGCGATCAACTGGTTCATGCTCTGAGAGAGACCACTGGCAGCAGATCCGATCAGAAACAGCACCACTCCGATCAGGAAGATCAATTTACGTCCGAACATATCGGAGAGCTTGCCATAAATTGGTATCATAATCGTCGAGGTCAACAGATAGGCCGTTGTAACCCAGGTATAACGATCCAGTCCATTGAAATCAGCGGTAATGCGCGGCATAGCTGTAGAGACGATGGTCTGATCCAGCGAGGCCAGCAGCATAACCAACAACACGCCTATCATTGTGAGTAGTGTGTCGCGTTTGCTATAACGTGGCTTTTCATCCGCGTCAAACTTTTCCTCTGGATTAACCTGTTGTCCCTCAACATTTGTTACGGTTGACATCCTATTCCCTTTCTCGTTTTATGGTAAGTCACAATTTTTTTTGGTTATGCCCTCAAAGAAGATCGTTTCCATGTAGTTCATAAACTCTTCAGGAGAGATATTGGCCTCCAGAAGCGACTGCATAGAAATGTGCGACGAGACGAGAGCAAGAAGGGTCATAACAATCGCAGCCGTAGGCACTTTGGTTTCAATCTCCCCTGTATTTTTGCCTTGATCTATGATCGTACATATTTTTGAGAGCATGCCGCTCCGCAGTTCTTGCAGATGAGCACTGTGCTTAGAAAAGAGTGAGCGCATCTCTACTATCTGCGATGTCGGAGAGAGGAATTCGTTATACCTGCAACGAAACCTCATATACATGGACTTTATGAGTGTTTGTAATTTTGTACGTGTACTGGCATCACTTGCTATAATAGAGTCAATCTCTTCTAATGAGCGATGCATGTCTCGTAAGAGAATTGCTACAATTAGAGCCTCTTTCGAGGGAAAGTGCAGATAAACAGTTCCTTTAGCGACTCCTACTTGTGCAGCAATCTCATCTATCGATGTTTCATGGTATCCTTTCTCTGCGAACGCCTCTTCAGCTACCTCTAAAATGAGAGTCTCTCGTTCTTGCCGCTGACGCTCTTTGAGCGATGGCGTAGTGTGCACTGCTTTCCTCCTCTGGCTGCCTTAGCCAGATTTATCTCTTCCTGTGCTCATAATATGACCATAATATTTTATTTATGACCGCTATTTATTTTTATGACCGACTAGTCATTATTTTAAACTATAGTCAGAATTTTGTCAAGGGGGAATATAGAGCCAGGGCCGTTTGAGATTTTGGTTGAGCGTCATCTGCTCATTGGCGTGGTGATTCGGCTCAAAATGAGCTTCAGGCAACATATGAACGGGCAGCAAACTTGGAGGAGATGGGTGTATGAAGATAAACTAGAAATTTCTCGGTTAGATTTCCACTGCAATCGGCTCAACGGTGAGCATTGTTGGTCTGGAGGAGAGAGAACCAGGGTTCAGCGCCGGACCCCAGTTAAAAGGTTGCATCCCTTACATCCCCGCTTGTCCATTCCGGTGCGCTTTCTTCCTTAACTTTATGCGCATATGATATGCCAGCAAGCCTTCTATTGACGGATATTCTTGGAAAAGTAGGCCGTATACCAGCCGTGCAATGTATCGAACTCATTATGTATTCTTAATTCTTCCAGGGCATATTCACGCAGCGTTTCCAACATCGCGAAACGTATCTGATTATCAATGATCGTTACGCGTAAAAGGAGGCTGCTATTCACTAGATGCTCCAAAACATCCAGGAGAGCTTCAGCATCGTCGCTATGTTTCTCAACTTCTTCAGCGAAAGATCGTTCAAGTGCCTTTATGAGTTCAAAGGAGTACGTTCCAGTAAATATTCCCAGCCAGCGAAACCATCTTTGCTCTGATGAAGACAGCAAATCATAGCTCCAATCGATCGTATTGCGCAGTGTTTGCAATCGTGGAGGAGTATCTTTCGCACCGCCAGTCAGTACCTGGAGGCGGGAATTGGAAAGCTTTTCCAGCAGCAATGGTAAGGGAAATACCTTGACTCGTGCTGCTGCCAGCTCCAGAGCGATCGGTAAACCATCAACCCTGGCGCAAATTTGTCCGATGATAGCAGCATTTTCATCGGTTAATGCAAAATCAGACGCCGCCGCCTGTGCTCTTTCAACAAAGAGTTGGATTGCACTATATGTTGCAAAGGTTATCCTATCGGGTCTGGCGGTGGACGGAGGAAAATCCAGCAAAGGAACGCTAAACTCATATTCACCGTAGAGATGGAGTCGTATCCGGCTGGTAGTAAAAATCTTCAATCCTGGCGCAGAGGCCAACATCTCGCTGATAGGATGAGCTGCGAGCGATGATTGAAGTCGTTCGCAATTATCAAGGATAAGCAGCAACTGTTTTTGTTGCAAGTAGGAGATCAGAGCATCCAGGGGATGTTGCTCAGGGACGGCTTCTACATGGAGCGCATTGAGGATCTGCATCGGCAGAAGATCAAGATCACTTACATCGGCAAGTGATACAAAACAGACGCCATAGGCAAATTCGTTGGTCAGTTCTTGTGCTACCCGCAAGAGCAGGCTCGTTTTGCCACAACCGCCAGGTCCAATCAGAGTGATTAAGCGTACCGTGTCACGTCTGGCCAGTTGGAGGAGTTGCGTTGCGGTCCTTTTCCGTCCGACTAGCTGGATAGTGAGTGCGGGAACAGTGTGTTGCATTCCAGCAGATAGGGGAACCATATCCGCCGCTAATGCGTCGTTTTCTTTCGTCGTAAGCATATTGAGGGGGGGCATTTGCCACTCGTCCCCATGAAAAATGCCAGGATCTACCTGCGCTGCTTTTAGAAGTTGAAAGGCTTCTCTTCTCGTCGTAATGGCATGCCAGCGTGCCAGCATCATGACAATGTTTCGTATCTCAATGTGGGTAAGATAGGCATTGCTGCTGCCTGTGAGCTTTCGTCCCAGTACCTTGGGATGCAGGCCAATTGCTTCTGCCAAAGATTTCTTGGTATAGCCACTGTTGCGCAAGAGTTCCTGCAAATGGTTATTGAACGTTTCTCCATGAGATAAACCAGGTTCTTTGTGCTGCAAAATCTACAAATCCTCTCTGCAAACTTGGTGTAGGACCTTCACGAGCATTTGTATAAAGCACATTCTGAAATAAAGTGTGTTCAGAGTGTGCTCAGGGTGTGCTTCGAGTATCCAGAAGCATTGAAAAAAACTAATATATAGAAGTATAATGAAGTCGTGATAATAAATCAATAGGTAATGTACTAATTGACTATAAATAAATTTTATGGCAATTAGATTAAAACTTCCTGACAAAAAAATCTCAGAGTAGTGCTGGATAGTGGAGAGAAGAAGCCTTGCTCAGTCAGAAAAAGAATTAAGAATCCTCTCTTTCGCTCATTGCTCGCCAACATCTCATATCCTCCGTTGCTGTAGGAAACCCCTGGCAAGGTGCCGCATCTAAGGATTCATGAATGGATATAAATGATACCTATCACAATTTTTTTGTGGCGCAAAAAGAGACTCGGATCCTACAAAAGGTGGTCAGGGCACCACGTTCCCCAAGAAAAACGCGCCTGGAGAGTTTCTCTCGCCGTGATATGAACAATTCTGCACTAATGCGAGTGGTCAGAAGGGATCGTGTGGAGTGTCTGGTTGAGTATTTTGAGCAGACGTGCGATTGGTTGCCACAGAAGATCGCTGTCATCTGCGAGTCTTCTCGCATCACCTATCAGGAACTTGATTATCGTGCCAATCGGCTCGCACATTATCTGATCTCACAGGGACTTGAGGAAGGTGATCTGGTAGGACTGCTTTTAGAGGGTTCGATCGATGCCTATGTGGCGCTTCTAGCGGTGCTCAAGGCTGGTGCAACTTTTGTGCCAATCAATCCAGCGTTCTCTTCTCAGCAGATAGCTTTTATCGCGGGAGAGGCTAAACTGCGGACCCTTGTGACGACGGGAGCGTTTCGGGAGCAAAAGAGTGGTCTATCCTGTTCTGTGCTCGAACTTGATCGGGAGCAAGAAGCAATTGCTCGTCAGAGTAGTCTTCGCCCTCAGATTCGCGTTGATCCTACGGCCTTATGCTATGTGATATACATTCTGGACTTGACTGGTCAGTTGAGGGGCGTAGCCATTTCTCAGGTGAGTATCGTCACATTCCTCCGCTCGGTCACGCAGATTTACCGTGTGACACAGAAGGATAGGGTTTACCAGGGCATGTCAATTGCCTTGAACTCCTCTTTTGAAGAGATCTGGCCGGCCTGGATTGCTGGAGCGACACTGATTACGCGTCCAACCCTTCCCGCTTTCCTCAAGCAAGATCTGACAGAATTTCTGCGTGAATACGAGGTAACGGTCTTCTGTTGTACACCCGCATTACTGGGGATACTCGAAAGAGATATACCTTCTCTGCACTTGATGCTTATCAGGGATGGAGTGTGCTCAGCCAATCTTATCAGCCACTGGTCGCGTCCAGGCCGTCGTTTGTTGAGTACCTATGGTCCAGTTGAAACTACAGTTGCGGCCACATGGCGAGAGTTATTTCCCAATCGTCCCCTCACGGTTGGTGCTCCGCTACCAGACTATCAGATTTATATCCTGGATGACCAGCTTAAACCGGTTTCCGAGGGAAAGAGTGGAGAGATCTACATTGGCGGCCCCGGCGTGGCTTACGGCTATATCGGTCGTCCCGACCTCACGAATGAGCATTTTATCCCTAATCCGTTTGCATCTGATCGAGGGATGGTTCCGCGTCTCTATCGTACAGGAGACTTTGGTCGCTTTACACCTGCTGGCGAGATCGAGTATCTGGGACGAATTGATGAACAAGCCACGTACCGCATTTCTGCCGTCGGTTTCGGCTCGCTTGATTGGTCTGCTCTGCCCCAGACAGACCAGGCCACTCTGGATGGACATCCTTTAAACTCTCTTGCTGAAAATCCTACGCTATCCCACTCAAAGGTATCCAAAAAACGCAGCATCAGAGATATCTGCAATCATGTGATGACCGATCCACTGTACAGGAACTCTCTCTTCAATATGGCCAGCACATTTATTCTGGGTGGCCTGGGATTTTTCTTCTGGATCATCATTGCACATCTGTACAGGCCAGAAAATGTCGGTATTGCAACTACGCTCATCTCACTTATGACCCTGTTAAGCGGTTTTACCATCTTAGGGTTACACTCAAGTTTAAATAGATACCTTCCTACATCCGCCAATAAAAATGCTTTAATTAGCTCATCCTTTGTTATTGTAGCCATCGTCACATTCCTGGTATCGGCCCTCTTTTTAGGAGGATTGCAACTATTTTCGCCACAATTATTATTCTTGCGCTCAAATATCTTCTACAT
>DAOTTL010000356.1:0-13357 GCA_034438135.1 Ktedonobacteraceae bacterium | reverse complement strand
GGCAAGGATTTCCTCGCTAAAAGGTTGAGGCCATATCAGGTCAGCGTGCCATTCCTTGAAGCGTAGCAGAGTAGTTCCTTGATCTCGTACCTGCTTGAGCCACTCCCGTTGATAGAGGAGAAAGAGGGGGAAGCCTTTAGGAAACTTCTTCTCTTGCAGGAGATGCGCCTTTTGTGCTACGAGATCCACTATCTTTTGCAGATTCGAGAAGAACGTCTCATCAAGCTGAAACTCATAGACGAGTCCTGCTGGCGGAAGAGGCATATGCTGGAGAGTAGAAGCTATATGGTGGCATTCCAGGCATAACAGTTCCAGTGGTCCATAGAGTTCCTCAAGTTGTTGAGAGACCAGTTCCACCTGTTTCCGTAACTGCTGCATCTGTGTGTGGAAACGGGCGCGTAGATAAAACGTGGTGAGTAGACAGAACAGAATTGCCACACCATAAATCGTTCCAACAACGAACCAGGTATTCATAGTGTTTTCCTTTCCTGTCCCTTCTAACGAAGAGACAAACCAGTGCAGCTCGCGAAGAGAGCGTTCGACAACGGCCTTTGACACCCCTGGTCCTCTCGGAGGCGTTAAGCACACGCGTTGCTGGCTCATGCGTATGCGATATGGGTGTCTTCGCGAAAAAAAAGTGCTGTTTCATCCCTTAACAGCGACTGATGGATACTCATGCCACATCTTTCACTTTCTTCTATCGGCAAGATCTTACTTTGCCGAAAAAGCTCTTTCTCTCGTAGATGTGGTTTAACATTGACTTCTATCATGGGTAACGTGAAGTGAGAACTTTGGTTTCATTAAGGTTGGCCCATTTCAATAGAAGATCCCGCCTCCAGAGAACTAATGGCACCTCTTTCTCCCAGTGGTCCGTGCGGACAGTTTCGCAGGGAGAGGACCAGTTCTCTCTTTCCTGAAGGGAGATCTGAAAGACGTTCCCAATTTATGAAAATGCTAAATGTGTCGATAGAGAGAAATGTGAGACCATCGTCGAACGTCAAGGGACTGGTAGCCCTGCTCTGCCTGGAGAACAACGCCCCGGCTGCTCTTCGTTTAGAAAGCTTCTGGAATACGTTGCAAAAGCGCACACAGTCTTTTTCCCTCTTCTGTGCATATCCTATCCAACAGGAGAACCATACGATGGATAGTCATGGATTTATGGATATCTGTTCCCTGCATAGCCATATGCTGCTCGATACTGCTGAACAGGTCTAATCCGGCGTGCAAGTGGCTCTCACCTGCGCTTAAGAAGAGGATTTCGCCAGTCAGTCCCTGGGGCAAGAGGCTGAGACTGCCTCTTGCCCTCCTCGCTGAGTGAGAGCGGACAATATGCAAGGCGGTTCACTGTTGTGTCGCTCGTCCTCGTTTTCCCGGCGAGTATTCGGGTCACCACACAGCCTGGATGGCGGAGGCCATGCTCATGCCCTGTGCGCGTCCGGCGGTTGCCACAGCGCCCCGGCGTGCAGGGTCATACGGATTGGGTCCGATCGCTGCGACGCTTTGTGAGTCCGGCGTAATGAGTGAAACGCTCGCATTGGCGCTCATAGCCGCCGCATCCTCCACTGCACCAGGGATCAGACCATAGCCAGTCGGCATAGGGGCAAGAATTAAGACGCGCTCATAGCCGTCGGCCAGGTGTGCGTTCGTTGTAGAGACCATGCCCCCATCAATCCACGCCCTGCCATCGATGTGCACAAGTGGCCAGACACCTGGAACCGCTCCGCTGGCCGATACCGCATCGACGAGTGCCATGCCCGACGTTCGGTCGAAGGCATGCAGTTGTCCGGTAACAGCATCAATGGCGGTCACCTGCAACGTCAGAGGCCAATCTGTCGTGACGAGTCGAGCCTCGACCGCAGCAAGGCGTTGCGCGACCGACACCGGCTCAGGATTTGCTCTGGCAATGTCACCAAAGGCCGCACCGACCCTTCGCGGGTCACTTCCTCCGATATTGAACGCGTTATACCACGCTGCGGTTGTCTGCTCGGACGCGGCCACAGAGATCTCGTACTCGCTCGTCTCTGACTGAGCAGCAAAGAGCTTCTGCATGTCGTAACCACTGGCCAGAGCGACTCCCACGAAGGACCCGGCTGATGTTCCGATGACAGCGTCGGCCTCATAGACGGCAACTCCGGCTTCAAGCAAGCCAGCCAGGACGCCGACCTCCCAGGCGATACCGGTCACTCCTCCACCCCCCAGCACAAGGGCGCGGGTCGGTATATTCTGCTTCTGAACTGTCATATCAATCTCCTGCAACTTCTTTTACTCAAGTAAATCACAAATGTAAACGATAGAATCGGTACTAGTATCCTAAAGACCAGGTATACTGCTATTGTATCGATGAGAATCGTCCCACGCAATGGTATGTGGTAGGCAACACATCTATCACACCAGACATTCTATCTTGTTGCTCAAGGAAAAGAGCCACCTTAAACCATAACCAGAGCCTTCCCCCAAAGAAGCAGCAGCGTACAGGAGCGCGGTTGCACTCCTGTACGCTGCTGCTTCTCATTCTCAGGATGGGTGGGCAGGGAAGAAAGACTCACCAATCCCTGATCCAGCGTGGAAAAATCTGCCTTCTGGCTTGTCTTTCTCTATGTGTTTTGCTTCTTTACGATTGGGATAAAGATCTTGATCTTCTCTCCTCTATTGCATGCTATGGAGAAATATTGCTTCACGCGCGTTAAGACATCTATTGCGCGACCCGAATATACTTTTTGGATGAAGATCCACCATGGCATAATCAAATAAGAGGTTGCTGAAGTGTTCACCTCAAATAGGAAGAATATTCGGGCAGATCTGGCTGATCCGGTGGCAGAGGACTCTGCAAGGTCCAGCCACCGTCAACAACGAGGGTTTGACCGGTTACATGGCGTGCCTCCGGTGAGGCAAGATACAGGGTGGCGGCCACGATATCCTCCACATATCCAACGCGTCCAGTGGGAGTCACGCCAGCCCAATGCTCCTCGTACAGCGGATCATCTTGCAGCGTGCGTTCGGTGAGGATTGCGCCTGGACTGATCGCGTTAGCCGTAATGCCATATTTGCCCACTTCCAGCGCAAAGGTTTTCGCCATCATCCGAATGCCCGCCTTAGTGATCCCGTACCCTCCCAGGTTCATATGCGCTTGAATGCCAGTCACGGAGGACATCAAAATGATACGTCCAGGGATGTGCGCATCGATCATGAGCCTGGCCGCATATTGCGCCGTAAAGAAACTCCCACGCAGATTCACGCCCATCAAACGATCAAATGCCTCCGGCGTATAGGTCAAAAACTCACCATAGTTCGTAATGCCAGCGTTGGCAACCACGATATCCAATCGTCCCGCCTGCTCAACGAAGCGCTGAAACATGCTCTCAACCGCCGCCACATCCGCCACGTCACAGGCATACGGATAAACCCGTTCAGCGTCCAGAGAACCATTGATCTGCTGAGCCGCCCGCTGGCAGAGCGCGGGATCGATATCGTTCAACGCCACCATAGCGCCCGCATCGGCGAAGGCCTGGCAGAGCGCATAGCCAATCCCTGACCCGGCTCCGGTGACGAGAACGGCTTTTCCAGCAAAAGTGTTCATCTATTTCCTCCGAGATGCAAGCCAGAACGCCCCTGGTGAGCGTCCAGCCAGCCATATGAATCATCCCTGATTCTGGCAAATCAGGGACGACCCATACTACCTCTACTCCATTGTACTCATCTGGTCGGGCTGGCAATTTATCAGGCTGGCAATTTAAAGGAAGTAAAGCCGCCATCAATGACCAGGGCTGACCCGGTCGCGAAACTGGCATCAGGCGAGGCCAGATAGAGGATCGCCCCGGCAACTTCCTCCGGCGTGCCCAGTCGTCCCACCGGCTGACGGGCCACCATCTTCCGCCGGGCATCCTCTGGATCAGCATAGCTCTGTACCATCCGCTCAACCCAGGGAGTATCTATCGTTCCAGGACAGACGCAGTTTACCCGGATATTGTCCTTCACATGGTCCGCCGCCATCGCCTTCGTCAGAGCCAGAACCGCCCCCTTTGAGGCTCCATAGGCTGCCCGATCTACCACCGCCACCAGCGCCACAATGCTCGATACGTTGACAATCGTCCCGCTACCCTGCTCGATCATCTTCGGAATAGCAGCGCGTGAGCAGTGGAAAATACCTTTCACATTCACCGCAAAGATCCGGTCCCAGTCCTCCTCGCTGGTCGTCAGGATGGTACCCGCGACCCCTATTCCGGCGTTGTTAACCAGGATATTGACCTTCCCAAAAGTTTGCATCGCAAAATCCACCATAGCTGAGGCGTCCACGGCAGCAGTCACATTGGCCTGAAAGGCCACCGCGGTCATCCCCTCTCCCAGGGGTCTCGTCCCTTCCTCTTCCAGGGCATGGATAAGCATCACCGTTTCCTGGGCCGCCTGTAGATTATAGTCGGCCACCACCACGTTGGCTCCTTCTCTGGCAAAGGCCAGAGCCGTAGCTCGACCGATCCCATTGCCCGACCCCGTAATGATTGCCACCTGATCTTCTAACTTTCGCATCACTCGGTCCTCTCCTTGTTAAAATTTCGGTTGAGTGATCGCTCCCTCTGAGGCCGACGATACCATGGCAGCATACTTCGCAAAGACTCCAGTTGTATAATGAGGAGCAGGCTCAGTCCAGTCATCCAGGCGCGTCCCAATCTCAGCGTCCGAGAGTTCCACATCGAGACGACGCTTCTCAATGTCAAGGACAACCATGTCACCCTCCTGGAGAGCCGCGATGGGTCCGCCGAGAGCCGCTTCCGGCGACACATGTCCAACCATCAGCCCGCGTGTCGCTCCGCTAAACCGACCATCGGTGAGCAGCGCCACCGAATCGTCCAGACCCGCGCCGACGATTGCCCCCGTCACGCCCAGCATCTCGCGCATCCCCGGTCCACCTCGCGGTCCCTCGTAGCGAATAACCACAACATCGCCAGCCGAAATCGCGCCCGAAGTAACGGCCTTCATGGCCTCCTCCTCGTGATTGAAGACACGCGCAGGCCCCTTATGATACAGGCGCTCATGACCGGCAATCTTAACGACACACCCCTCAGGCGCAATGTTCCCTTTAAGGATCACCAGACCACCATTTGGCTTGAGTGGATGAGCCGAGGAATGAATAACATCCTGATCGGGAGTCTCCACCGCCATACTCGCCTCCTCAGCCAGCGTTCGCCCACTTGGAGTCATCTGATTTCCATCGACCAGACCAGCCGTAACGAGCCGCTGAGCCAGGAGTGGCACACCTCCGGCCCGATCCACATCAACCGCCATATACCGTCCACCCGGCTTCAAATCAGCCAGCAGCGGCGTCCGCCGACTGATCCTATCGAAATCGTCAATCGTCAGAGGAATATTTGCCTCGCGGGCCAGGGCCAGCAGATGCAGAACGGCATTGGTAGAGCCACCAGAGGCCGCGACACTCGCAATAGCATTTTCAAACGCTTCACGGGTCAGAATATCACGAGGCGTCACCCCGCGCCGCAGCAGATCCATCACCAGTTCACCACATCGCCTTGCCACATCATCCTTGCGGGCATCAACCGCAGGCACACTTGCGGTACCCATAGGAGAGAGGCCCAGAAACTCCAGGGCCATCGCCATAGTATTCGCCGTAAACTGTCCGCCGCATGCACCAGCGCCCGGACACGCCGCATTCTCCAACTCGCGTAGATCGGCATCGCTCATCTTCCCTGCCGCATTGGCTCCAACAGCCTCATAGACATCGCCGACCGTCACATCCCTGCCCTTAAAGCGTCCGGGATGGATAGACCCTCCGTACAGAACAAAGCTCGGAACATTCAGTCGGATCAGCGCCATAGCAGCCGCAGGAATAGTCTTGTCACATCCCACCAGCGCGACAACCGCATCAAACATATGACCGCGCCCAACCAGCTCGATAGAATCCGCAATCACCTCGCGGCTGACCAGAGAGGCTTTCATACCCTCGGTCCCCATCGTAATACCATCGCTGATCGCAATGGTATTGAACTCCATCGGGGTACCGCCTGCCGCCCGTATACCCTCCTTGACGCGACTGGCCAAATGGCGCAGATGAAAGTTACAGGGCATAGTCTCGATCCAGGTATTGGCAACCCCAACAATGGGACGCGCCAAATCATCATCGGTAAAGCCAACAGCTTTGAGCATAGCACGTGCCCCCGCACGCTCCCGCCCATCCGTGATAACACGACTGCGATGCCTGACATCAAATGTCATAAGAACCTCCTGGTATGATTGATTATAGTGGCGTTAGCATAAAAGTTGCTCTTCTTTTACCAGCGCGACTGAACTTGAGAGCGAATCAGACGATCATACACATCCCGGACACGAGCCATCGTTGCCTCATCCAGCGCAGGCAGCTCGGCGGCACTGACATTATTCTCGGCCTGCGCAGGCGTCTTCGCACCAGGGATAGCGGCCGTAACCTCCGGGAACATCAGTATCCAGCGCAACGCCAGTTGAGCCAGCGTCTCACCCTGAGGCACGAGACCCCGCAACTCCTCAACCGCCTGCAAACCGGTCGTGTAGTCCACGCCTGAGAAGGTCTCTCCCTGATCAAAAGACTCGCCATGACGATTATAGTTGCGATGGTCGTTCTGCGCGAACTGCGTCTCAGCGCGGAACTTGCCGGACAGCAACCCGCTCGCCAGAGGCACACGGGCCAGAATACCAACCTTATGTTCATGTGCGGCAGCAAAAAACTCCTCCGCTGGCTTCAGGCGAAACATATTGAAAATAATCTGCACACTCTGAACATTTGGGTGTTTAATGGCACGCAAAGCCTCATCGACAGTCTCAACACTCACCCCGTAGAAACGCAGCTTCCCTTGCGTCACAAGGTCATCCAGAGCGGCGAAAGCCTCAGAGGAATCGTAGACAGCCGAGGGAGGACAGTGCAATTGCAGCAGATCGAGCGCCTCAACCTCCAGGTTGCGCAGACTCCGCTCAACAAAGGCGGTCAGGTTCTCGCGATTATAGCCATCCGCCACATGCGGGTTCAGGCGCCTCCCGGCCTTAGTAGCGATGATCAGTTCTTCACTTCTGGACTTGCGCACCTGCGCCACCAGTTGTTCCGAGTGCCCATCACCATAGACATCAGCCGTATCAATAAAATTGACCCCCAGATCAATCGCACGATGCAAGGCGTCCAGCGAAGCTTGATCATCAGTATTTCCCCAGGCATCCCCACCAATTCCCCAGGCCCCAAAACCAATAGACGAAATATTCCAGCCGGTGCGGCCAAAAGCACGATAGTACATACCTATCAACTCCTTTTCCAGGCACAAGAAACCTCTTCTTTAAGAGCATTTTCTCACCTTACTCCCCATTCTGGCATATTTCCGCGCCCAACGCCAATTTCCTGAACGGCAAAGCTAGTGCTCTGACAATCTTCATTTCAGGGTCCACCACTCCCCAAAGGAACAAGACGGAAGACGGAAGCGCGTTCGCGCTGCCACCTCCCATCCAAAAAAGGTGGGCAGAAAAGGCCCTGTGTTCCTCAACAAAGTCTTGTAAGAAAAATCAGTGTAAAGTACTATAGTTCGTAAAAGGAGAGATAGTTGAACGTGTCTGAGAAGCAGAATGTTTATTTTTTCATAAAGGCGTGACCCCACAGGCCAGTGCTTTGACGTTTGAATCACTGTTGATGAGAAAGGAATAGTTTCGTATGCAAACATCTTCCCCGGTTTCAAGACAAGAGGCTATGGCAGAGAGCGGCGCCAGAGAACTCGTGAACCGCCCGGTTGTCCTGGGAGAACGGAGTCTCTGGTTGCTGGCGCTCGTGCGCTTACTGACCGGCTGGCTCTGGTTCCAGCAGCTTTTCTGGAAATTGCCACCAGATTTTACCGGACTCCATAGCTATGTTGTCAAGGAGGGAACATCGACCTTTATCCCTGGCTACTCGTTCATTATTCAACAGGTCTTTCTAACGCACTTTGTGCTCTTAGGGGCTTTCACCTGGGGAGCCGAACTGGCGGTGGGGCTTTTGCTCTTGTTTGGCATATTCTCACGCCTGGGAGCTCTGATCTCGACGATTCTCGCGCTCCAACTCTATGTTGGACTGGCGGTGGCTCCTGGCGAATGGTATTGGACCTATGGGATGCTCGTCTTGCTCAGTCTCGCGCTGCTCGCGGTACCGAGTGGACGCCGTCTGGGACTCGATCAGTGGCTCTTTGTCCGTCTGGAAACGCAACCGACTAGCAGATTCCGCCAGGTGATGCGGGCGCTCATTTAGGGAGAGAGAAAGGCGAAAGATGATGCGAACAACACTTCGAGGAGGACTGGCCGGACTCCTGGCCGGGCTGATCACGTTACTCTTCTGGCTTGTGGACTACGGACCAGGCAACAACCTGCACACTGTCGCCCACTGGTTGATGTTAGATAGTGCAGGCTCAGGAAAACAGATAGGTTTTCTCGTGTGGCTGGTCCTGAGTGGCCTTTTTGGCCTGCTCTTTGGCATAGTAGCTCGTGTGTGGCGTCCCACCCTGGGCAGCTTCTCATTATTGGGACCGGTAATAGGAGCCATTGAGTGGTTGCTAGTCGTGTTCATTATCGGAACGCTCCTGTCCCACGGTCAACTTGAACTGGGAGGGTTTCTCTACACCGTCGTTCCGATGTTGACCTACGGACTGCTGCTGGGCAACATCGCGTTTCAGTTTCAAACCCAACAACACATCCCCGACAACGTCAGACCAGAGAGACAGACAGGTTCCACGCGGCCAGTGGGAAACGACCGAAACGGTGTCTCAAGTCAGGTCCCTGCTCCTGAGACACTTACCTAAAAATGAAACAAGAAGGACCTTTTTAGTATGGATCTCGATGAAAAGCCCCCTTTATTGGAACGCAAAGCCTATGATCAACCCTCAGTTTTCACCGCAGCGAACCTCTTACGAGAAGCACGCCGCCAAAAAGGACTGGCGCAGGGGCACGTCCCTGCGCTGTGCGTGCTGGACCCCGATGGGGATCTGCTTGATTATCTGCGTGAACACAACCGCGCCCAGATACACTCCACCTGGGCCTGCTATCACACAACCCTCTACATAGTCACGCAAGATGGCTGTGAATATGGCCTGATCGGGCGGGTCGTGGGCGCATCGTTCGCCGTACTCGTCGCCGAAGAACTCTTCGCCTCGGGTTGTCAGTTGCTCGTCAGTATTACCTCGGCGGGACAACTCCTGGCCATCGATCAGCCGCCATATGTAGTGCTCGTCGAGCGAGCGCTACGCGATGAGGGGACCAGCTACCACTATCTACCCCCTGCGGCCTACAGTGAATTGTCTCCCACCTTGCGAGAGAAGCTCCTGGAAGACTGGGATCAGACCCAACTCCCGCTACACATCGGCAGCAGTTGGACCACCGACGCACCCTTCCGCGAAACAGAGACCATGCTGGCCTGGGGACGCGAACAGGGCATCCTTGCCATTGAGATGGAAGCCGCCGCACTCTACTCATTGGCCACCGCTCGGCAGTATCCCATCGTGTGCTTTGCTCACATCACCAATCAGATGGCCCAAACAGAGGGAGACTTTGAGAAAGGTCCAGCCAATGGCAGCGAGACAGCTCTTGAGATCATTCGCCAGACTGCGCAGATCTGGCAAAGTCACAGACTCTCATAAGCAAGCAGAAAAGAGCAAGCGACCACTTTTGCGGGGTCTGGCAACAGCTAAAAAGCGACTTTTGAGAAACCCTGCCAATGAGTTGAGGCATACTTGACAGTATGCGATATATCGTTTATATTAACGATATATCGTGATAGATCGTACAAACGGAGGTTGCCAGAAGTAACTATGATTACACGCCTCGCACAACGCTTTTCAACCCATACGGGAACTGTTATCGATGTGACAAAGATTACACCGCGCATGCGCCAGATACGTATTGCCAACCCTTCGCTAAAGGCATTGCCCTGGCAAGCAGGACAGCAGGTACGCGTACGATTGGGAGCGGGCACAATGCGTCCGCGTAGCTATACAGTACGCCGTTATGATGCGCAAGCTGGAAGTCTCGACCTCTGGATCCTGCTCCATGGTGAGGCACCCGGTAGCCAATGGGCGGCCAGTGTTAAGGAGGGTGCAACAGTCTCTTTCCTTGGTCCAATGGGTTCATTCGTGCTTACGGAAGAGACGCCTGCCTATTATCTCTTTGCTGGTGAGGAAACAGCCGCAGTCTGTTTGCAAACGATGGTGGAAACACTACCCACCACGGCCACGGTACTGGGTTATCTGGAAACGAACGAGTCGGGTGAAGAGATACCAACTGAAGGTCCACACCAACTGCCCTGGGTCTACCGCGCTCAGGTTCCAGCACAAGCCTCATCCACCCTGATCTCGGCCATCCAGACATTGCAACTACCAGATGAGCCTGGCATAGCCTATCTCGCTGGTGAAGCACGTACCTGCCAGACAATTCGCCGCTATCTTCTCACAGAAAAACACTGGCCTCGCACGGCAATTCACACAAAACCCTTCTGGACGCCCGGCAAGGTCGCCCTGGACTAGCGGGGCTTGCAGCAGAGCATAGTTGTCTGAAGCCACAAACAGCCATAGCATCTCGCAGGGCTGTGGCAAAGTCTTTTTTTGCCACCTTCGGCGTGAGAAGAGAGGAATGCAAGGACACCTCGCGCTCCGGCAAATGGCTACCGCCCTCTGCACTCCTACTTTGGAGGTTTTATTCTCGACATTGCAACAGCCCTGCGTCTGTAAAAGACAATTTGCGATCCGACCCTTAGAGATCATCCTCATCATAATCAAGCAGTTTGAGCTTTGCCTGTACCTGTTGCGCTTCCTGAGTTCTTCCCAACAGCGCAAGCGTCCGCGCCAGATTGTGATAAGTGAGAGCCGCAGTGGGATCAAGTTCCAGAGCCTTAGTATAGGCCAGAGCAGCCTCATCGTAGTCTTGCAAGGCACTGAGAGCATTGCCTAAACTGGCATAGGTAGCCGAGGTGGGATCATACTGAATAGCCTGGAGCAATAGCCCCTGGGCTTCGTCGTAGCGCTCCAGACCATAGAGCGCGTTGCCCAGACTGCGCAGTGCCAGGCCATCAAAGGGATCGCGCATCAGAGCGGTTTGATAGACCTCCACCGACATTTCATAATAGCGACGTTTAAGAAGCCTACCACGGGCATCTTCTCTCTGCTCCGGTGACAGATCGGCCTCATATATTTCCATAACCGGAGACTCCGGGCAGTCATCATCGGATAAGAGCTGCTTATCTCCCATCAGAATAGCCTCGGTATATTTGGACGCAACCTTTTCTATACCGTATGCCACCTCCACAAACGCACTATCACGATCTCGCCACTGCACAACGGGCTTCCCATTGGATGGAAGCATACGAAGCTCAGCGAACGGCGCTCCCTTAAGCAGAACAGGGCGCAAAAGAATGGGAATCACATCGATCTCTTGCTGCCTGAGACGTTCCATCACCCGTTGTATCTGTTTACTGCCAAAGTATGAGGCCATAGCATAAGAACTCACCAGCAGCAGCACAATGTGAGCCGCGTGAACATACTGCTCGAACTGTGGTGTCGCCTCTTCATCAGGAAGAAGTTCCTGATCGTGCCAGGCCGTAATCAATCCCCGATACTTCAGACTACTAAGATGATCCTCAAGCCTGTCCCGTAGGATTTTGTCGCGCCGGGCATAAAAAGAAACCACGAAGGCCCCTTTTTCTGATGACATACTTCCAATACTTTCTGCGATGAGAATCGTGAGCAGATCTCTCCGCCAGGCTACTCACTGCTCCTGGGTAGTAATACCATGCAGGACAAGGCGGCGACCTCTCTCATCAATGATGAGACCGTGAGACGCATCAGCACCAAGCGTGCAGTTCTCAATCACGCCCTGTCCCTTCTGCTGGATCAGGATCCCGGCTCCCTCATTATCTTGAATGGTACAGCCGCGAATAACTGGCTGACTTCTGTTTTTCAGAAGGATACCAGCCGTTTTATTCCCAGTAATCTCGCAGTGTTCAATCACGCCACCTGCGCCTCTCCCATCGATAAGCATCCCAGGCCCATCGCCCTTCTGTAGTCTACAGTGTTCGATCACCGGTTGACAATTCTTATGGATCGCAATCCCACTGACCTTATTGGAGACGATCTGACAGCCAGAGATCTTCCCTTTCCCCTGTTTGACGAACAGAATACCATGGCCTTGATTGTTGGAGATTGAACAATCGAGAAACGTGGGAGAGGCATTATCACAAATCTCTATCCCCGTCGCTGCGTTTCCAGTGATGGCGCATCCTTCGATGGTACCAGAGCTGCCCTTGCTGATAAGCATGCCACCTTTTTTGCTCTCTTCGATCAGACTTCTACCAATAGTAGGATGGCTGCCCTCCGCAATCTCAACATTGAACAGCTTGTTCGCATAGACCCGGCTGTCCAGAAGCGATCCCTGCGCCCCCCCGCTAAAAACGATACCCATTCCCAGGGTATCATGAACCTCACAGTTCTGAAGCGTTGGGGTAGTCGCCGCGCCGTGAATACGGACTCCCACTCTGCCGCCACTGACCTGGCAATGGTCCAGCACAGAGCTGCCCGCTATGATCTCGACCACAGCAGGAGCATTAAGAGAGAGAGTTGGCCGCGTCTGTTGTCCCTGGATAGTCAGGTTTTGGAGCATAGCGTGATCGGCTTGCAGAGAGAAACAGGGAGACGGACCCGCGATAACTGTCGAACCTGCCTCTCCCGTTCCCACCAGTTCAACGTCCTTATCAATGCTCAGGCGTTCATAATAGGTACCTGGACCTATCTCGATCCGCGTATGTGCCCTGGCCTGCATAAGGGCCTCACGAATGCTGGTATAGTTGCCCTCGTTTGCCTGGAGCGAAACCGTCAGAACTTCTGGTGCGACAGAGACAGCATCATCCGGCACAGGTGCGTCGTCCGTGGGAAGAACCTCCTGCCCATCCACGACCGCCGGAACCTCCTCTCCATCTACCGTTGACGTGGCGGCCTGGGGGATTGGATGGTCCTCCGTCTGCTCAGAAATTTCATCGTCCGCTTCTGCCGGTGCCGGAGCATCGCCATGCAGGGACGAGACGGGAAGCTCGTGATAGAGCATGCCCAGAGTGATATCGTCTCCACTCCCCTGCTCCGTAGCTGCCGTCAGCCACTCCCCAATGCTCCCCCTTACCGTGGTCAATCCATCAGTGCGTAAGAGACCCAGAATATCGGAGCCAACACGCAAAAAGCCCGCTTCATTGGTAAAAGAATTCGCATATCCATCACTTGAAAGTAAGATAAGAGTGGGAGTGGGACCATCGAGATAATCGCAGCGAATACGGAAATCTTGCGCGGCTGCCGGTGAACATAAAGAAGTCGTCTCATTGGCAAGGAGCCGCTTG
>DAOTTL010000355.1:0-4578 GCA_034438135.1 Ktedonobacteraceae bacterium | reverse complement strand
GCAAGCCGCAAAGCTGCTTGCAAACTCAGTCATCTCTCCCTGAAAATCTGGTGGTTGCGCCGCCAGCAAGAGCGTTTGCTCATTTTTAAATTGGGTGGGGTGGTCCGTATGACCGATGCAGAAGATCGGACGCACAGTCTGGTCAAAGACATCCACTACACCGGGCGCGAATCGCCCCAGTCAGTCTGGAAAGTCTGCTCAAGGGTATTCAGAACAGAACTATCAGAGAGAATAAGACCTAGTTCACGATTCTGATCCAATGATTGAGCGGAGATATTTTCTGAACCGACATAGGCCTCTTTCCCATCAACAACAATGATTTTGGCGTGCATGTATCGATGGTGATCCTCTTTGACAGCAATATTGCTCTTTTTAATGGCCGCAATACCGCTGCCATTGCTATCACTGCTGGAACTACTCGGAGCAGGCAAAATCACCTGTATCTCAACCCCACGCTCTCCGGCAGCGACGATAGCCTGTTCGATAGCGGTATCGTTCATCTCCTCGGCCTCGATCAAGAGGGTCTTTTTGGCGCTGCCGATCAGAGAGCTAAAATCGCTCCGTGAGTTGACTGGACTGACAACGAGATTAGGAGCGTTAAAACTGGCGGTAGTACGAGCCCAGTCCGCCTGAAAGATCGCAGCCACGGCCTGGACATCCTGAGAATTCGTATCGATGATATCGTACTCGCGGTTCAATAGAGAGCTACCTGTCCCCAGGGCTGCATTGGTGAAGTTTGAAGTCATGATAAAAGCTGTTGTGTTATCAATGACCATGCCCTTTTCATGGGTCAGAGCAAAGACAGGATTGGTAAATTGCGCTTTTATGCCCGCAGCCTTAAGCTGATCCAGCGTCTCACTCGGCGAGACGCTCCCACCACCGAAGGGATGCTGCTCCAACATGACACGCACATCGATACCATTATTCGCATCATCCTCCAGAGCGGTAATGATACTCTTATTAGTCAGAAGATAGATCTCCAGCCAGACCGACTTCTTCGCACCGCGAATGGCGTCAACGAGCGGCGTAACCTTTGCCTCCGGCTCAACAATCACGCTCAGACCGCCGGAAACTCCGGGTCCCGCCGTACAGTTCTGCTGACAGGAGCTTCCACTGCCCACGCCATTAGTAGAGCCTCCTGTGGTTGTAAGATTGACATCGCAACCAACCAGAAACACACAAAAGACAAGCAGGCAACAATAATTGAGCACGCTCTGGCCACGTCTTCGAGCCGTTTTCAGAGGCATAGGTCACAATTTCCTTTCGCAGAAACACATAGCGAAAAAACGCGAAGAAGACAGAGGGAGCGCCCGGCCAGATATGACAGAACGCTCCCGACAGAAACTTAATGCAGAAAAACAGGGTGGATAGCGACGTAGAGAGGTGCAAGAACCAGAGTGATCGTGCTGAGCAGCTTGATCAGAATATGCAACGAGGGTCCGGCAGTATCCTTGAAAGGATCACCGACAGTATCGCCGACAACACTGGCCTTATGCGGCTCACTCTTCTTACCTAACACAGTGCCATTAG
The DNA here is from genome assembly GCA_034438135.1 of Ktedonobacteraceae bacterium. Lineage (GTDB taxonomy): Bacteria > Chloroflexota > Ktedonobacteria > Ktedonobacterales > Ktedonobacteraceae > Paraktedonobacter. The sequence goes on along the minus strand of DAOTTL010000355.1, from coordinate 3,048 downwards.
GATCAGTTGGGGAGACAACCTCACCCTTGGCATTCACCCGCAGGAAGCCTGCTTCGATATACTTCTTAGCATTATCCCAGGCACCTCCACCATTGTTGAGAAAAAGGGCCATAACAATGCCACCCATCGTCCCAACCATCAGCAGACCGGCCTCGGCCTCAGGTCCCAGAGCCACACCGATAATGATCGGCACAAGGACCGCCACAACCCCAGGCAGAACCATAGCCCGCAAAGCGCCGCGTGTGCTGATATCGACACAACGCGCATAGTCAGGATCGACACGATCCTCAACCGCTTCGGCCATAATCTTGGGGTTCTCGCGGAACTGACGGCGCACCTCCTCGATCATAGCCGTAGCAGCTTTCCCCACCGCACGAATAGCCAGTGAACTGAAAAAGAAAATCAACGCCAGCCCAATCAGAGCAGCGACAAACACTCCCAGGTCGGAGAGATTGATCACAAAGACCGCTGGATTTTTCCCCTTCGGACCATTACTCAAATTGTAAAGAACGTCTAGATAGGCGCTGAACAGCAAGAAAGCCGCCAGAGCAGCCGATCCGATGCCGTAACCCTTGGTTAAAGCCTTGGTCGTATTGCCCACGCCATCCAGAGCATCGGTAATGTCACGTACCGATTCCGCCTGTCCGCTCATTTCAGTAATGCCACCAGCATTATCGGTAATTGGACCAAAAGTGTCCATGGCCAGAGTATAGGCACAACTCATCAACATGCCCATAGTCGCAACCGCTGTCCCAAAGATACCGCTGACACTAAAACCAACATTTACGACACCTGGAATGGAGACCTGACTGCCCAGGAAGTAGGAGAGACCCAGCGCGGCACTGATAGCCAAAACGGGCAAGGCCACGCACTCGAAGCCAACCGCAATCCCAGTAATGATTGTCGTAGCAGGCCCCGTAAGCGCGGCAGCAGCGATCTCGCGCACAGGACGCCAGGTCCCGGCGGTATAGTACTGGGTGATGTAGACAAATGCCAGACTCAGCGCAATCCCTACTAAACCGGACAGACCGTACCAGACCCAGGCCGGTAGACCACCAGATCCTGTCACGCCGTTCCCATTCAAAAGGAGAGCACTGCCAGCAAACAGACCGACTGCGGCCAGAATACAGGTAATATAGTAGCCCATATTCAGACGACCCATAGCCACCGCGCTAAGATCTCGGCCTCCTGCCTGATCCGGGTTAGGCACGCTACGAGGAGTGATCGAAAGCAGACCAACTGCCGAAGCAATCAGACCAAAGGCATTCATCACCAGGGGAAACAGCACCCAGCTAATATTGTGGGTACCAATCGCCAGCGAAGCCCCCAGGATCATCGCGCCAATGTTCTCGGCGGCAGTAGACTCAAAGAGATCCGCGCCACGTCCGGCACAGTCCCCTACGTTATCGCCCACCAGGTCCGCAATCACAGCGGGATTGCGAGGATCATCCTCAGGGATGTTCGCCTCAACCTTACCCACCAGATCCGCGCCCACATCAGCCGCCTTGGTAAAAATACCTCCACCAAGTTGGGCAAAGAGCGCGACAAAACTGGCCCCAAAGCCAAAGCCAACAATCAACGACGGCGTGTTCGCTGCCGCTTCGATGGCATTGCTCAATCCCCCATACAGAAGGAAAAGCACCGACACCCCCAATAGTGAAAGGGAGACAACCAGGAAACCTGAGACCGCGCCACCTCGTAGAGCTACAGTCATTGCCTCCCCCAGGCTACGCGTAGCAGCACTGGCAGTGCGAATGTTCGACTTGACTGCGATAAACATGCCAATAAAGCCTGAGACGCCAGAGCAAAAAGCTCCAACAACAAAAGCCAAACCTGTATGCCAGGCTAGATTAATCTTATCGGCCTGACTGCCCTGTCCAAGCAAACCAAGGACGACAGCCAGAACAATCGCAGCAAAAATGGCGAGAACGGCAATCGTTCGGTACTGGCGGTAAAGGAAGGCTTTCGCGCCCTTAAATATGTGATCCGCCACCTTTTGCATTTCTGGCGTACCAGTATCTTTGCGTAGAACATAGTTCGCGAGATAAATGGCAAATACCACTGCCACCAGGCTCACGCCAATGGGAACCCATATGAAGAAATTCTCGTTCACGGGAATCGGGCCAGAACACCCGGCGTTTCAGTCCAACCGGGCTACATGACCCACTCCTTTCTACTTCTTGTCATGAAACGATTTACGCTTCCCCACTCTTACTTACAGGAGGACGTTTTTGCAGGGGAACGCACCAAACCCCACCGAGCTTTAGATGAAGTGAGCCCTCCAGGACTACTAAACGGTACTATTTGATCAACGCTACAAAGACCTCAGTTGGCTGTTGAAATCCATCAGTCCTAAAGCTCCAGACTGGCTCACGCGCCCGGAGGGAGGTGATTGAGCATTTCTCGTTAGCAGAACCCGTTACGTTGCGGCCCTGGTTGAGCCTGGTCAATGCCAGACTTGTTTGGAGTGGGTCGATATTCCTCCCAAAGAATCAAAACACCTGGCCTTCAAGGGAGATTCTCGACAGTCCAATTCGCCCTTTGCATGTGTGCAGAAATTGGTGGGCTGAAATGGCTGATCATCCCAACGAACATGCACAATAGACGGTTAAGCAATGGTTTGCTTCAAAATGCCTTTCAGATAGAACTTTCTCTTCCTCTGAAAATGCTAGCATCGAAAATAGTGTAGCATACGCGTTTGTCAAATGACAAGTACACTTGCATGCACTTCAGGGTTTTGCAGAAGTCTTTTGTACAATGGTTGCCAGATTCACTCACAGATAGAGGCTTTTTGCAGATTACCTGCATCGCTCTGACAGGCCACCCCACCCCATGTAAACAAGAGCAACTAACCTGTTTTGCGGGGCATCCGCTCCGCAAAACAGGTTAGTTGCTCTTGTTTGCCTTTTCCTTCAGCAGCGTATGAATGCGGGTGAGTTGCGGCACAACCTGTTTTTTACGTGAGACAAGATCTTCGACGATGATGGTATGCCCATCACTTTCTAAAGGAGCGCCAAACACTTCTGAAACAGCCTCTTCGCAGCCTGA
>DAOTTL010000354.1:0-19294 GCA_034438135.1 Ktedonobacteraceae bacterium | reverse complement strand
CCTTGGGAAAAGCTTTCGTCTCGGTCTGGGATAGATGACTCAGTCTACCACAAGCATGGACACTCTGATTGAACATCTGCGAAACGATACGTGAACGATCACTAACGACCACACGTTTTGCTGCCATCTCCTTGACTTAGAGTACGTACACCCTGAAGTGTAGACTATGAAAGTGAACCAGGCAATACCATTTCAGTGAGGACATATCGTATTTTCTATTTTGCCTCTCCCTATGAGATGAATGCAAAAACAAAAAGTATCGCATCATCGGAGACTTTCGGCTGTACAACGGTGGCAAGTAGCTCATCGCATCGATAGTAGCGCGAACTGGCGTGGCCTATCTGAAATAAAAGATTGTGGAGATACTGTGATGAATGCATCGGTCAAGACCCAGTCAATCTGGACACCACTAAGCATTGGCATCTTCCGGGCATTATGGTTGGCAACTCTAGTGAGCAACATTGGCAACTGGATGCAAACTGTTGGTGCTCAGTGGTTGCTGATTCACCAGCCGAACGCCTCTATCCTGGTTCCGCTGCTACAGGTGGCCAGTACGCTACCGGGTGTGTTGTTAGCCTACGCTGGAGGTGTTCTCGCCGATATCTTTGATCGGACGTCTCTTCCTCATTGTTGTCCAGCGCTTCCTGGTCGTTACAGGCCTGGCGCTCACTCTTCTGACGATCGCCGGTCAGATGTCCCCGGCCCTTCTGCTTACCCTCACCTTTCTGCCAGGTGTCGGTTCGATTCTCTCCACCCCTGCCTATCAGGCGAGCATTCCCGACCTCGTGCCGCGTTCCAGTCTGGTTTCTGCGTCTGCCCTTGGATCAATCAATGTCAATCTTGCACGTGCGGTTGGTCCTGCGATAGCCGGGTTGTTAATCGAGCAGATTGGGGTTGGAGCTGTCTTTGCACTCAACACGGCTACCTTTCTCTTCTTTGTGCTTGTGGTTGCTGCGTGGCATCCTCCCAGGTCTACAACAAGCTTGCGGCCTGAGCGACTGTTCCCGGCGATACGCGCGGGTGGACGCTACGTCCGCTTTTCGCCACCGATTCGCCGTATCTTGCTGCGTCTGGCCCTCTTTCTGCTTCCAGCCAGCGCCCTGTGGGCACTGTTGCCTCTGGTTGCGAGCCAGCGGCTTGGACTCGGCGCAAACGGCTACGGATTGCAGTTGGGTGCGGTCGGATTGGGCGCGGTCGTTGGTGCTCTCCTCCTTCCACGACTGCGTACCAGATTTTCTGACAACGCTCTCCTGCTGATTGCCAGCAGCGTCTTCGCTGTAGCGCTCGCGGTGCTGGTATTGATTCCCAGTGCCATTGTAATCCTGATTGTGCTTATTCCAACGGGCATTGCCTGGATACTGGTCCTTTCAAGCCTGAATTCCTCGGTCCAACTTTTCCTGCCCGCCTGGGTGCGTGCTCGTGGTCTCTCGATCTATCAAATGGTTCTCTACGGCACTCAGACGGTGGGATCTGTCATCTGGGGGAGCATTGCGGGTCCGGTTGGACTGGTCGTGACCCTGCTTATCGCGGCAGTAACCATGCTCGTGGGGATCGCGACCATTCGTCTCTGGCCTCTGCTCGACACAAGCAGCATCAATCGTGACCTGACTGCCTACTGGTCGGAGCCTGAGCTGATTTTCGATCCTGAGTCGCAGGACGGACCCGTGCTCGTGACGACGACCTATACCATCTCCTCAGAGAATGAGCAACCGTTTCTCCAGGTTATGAGTTGGGTACGACGATCGCGGCTGCGAACCGGAGCAATCTCGTGGGAACTCTATCGCGATGGCGAAACGGCCCATAGTTTTGTGGAATATTTTGTTGTTCTCTCCTGGGAAGAGCATCTGAGACAACACAATGATCGGCAGACTGGTGCTGACCGCGAGCATGAAGAGCGGGCCACGGCTCTGTCCGATCCACCGCCGCATGTTCTGCACCTTCTGGCCGCAGACGTCTCAGACTGATACCTATCCGCTACTTTCTCTTGTTTCCGTTGACCAGGTAATGATCTGGATACGCGAGGATCGCTGGCGCGTGATCATACTATCAGGTATGGGTGGTATTGGGAAGTCGGCTCTGGCGATGACGCTGTTACAGCGATTGGTCCCGTCATTATGGGACGAGAGCGTGCCCTGACCTGGAAGGGCCGTGATGACGGTCGCTGCCCCAGCGTTTTACAATCGGTCATAGATGTATCAGGCGGGATGTCTCTTCAGCCTCCCGCTCCATTCGTTCCATTCTTATTCAATGATGAATCATAAGAAAGAGGCAAGGCAAATGCCAGTCTTAGAGCTTGAAACCATGCGTTGCGAATTAGACGGCCCCTTAGCGCGACTACGACTGAATCGTCCAGAAGTGTTGAACGCAGCCAATTGGACATGGGTGCAGGATCTGGTGAAAGCAACTGACTATCTAGAACAGAGCAAGGATACACGGGTCGTCATAGTCAGTGGCGAGGGGAGATCCTTCTGTAGTGGTCTGGATGTGAAAGAATTGTCTGAGGGGCATCTCAGTCAAGAATGGTTCGCGACGTGGGAGGTGGGGGTAACGGCTCTAGCAAAGCTAGATGCGATCACTATCGCCGCCGTGCAGGGATATTGTCTGGGTGGTGGCCTGCAAGTTGCGCTGGCCTGTGATCTCTTTGTCGCCGCCGACAACGCTGTGCTGAGTATTCCAGCAGTCAGAGAGGGTGTGGTGGCCGCGCTGGGTCCCATGCGCCTGACTCGTCTGATCGGTGCCAGCCAGGCAAAATATCTTTGTCTGCTTGGACATCGCTTCGATGCCGCGAAGGGACAGGCGCTGGGTATGATCCACGAAGTAGTCACCCTCGCTGACCTGGAAGGACGCACAACTGAACTGGCGGAGGAGCTACTGACGATCCCATTTACTGCGTTGCGCTATACAAAACGCCAGATTGATGGAGCGTTCGAGCGAGACACGCCAGATCTGACTAGAGAAATGGTTGAGGCTCAACAACTCTGCCTGGATTCGCCGGAGCATGCGCAGGTGATGGAAATCTACCGGGAACAACTGGCGACACGTGGACGCAAGCATAGTGAGGGCAAAGCATGAATATGCATACTGAACAACAGGAGCAGGCTGCAAGTGCGGAACCTTCGGTCGAGGAATTGCGCGAGGCATATCGTTGGATGCTCCTGTCGCGTCGTCTGGATGAGCGCATCTGGCAGTTAATTCGCCAGGGCAAGGGACACTTTGCTGTCCCCTCTTCTGGACATGAGGCCGTGGGAGCCGGTTATGCGCTGGCCCTTCAGCGCGGCCATGACTATATTGCGCCACACTATCGCGACCTCACGGCGATGCTCGCCATAGGGTTTAGCGCACGGGAGATCCTGGCCTGTTATTTCGCGCGTGCCGCTGACCCCTGTTCTCAGGGTCGCCAGCCTTACTCCCACTGGAGTTCCCGCCGTCTGCACGTTATCTCCCAGCAGGGACCACAGCCCAATCAGGTTTCCCATGGCGTTGGTGTTGCCTATGCCGCGAGACTTCAGGGCGAGAATGCGGTTACCCTGATGGCTTATGGCGATGGAGGTTCACAGAAGGGCGAGGTTCACGAAGCGATGAACTTTGCCTCCATTCACCGCGTACCCTGTATCTTCTGCTGCGAGAATAACCTTTATACGCAATCTGTCCCACTCGCGCTTGAATCTTCAGTTACGGATATCTCTGTGCGTGCTACGGCTTATAATATGCCTGGCGTGAGTGTCGATGGCATGGATCTGCTGGCCGTGTATCGCGCCTGTGCTACTGCTGTGGCCAGAGCACGCAGTGGCAATGGTCCCAGTCTGATTGAGGCGCGAGTCTATCGCTATGCACCTAATACATCCAATGATGACGATACACGCTATCGTACACGCGCTGAAGTTGAGGAATGGCGTACCAGGGACCCCCTTACACGTTTGACTCGGGAACTGACGGAGAGGCTTGTACTGACCACGGATGAGATTGAGCATCTGGAACACGAGCTTGCCGCGGAGATCGAGGACGCGGTTACATGGGTGGAGACGACGCCAGACCCCGCTCCACAGGACGCACTGCTCTATACATACGCGGAAGAGGTGTAGTATGCCCCAGATGAACGTTGTTGAGGCGATTCGCCTGGCCCTGCGTGAAGAGATGCAGCGGGATTCACGGGTGCTGCTCATGGGAGAAGATATCGGCACGCTCGGCGGCGTTTTTCGCGCCACTGAAGGTCTGCTGGCTCAATTTGGTGCTGAACGGGTGATAGATACGCCTATGGCTGAACTCTCGATCGCTGGCATTGCTGTTGGTATGGCGATGAAGGGGCTACGTCCGGTTGCCGAGATTCAGTTCGCTGACTTTATCCACGCTGCGGCTGATCATATTCTGGGTGAGGCCGCGAAGATCCGCTATCGTACCGGCGGTGATTGGTCCTGTCCACTTGTTATCCGCACCGCTTATGGTGGTGGTCTGCGCGGTGGTCTCTACCATTCTCAAAGTGTCGAGGCGTTCTATACACACGCGCCCGGCCTGAAAGTGCTGGCTCCTAGCACGCCCGCCGATGCCAGAGGACTCCTGCTCGCGGCTATTCGCGACCCTGATCCCGTCCTTTTTCTTGAACATAAACGCACCTACCGCCTGATCAAGGGCGAAGTTTCTGAAACAGATGGCGTGTTACCCATTGGCAAGGCTGCCATTGTACGCGAGGGAAGCGATGTAACTGTCGTCAGTTATGGCATGATGCTGCATGAGTCACTGGCTGCCGCGCAGCAATTGCAGGAGGAAGGTATATCGGCTGAGGTTATTGATCTGCGCACTCTGATACCCCTGGATCGTGCGACGATTCTAAACTCGCTGACGCGTACAGGACGGCTCTGTATCGTTCATGAGGATACGCGCACAATGGGTTTTGGGGCTGAACTGGCCGCTCTGGCTGCTGAAGAGGCGCTGGATGTGCTGAAAGCGCCTGTCCTCCGAGTTACCGCACCGGACGTTGCCGGGATACCGGTGAGTCCTCCCATGGAAGACTTTGTGCTGCCCAACCGCGAGAAGATTGCCAGCGCACTGCGCGACCTGCTGAACAAAAAGGCACGCACCTGGACCGGGTCCGACCTCTCCCACGCTGTCGCCGTAACGACTGAGGCTGATCCCTGGACACGCAGTATGTTGGAAATCCCCCAGGCTACGAGCGTCGTGGAAGTTGATATCAGCCATCTGCTCACCTACCAAAAAACGCAGCAGCAGACCTTTGCCGCACGCGGCCTGGATTTACCGCTCACCGCCTTTGTGTTACAGGCAACCGCCGAGGCACTGCTCGTTTTTCCTGATGTGAATAGCGCCTTTGAGGGGAACTTCATCCGTCGCTATGCGACAGTTGCTATCCAGCTTGAGGTCGCGGACGGCGATGAACTCAAACGCGGCGTGATTGAGCAGGCGGAGACACGTAATCTGCGCGGCATGGCTGGTGCAATTGCGACCATCCTGGCACAACCACAGAGCGTGACCATCTCCTCAGGAGGCACGTTTACGCTGACAGATCTCGGTCCAGAGGCGGCGTTGCTTGCCATCCCACCGGTGTATCCCGCGCAGGCCGCTTCACTGCGCGTCGGAGCGGTCTCCGAACGCATGGTACCCAGAGAACGCGCTCTGGAGGCCGTACCATACGTTTACCTGGCGTTAAGCGTCGATCATCGCGTTCTCGACGGAGCGACGGCGGGCCGTTTCCTCGCTTTTATCAAGGACGCGTTGGAACACTATCCCGCTTCTTGTCAGACCAGTTGAGAGGAGTTTGTCTATGTCGATTGAAGTGTCTATGCCCAAACTCGCCGACACGCTGGTCGAGGGTACGCTGGCACGCTGGCTCAAAGCGGCTCATGAGACCGTTCAAAAGGGAGAACCGCTGGCGGAGATCGAGACCGACAAGGTGACCACAGAACTTTCCGCTCCAACCGGCGGGACGCTCGGTGAGTTGCTCATTGAGGAGGGTGAGACGGTGCCGGTGGGTACACTGCTGGCCCGCATTTATACGTCAGGGGAACAGCCAGTCCATCAGCAAACGCCTGAGGTAGAACAGCAAAGCGTTCTCGCTCCTGCTGCTCCACGTGCCTCACGTCTGGCAACGCGTATCGCACGCGATCACGGTGTTGATCTCACACAAATAGAGGCGTCCGGGCGACGAATCACGCGCTCGGACATCGAACGACACCTGGAACATGCTGTTTCACCCTCAGTTACCACGGCTGTCCCCAGCCAACAGCATTCGGCGCAACTGGATCGTAGCGCACGCAAGCCAGTGGGTAGCTCTCTGCCAGGGGACGAAATGCTACCACTGACAGGTCTGCGCCGCTCCATCGCCATACGCATGGCCGAGGTCCACAAAATTCCTACAGGTCACGCGGTTGTCGAGGCCGATGTCACCGAGTTAGAGCGGTTTTATAAACGTGAGCGAGACGAGTGGATGGTACGCGAAGGGTTTCCCCTGACCTATACGCCGTTCTTTCTCCGCGCTCAGGCGCAAAGTCTGAGCACTCACGCGGAAGCCCGTCAGGCCTGGCAAAAGAACCGGAGCATTCCACGGCAGGAAGTTCATATAGGTGTGGCCGTCGCGCTGGAGGATGGGCTGATCGTGCCTGTGATACGTCACGCGGATCAGCAAGATCTTCTGACCCTGGCGCGTACGCTGACCGACCTGGCGACTCGTGCTCGCGCCCGTCATCTGAAGCCTGACGAGGTAACTGGTGGTATCGCCACGCTCACCAATATCGGTAGCATGGCAGGTCTGCTCGCGTTTCCACTGCTCAACGAGAACCAGGCGCTCATTCTGGGAATCGGTGCAATAACTCACCGCGCCGTGAGAAGCGATGAAGGCATCGCTTACCGTGCTTGCGCCTATCTTTCGCTGACATTTGATCGGCGTCTTTTGAATGATCTACAAGCCGAACGCTTTTTGCAAGATGTAACGCGCAATGTAGCGCACGCGCCCTCCTCTATCAGGATCGCGTGAGAAAGGCAGCCCTTTCATGAGTCAATCTATGAGCAAAAATGAAGGATATATCTGGGATCGTCAGGCAGAGTCAATGGTCCGAGCCGAGTTAACGATCCTGCAAACTGAGCGCTTGCGGCAACAGGTGGTCCGTGCCTATGAAAACGTACCGTTTTATCGGCAGGCACTTGAGCGTCAGCAGTGCAGGCCCCAGGATATACACGAACTCGCTGACATTGCGCGTCTGCCATTTACGGTCAAGGACGATTTCCGTACCACCTATCCCTACGGTCTGTTTGCTGTTTCTCTGAAGGAGGTTGTGCGGCTGCATGCATCAAGCGGCACAACTGGCAAACCGGTCGTCAACGGCTATACCAGAGCTGACCTGGCCCTGTGGGGAGAAGTGATGGCCCGAGCCTTCGCGGCAGGTGGTGTAACCGATGCCGATATCTTTCAGAACTTTTACGGCTATGGACTCTTCACCGGAGGACTCGGCATCCATATTGGCGCGGAACGCATCGGAGCCACTGTAGTTCCAATCAGCGGAGGCTTAACTCGTCGCCAGATCCAATTGATGGAAGACTTTGGCGCGACCGCCATTGGCGGAACGCCTTCATATGCTCTGGTTATCGCGGAGGTGGCAGCGGAAGCAGGGGTCGATCTGCGTCGTCGTATGAAGGTGCGCGTGGGTTTCTTCGGCGCGGAACCGTGGACCGACGAGATGCGTAGAGAGATCGAGCTGCGGTTCGGGATCGAAGCATTTGATATTTACGGTCTGACCGAGGTGATCGGTCCCGGAGTCGCGGGTGAATGTTCTCAGCACCAGGGACTACACATCAACGAAGATCACTTTTATCCTGAAGTGGTCGATCCAGAAACGGGCCGGCGTTTACCGGATGGAGAGGTGGGAGAGCTGGTGTTAACCTGTCTGACACGCGAGGCGTTGCCGCTGCTACGCTACCGGACGCGCGACCGCGTTGCCCTGCTACATGATGCCTGTCCCTGTGGCCGCACATCGGTACGCATGCTGCGCATCCGTGGACGTACTGACGATATGCTGATCGTGCGCGGCGTCAATATATTTCCCACACAGATCGAACAGGTTTTGCTCTCACATCCTGGCGTGACAAGCAACTATCAGATCTTCGTTGATCGACCACGCGACCAGCTTGACGAGTTAGAGGTGCAGGTGGAGAGGAATGATGAAACACAGAGCACTGGAGAGATATCGGTCACAGCCCTTCAGGAAGAGTTAAGCGAAGATATCCATCAAGCCCTGGGTTTGCACGCACGCATCATGATTGTAGAACCTCATCAATTGCCAAGGAGCGAGGGTAAAGTGAAGCGTGTTGTGGATCGTCGCTCGTTGACAAGTTAGTTGGACTATGTCGCAAAAAAGGATGAGGGATGACTTTGCCAGCGAATCTACTGGCAATGTCATCCCTCATCCTTTTTTTTGGCTTACACCTTTTATCCGGCGAAGAGAAATTTTTTCAGTCCAACAACGTCTGTGCGTAAACGAAAGATATCGCCCGAGTGTGGGTATTGACTGACCTCTTCCTCGGTCAATTCATCGTACGCGGAGGTAATATAGAGTTCGTTCATATTTGGGCCGCCAAAGACGCAACTGGTCGGACGCAAGACAGGGAGTTCAATGACCTGTATCCGCTCTCCGGCTGGACTATAGCGCTCGATCCTGGCTCCATCCCAGCAGGCACACCAGACATAGCCCTGGCTATCAACTGTCAGTCCGTCAGGGACAGCGGACGTTCCAGTGAGAGAAGCGAACACCTGACGATGAGTAATCTCGCCTCGTTCGGCATCGAAGTCGTAGCTATAGATGGTGCCCAGCGAGCTATCAGTAAAATACATACGGGAATTATCTGGACTCCAACCGATCCCATTAGGTATTCCCACATCGCGAATCATCGCGTGTACCGAGCCATCGGGGTCGAGACGATAGAGCGTTCCCTGCGGCTCTGAACCGTTGGGGTCCTGCATTGAACCTGCCCAGAACCTGCCCCGGCAATCGACCGCTCCATCGTTGAAACGGATTGATGAGGGTCGTCCGGCTTCCGGGTTTATAATCTCTTCCAGTACCTGCGCACGAGCATCCCAGAACGCAAACCCGCGGTCGGTTGCCATGACCAGACCACCGCCGACCCGTTGAGCCATAACACCGATCCTCGCACCAACCATAACCGTTTCACATGCACCAGTACCAGCATCAAAACGATGATAGCACTTATTCCGAATGTCCACCCAGTAGAGCGCCTGTTCCGCGGCACTCCAGAGAGAACCCTCCCCTAATTGATCATGCATGCTCAGAAAATGTTCAATTTCACTCATGACGCTATTCCTTCCTAAGAGTTCCTTTATCAACCTTGACGAGAGTAAGTTACTCAAGCAACTCTTTTTATCTTCCAGGGTTTCTCAAACGTTGTTCTTTTCCCACCCACCCTTTTTGGAGGCTCGGAGGCAGCACGATCGCTCTGCCTCCGAACTTCTTTTTTTCCTGGGGAGGGGGTCTGGCAACGGCTAAAAAGCGCCTTTCTTCTCACACAAATAGCAACGATTCTGGAAAGGTAGAGAGGAGGCGCATACCTGCTTCATTGAAGAGACGTATCTGACGCTCTTGCACCTTGCGAGCGAGCAAGGCCACGCGAGTAAAGGCCCAGTCGGTGTTGAACCAGACGAGGAGTTCGTGCAGCAAGCGTTGATCTAGATTGTCAGCCAGACGGCTCTGACGAACCCAAAAAGTAGACCAGGCTTCGTAGTCCCCAATTTCAACAAACGCTTCAGCGCTCTCTTCAACGCTCTGAGGCAGTGACTCTAAAGGCATGATATAGATGCAGCCCAGGCACTCCGTCTCCATCGGGTTCATAACCGTGTATGTGAAGGCTGTACGCTCAAGGTGTTCCCGTTCATGCCGCACTAAATCGATCAAATTCTCTTCCAGCGTGAACCCTTCACGTGGCCATCTACCACCGTTACGTAACCACAATTCAGCGCGGCTGGAGATGACAGCGTCGTAATCTAATTCAACATCGGTTGCACGGAGCGGACGTACTAAAAATTCGTCTGATTTGAGTAATTCAGGCACAAGAGCGTTTTCTGGATAAAACATAATAGGCAGGCTTTCTGATCCGAGTGTTTGTTCTTAAGAACAAGAGCATGTAGTATGGAAATCTTTCGGTCAATACAGTTATAGCTTGTTTCACAATGGGCCTGGCTTCGGGTTCGATGCATCCTGTCAAACCATGGTCTGGTACAACAAGGGCCAAGGCGCTGATACAAAAGTATACAAGAAGATAATGTGAACTCGCAAGCCTGTGAGGTCGCTGGCATATCTTTCCGTTTGTTTGCGAAAAGCCAGCCCTGAAGCGCCCATTCCATTTGATCCCGTTCTTCGCTAAAGGACTTGACAATTTTTGGAAAAAGTTATATCTTTATAAGTGAAATAGATATAACTTTTACAAAGAAAAAGGAAAGGTACTCATGAGAGAGAACAATCAACATCACGAGGAAACGGAACAACCGGAGCGCAGAAGACGTGGCGAAGGCCATCACGAGGAAGTAGAGCGACCAGAGCGCGGAAGACGCGGTGAAGGGCATAGCCATCACGAGGAAGTAGAGCGACCAGAGCGCGGAAGACGCGGTGAAGGGCATAGCCATCACGAGGAAACGGAGCGACCAGAGCGCGGAAGACGCGGTGAAGGGCATAGCCATCACGAGGAAACGGAGCAACCGGAGCGCGGAAGACGTGGAGGACGTGGGGAAGGACAACGCCATCACGCATCCTGGCGTTATGAGGACGAAGACGGTCCACGCCGTGGCCCGCAGCGTGAACGGGTTGAGCGAGGTATGTTGCGCTATCTGCTGCTCGATGCTCTGCGCCACGGACCCAAACACGGCTATGAGATTATCAAATGGCTGGAAGAACAAACCTATGGCCGCTATGCTCCTAGCCCGGGAACGGTCTATCCGACATTACAACTGCTAGAGGATCAGGAGTTCATCCTGGCAGAGAGGAGAGATGAAAAAAGCGTCTACAGTCTGACAGAGACGGGGGAGACAGAGTTACAGAGCCATGTAGACTTCACCAGGGAGTTTTGGGAGCGCTATGGACATCCCATTCCTCCTCCTGCCACGCAACTCGAAATCGAGTTTGTCTATGAAGAACTCCAGGATCTGCAACGCACCGTGGAGAAAGGGGTGCGTATCATAGCGCAATCTGCTGATCAGCCAGGCCTCCTGTCGTTGCGTCAGGAGCTTGAGCGCAGCAAGAATGAGATCCGCAGCCTGCTTGCACACAACTCTACACCTCAGCCGAGGAGTGAAAGAGGATCTCGTGCCCATGCGCAGGCCAATGTTCGCGAGATTGAGGAGGCCATCGCCCGACTGTTTGTGTCCGAGGATGAGGCGTTGCAGCAAACTTTGGTCAGAGCGAGAGAGCAGGGACTGCCTCCAATTCAGATTTCCGCGCTGCAAGGCAAGCTCTTGCAGGTTCTGGCTATAGCCTGTCAGGCGCGTAAAATCCTTGAGATCGGTGCGCTGGCAGGCTATAGCGGTATCTGGCTGGCTCGTGCTCTACCCGCGGATGGGCGGCTCATTACGTTGGAGATCAATGAAACTCATGCTGAAGTAGTACGCCAGTCGTTTCGTCAGGCCCAGGTAGATGACCGGGCTGAGGTCCGTGTTGGTCCCGCACTTGAGACGCTGCCCCTTCTGGTGGAGGAAGGACCTTTTGACTTCATTTTTATCGATGCTGATAAAGAAGCCTATGCCCAGTATCTCGCGTGGGCGATCCAACTCGCACATCCGGGCAGCATCATTGTGGCCGATAATTGTGTTCTGGGAGGAGACGGGCTGTACGCCCCCGAGCCAGCGAACCCGCGTGCGCTGGGTGCTCTCGCATACAATCAGCAAGCGAGCAGTGATCCAGCGCTATGCTCAATCGCTCTCCCTGTAAACAGCGGCATGACGGTCTCCGTTGTTGTGACAAAGAAGGAGCAGGAGCAGGCTTGAGCGCTCTCGCAAGAAGAAATGGATGGGTCTTCAAGCAGCTTCGCTGTCTGAAGACCCATCCATTTCTTCTTGTCATAAAACAGATCACAGCACTATCTGCTTATGCATAAGCTACTTGACAATTGGGAGTAAATTCACTATATTCGTAATAGCCATTCCGATATGGATTTCGGAAGTCATCGAAAAGGTCAGGTTGCACGGGGCCCTGTTCTGGCTTAGCTCTCATCTGTTGATGAGCGCTTTATCAGCACAAGACAAGGATTGCCACTCCTTAAGTGCAGGAAGGAATCTTCTATGTTTAGCTATTCTTTGTTGCTCAACCTCATTCATCCACCTTCATTTTCCTCACATTACCACCGTATTTTTCACGAAGTATTGAAAATTTAACTCTTTAATTGCTGGCTGTCACGGAAAAAGTAGGATCAGATACACCAACCATCTTCTGCGAGTGCAAGCAGAGAAGCCCACTTATAAGATAGGAGTTCGTTTTCCTTGCCCTCTCTTTACGAAAATCTAAACAAATCCTGTAGCAAGCTGATAAATGGATGTCCTGAAGAGAGAAGAGAGTTCTTTTCTCTAAAAGGAGCCAGACCGTGTCAATCACAAATGTGCGTGCTCCCTCCGCTGCCCATTGTGGTGAAAACATCCACGCGAACACTGTTGTTTACGAGATATTTTTGTCAAACTCCTGGGATGCTTCCAGGAAGGAGATGTCATGGATGCAAAGACGCCCGACGCGATGCTGCGTCGGAAATCTCTTCAAAGGCTGATAGGAATGATCATGCTGCTCTGTTGCATGATCGGAATCCTGGCTGGTGCTCTCTTCACACATTCCTCTGTTGCTCATGCGGCAAGCAACGTGCAAATCAATGCTGGCGGTTCGGCAGCGACCCCCTTCGTCGCTGACACGGATTTTAGTGGTGGCACTACTACGACCACAGCCAACACTATCGACACCAGTGGAGTAACCAATCCAGCGCCTACCGCTGTCTATCAGAGCAATCGCTACGGCAACACAACCTACACTATTCCAGGTCTGACGGCCAACAGCACGAATACAGTACGCCTGCACTTCGCGGAAACCTACTGGACATCGGCAGGTGCGCGTACCTTCAACGTCAGCATCAACGGCACGCAGGTCTTGACGAACTTCGACATTTTTGCGTCAGCCGGTGGTGGCAACAAAGCGATCGTCGAGCAGTTTAGCGCGACAGCGAGCAGTGGCGGCGCGATCACGATCCAGTTCACAACCGTCAAGGATAACGCGCAGATCAACGGCATTGAGGTTCTGGGTGCCAGTTCGCCCACGCCAACGCCTACCTCCGCGCCAGGGGCAGGGAGTGTGCAAATCAATGCAGGTGGTCCCGCAGTTGCCCCCTTCGTCGCTGATACCGATTTTACAGGTGGTACGGCTACGACTACAGCCAACACTATCACTACTACTGGAGTAACCAATCCAGCACCTATCGCTGTCTACCAGAGCAATCGCTACGGCAACACAACCTACACTATTCCAGGTCTGACGGCCAACAGTGCTTATACAGTACGCCTGCACTTCGCGGAAACCTACTGGACGTCAGCAGGTGCGCGTACCTTCAACGTCAGCATCAACAGCACTCAGGTCTTAACGAACTTCGACATCTTTGCGACCGCTGGTGGTGGCAACAAAGCAGTCGTTGAGCAGTTCAACGCGACGGCGAGTGGTAGCGGCACGGTCACGATCCAGTTCACAACCGTCAAGGACAACGCGCAGATCAACGGCATCGAGGTTCTCTCTGGTGGCGGCGGCTCTACGCCAACGCCAACGCCAACCTCTGTGCCGACTCTGACGCCAACGTCAACGCCGATCATTGGTCCTCCTAACTTTGGTTCCAATGTCTACCTTTTCACTCCCAGCACGCCGCTGAGCCAGATCCAGTCAACGGTCAACTCGATAGCGAACCAGCAGGTCTCGAACGAGTTCGGAACGCAGCGCTATGCTCTGATGTTCGCTCCCGGTACCTATGGCTCCGCCTCTACCCCACTGAACTTTCAGATCGGGTACTATACCAGCGTGATAGGCCTTGGTACCACACCAGGCGCGGTCGTTATTAACGGGTCCATCGACGCGTACAACCAGTGCAGTGGCAGCGTTTGTAACGCGACAACGAACTTCTGGCGTTCAGTGTCAAACCTGACTATCAATGTGACCACGCCGAACTCAGGCTGTTACAATGCTGAATTCTGGGCGGTATCGCAGGCTGCTCCATTGCGCCGGGTGCAGATCAATGGAGCAACCACGCTTCAGGACTATTGCACCAATCCGAACTATGCGAGTGGTGGTTTCATCGCCGACTCAAAAATCACCGGCAGTAACATCATCAGCGGCTCACAGCAACAGTTCCTGGTCAGGAACAGCCAGATTACCGGTTGGAGCAATGGCGTCTGGAACCAGGTGTTTTCTGGCGTCATTGGCGCACCAGCTCAGTGTTACCCCGCCGCGTCATCGTGTGGTGGTCCGTACACCACCCTGGCAACCAGTCCGGTGACACGCGAGGAGCCATACATGTACACAGATGCCAGTGGGAACTACAATGTCTTTGTTCCCTCGGTCCAGACAAACACCTCTGGCACGACTTGGGCAAACGGTACGACCCCTGGTACGTCTCTCTCGATCAATTCGTTCTACATCGCCTCTCCGAGCGACACTGCGGCGACAATCAATAGCGCGTTAAGTAGCGGGAAGAACCTGATTCTGACTCCTGGTGTCTATAATCTGAGCCAGAGCATCAACGTGACGAATGCCAATACTGTGGTACTTGGTCTCGGATTCCCAACGCTGGTCCCGCAAAACGGGGTCGTGACTATGCAAGTCTCCAATGTGCCGGGGGTAATGATCTCCGGGATGATCCTCGACGCAGGTACGACGAATTCGCCAGCGTTACTCCAGGTCGGAAGTAGCGTCGTGCATAACGGTCAGAATGTCTCGAACCCACCGACTATTCAAGATGTCTTCTTCCGTATTGGTGGTGCAACAGCAGGGAAGGCGACTGCTAGCCTGATAGTTAACGCCGACAACGTCATCCTCGACGATATCTGGGCATGGCGTGCTGACCACGGAAACGGCGTGGGTTGGACTGTCAACACAGCCAATAACGGTCTTATTGTCAATGGTGACAACGTGACCGCGTATGGTCTCTTTATTGAGCATTATCAGCAATATGAAGTGATCTGGAATGGGAATGGCGGCACGGACATTTTCTTCCAGAATGAGATGCCCTACGATCCGCCCAGTCAGGCGGCATGGATGGAGGCAGCGGGCGTCAATGGTTGGGCGGCCTTCAAGATTCCCAATGGCGTCACCAGCTTCCATGGATATGGTATGGGTAGCTATAGCTTCTTCAACCAGGGGGTGAGCATCTTCGCGGCGAACGCGTTTGAGGTTCCCACTAACCTCCCGGCAGGAAGCTTGCGTGATCTTCTGACCATCTTCCTCTCAACGGGCGGATCTGGTGGCATCTCGAACGTGATCAATGGCGTAGGTGGATCGTCAACCGCCGCTAACCCGGATACTGCGGTCACCGTGACGAGCTATCCGTAACGGCCTGACTCCTTCCTCTGAAGATGGAAGAAAAGGATGCGTCTGTCAGCAGTAAAGCTGTTGACAGACGCATCCTTTTCTTCTGAAGATATGGTGGCGCAGCCGCCAGCAAAAGGCTTTGGCTCATTTTCTAAAATGAGAGATGACTCATAATAGATGGTATACTAGCCAGGAACACATTTTGCCTTGCTTTAATCAAAGGGAGATGTCTGTATGGTTATACCATCTTTTGCGGCTATCGATCAGGCGGTCAAGCAAACCGAAGCTACCATGGAGCACGTTGCTCGCGAACTCTGGCAACTGGCAGAACTCTCGTTACAGGAAGTCAAATCGGCGCGGCTGATTATGGACCTTTTGCAAGAGGAAGGCTTTGCGCTGACCAGCAAAGGTACCGCTCACGTGCCTACCGCATTTATCGCGGAATGGGGAACAGGCTCGCCTGTGCTGGGCATTCTGATCGAGTATGATGCGTTACCAGGACTGGGCAATGAGCCAGTGCCACGCCAGGAACCACGCAAAGACCAGGTCTCCAGTGGTCATGGTTGCGGACACAATCTGCTCGGCTCCGCTGCTCTGGGAACCGCTATCGCGCTCAAAAATCTGATGACTGCTGGCACCCTTCCCGGTACACTTCGCGTCTACGGATGTGCCGCCGAAGAGACCGAGGGGGCCAAGTTGTATATGGCGCGTGCGGGTCTCTTTAACGATCTGGACGCCGCGCTTCACTGGCATCCAGGCGATGATGCCAGGGTAACGTACCTGAAATCGGCGGCCATCAATGGCATGCGTATCGAGTTTTTCGGTAAAGCGGCTCATGCTGGCGGATCACCCTGGCTGGGTCGGAGTGCTGTACACGCTGCGGAACTCTTCGCGCACGGCGTCAATCTTATGCGCGAGCATGTTGAACCAACGGCACGCATCCACTATGTCTACGAGAAAGCGGGTGAGGCTCCCAATGTTGTGCCAGATTACGCACGGGTGCGGCTGTATGTGCGTGATAGCGACCGAAAACGCGTTGAAGCATCGACGGTCTGGCTAAAGCAGATTGCTGAGGGTGCGGCTCTTGCCACACAGACGCGTGCGCAAACGATTGTGTACTCCGGCATGTATGATCTGCTACCTAATCAGCCATTGGCCGAGCGGATGCAAACGCACCTGGAACGGGTCGGCGTTCCTGCCTATACTCCTGAGGATCTGGCATTTGCTCGGGAACTACAGACACAGTTTGGCGTGGAGCCGCTTGGTATGGCCTCCGCGTCCAGTCCACTTCCTGGTCCAGGTGCATTTATGGGGGCCTCTACAGATGTTGGCGATGTCAGCTGGAACACGCCCACGATGGGCTGTGGTATGCCTACCGTCCCTCTGGCCATTAGCTTACATACGTGGGCTGCTACCGCCAGCCACGGGACTGCTCTTGGAGTGAAAGGCGCGTTCCACGCGGCCCGTGTACTTACCGCGACAGGTATCGATATCCTTGTTGATCCCGAATTACGTCAGTCTGCTCGTGCTGACTTCAACGCGCGTGTCGCTGGTCAGCCCTACATATCCGCCCTTGATCCTTCACTAGAACAACCTCTTGAACTCCCGAACTGGGTCAAACAAGAAATGACATATTGAAGCATCATAAGTATGAGTCATCCCTCATTTTCCAGAAAAGGGCAAACGCTCTTTCTGGCGGCGTAGCCGCCAGAAATCAAGGGAGAAATAGCTGAGTTTGGAAGCAGCTTTGCGGCTTCCAAACTCAGCTATTTCTCCCTTTTCTCAGGGGAGGTGCGGCTTTATAAGCCGCAGAAAAGTCAGGGATGGCTCATGCTTACGATGAGCGGCGCAACCGTCGCGCTTTTGAATCTATGGTGGCGCAACCGCTAGAAAACTTCTTTTATCTTTAAATCTCTGTGTTCCCTGGAATGGGTGCACGGATATCGGAATTGTTCGCGTGATGAAATGGAACGGTGAATGTAAAGTGCCAGGAACCAGTAACTAGAGGTGATGATCCTTGCCCTGTAGTTACGACTATCAGATGACCAATAGTGAGAGTTAACGTAAGCTTTTGCACATTTGCTGGCACCAGAAAAGGTGACTGAACTAGATAGTAAAAATGCGATCCGGTGTTTCCATAGGTAGCCAGCAGTGTCTCTTGCTTCTGTTGAGCAGAACCGGTGAGGTTGAAGTTGTTCAGGTAGTATTGTTTTGTTGAGTTCCCTGAAAATGCTCTGTAGGCGACAATGGTGCGACCCTCGTCTGCATATACCTGGGTAATTTCAATCGTTACACCCTGGTAAGTCTGTTGCTGATTAATCGTCGTATACAAATTCGGGCTACCTAACAGAGGATCCCACCAGCCGAAGCCAAAGCTTGCCGCAGTAAGCGCTCCCAGTACGACTATCAATATGCCTGCCAGTGCAAGCAGGCGAACACGCTGAAACCATTTTTTCCTCGCTGCATGAGGTAGCTTTCCAACTCTATTTAATGGGACCATATTTTCTGCATCTGTTTGAGAAGAAGCCATAGCCTGTTTCCTTTCTAGCGGGAACGAAAGCCAGGAGCGATTTTCTAGTTCCTGAACGGGCAAATAGTCCAATGGTTGTATGCCCCTGCGTTCTAAAATTCGCAGTGCCGCGTCCCGCACATAGAGGCTCTCATCGCTAAGAGCGTGCGTTAATAAATCTACTGGTAGTCGTTGCTGATCCTGTGTGCCCAACCGCTCAATGGCGGCGCAACGCACCTCCCATCTTTCATGCTGTAGAGTCTGGCGCAGTTGTTCTGGCAACAGGGAGCTGGAGAGATATTGTTTATATTGATCTATGTGGAATTCCAGACTCTGTAATAGAGAAGTTGGTGCCGGTGGAGGAGTAACAATTTGAGAAAGCTCATCCTGATCCTGCCAACTGTGCTGGTCATCATAATTCATAGGTCATTCTCTCCTCCAGCTTTTGAAGCTGTAAATGCTTTTTTAAAATCTGTATCCCACGATGGAGACGAGATTTAATGGTTCCCAGTGGCTGATTCAGCAATGTTGCTATCTCTTGATAAGACAACTCTTCAAAATAGAAGCAAATCACAACTATACGATAGCGTTCCGGGAGAATGCCGAGCATCTTTGCCAGTTCTTGCAGGCGTTCAACATTCTCATAGAGCATTTCGGGTCTCTCGCACTCAGTATCAGATACTTCCAGTATCTCCTCTTCAGAGAGATCATAAGAGGAGATGAGCAATGACAAACGACGCTTGCTGTTACGGAAAATGTTCAATGTGAGCTTATAGAGCCAGGCTCTTAGTTTGAGAGACCGGATACGTTCTGGCGGATAATGAAGGAGGGTTACATAAGCTCCAAGTAACGCTTCCTGCACAATATCTTCCGCGTCCTGTAAACTGCCAGAGAGACGGAATGCAAAGGCATAGAGCATGTTCTGATAATGCAGAACCAGTTGTCTGAAAGAGCCATCAAGGTCGATTGCCAGTAATTCGAGCAAGGCGTACTCTTGAATATCCATCCTATGTCTTTCCCAGCCGGACGTTTTGCCAGCATACCTATTTCAGCCGTTTGACCAAGCATCGGAGCACAAAAGAGAAGGTCGGGGCATTTCAATCCCAACTGACAGGCAACAGCCTCTTTCTCCTGCGTCTTTTGGTGGATGCTCTACTACTAAAGACCCAAAAATCATCGAATTGTTCCACATCATGAAATAACTTGTGATCTTTTACCTTCTCTATGCCTGTAAGAT
>DAOTTL010000353.1:0-7302 GCA_034438135.1 Ktedonobacteraceae bacterium | reverse complement strand
GCAAGCAGCTTTGCTGCTTGCAAACTCAGCCATTTCTCCCTCTTCTTGGGGAAAGGGGCGGCTTTGCAAGCCGCAGAAAAGTAAGGGATGACTCATGCTTCTCCTGCTGTCGCCTGCAGTGACAGAGCATAGCAAGAGCGAATGGCCTGCTTAAAAGGGCAGAGGCCTCTTTAAACAGGCCATTCGCTCTTGTTTAAAGGGGGATGGGGTGGACTGCCAGGCCGATGCAGCGGATCGGCTAAAAAGTCTATCCTTGTAAGGGGGCAGCTTTACAAGCCGCAGAAGCGGACAAGGAAGCTTACAGGCTTGCCTTTTAGTCCACCTATAAGCTATACTCTTAGAAAAGAAACCTGATATATCGTTGTCATTTATCAGAAATCCGGTGTTTTTCGTGCGATTTATCGATATTCCTGGAAAAAAGCGCGGGCGCTACACACCGAAATACTACGTATTTCGTGGTTTCCACTTGTCTACTTGTTACCCCTGACTCCCCTCTTTTGATATGATTTGCACTATCTTGAGTCAGGCGCATCATATACAACACCTCCATTATGCTCCTTACTCTCCCTGGTGCGATCCCGGTTGGATCGATTACCCGGCCCTTCTTCCGATAATTGACCTTTTTATGCGTTTTCTCTACCAGAGACGATTATCCTCAAGGATAGACGTAACTCTGCTTATCTCCAGGCGAATGCTTCAGATTTTCTCGAAGAAGATCTCTCGCGTTTGTGTCTCGGCAAGCGGGGCCGGGTGGTAGATATTCCAAAGGCCGCACGAGCAGAAAGGACACATATGAGTACCGATGGCTTACTTCAGGCCCTCAATGATTCTCAGCGTTATCTCGACGTTGTACAAAAGCAACAATTGGGGAAAAGCGAGACTGAATGGCTGATCGAGACTACTCTCAGCAACTTTGCAAATTATTATAACAGTGGTTTTATTGAATATCGTAAGTCTGTTGCAGAAGCTGGAGATTATGCGGCGGTCGAATGGAGGGGACGAGGGGCAACGTTTCGCGATGTGCTAGGCCGAGTGTATATCGATTGTCTGGGGGGCTTTGGTGTGTTCAATCTAGGTTGGGCGCATCCCACGGTTGTGGGAGCGGTCCAGGCACAGTTACAAAAAAGCCCATTACCAACTCAGGAGTTGCTTGATCCTCTGCGCGGAATGCTGGCCCATCTGCTGGCAGAGATTACACCTGGCGATATTCAGTATAGCTTTTTTGTGAGCAGCGGAACGGAGGCGATAGAGGGAGCAATGAAACTGGCCAGACTTTACACGCGTAAAAATGGTTTTATTGCTGCCGTACATAGCTTTCATGGGAAAACTGCCGGTGCGCTCTCATTAACCGGCAAAGCGATCTTCCGCCGTCCGGCAATGGCCAATCAGAACAATGTCTTCCATGTGCCCTACGGTGATGCTGACGCAGTCGAACAACAGTTACACATTGCACGCGAGGTAGGAAACGATATTGCCGCAGTAGTGATGGAGCCGATACAAGGCGAGGCTGGCGCAATTGTGCCACCCGACGATTTCTGGCCACGCCTGCGTCAGATCTGCGATGAGTATGAGGTTTTGTTGATTGCCGATGAAGTACAGACAGGGATGGGACGCACTGGTAAGCTGTGGGGCGTTGACCATTGGGAAGTTGTCCCGGATATTATTGCCTCCGCCAAAGCGCTGGGCGGTGGGGTCATGCCAATAGGCGCGTTTATGTCTACTCCTCGCATCTGGAGCGTGATGAACAGCAATCCTTTCATTCATACTTCTACAACTGGTGGAAATCCACTGGCCTGCGCGGCTGCAATTGCGGCAATCAATGTCACGTTAGAGGAGAAGATCTCTGAACAAGCTGCTGATAAGGGGGCATACTTTATACAACAGCTCAAAGAGATTGCCTCTCGCAATGAGGACATGTACACGGCAATTACCGGCAAGGGTCTGCTGATCGGCCAACACTTTGTGGACGATGAGATTGGCTATGCGGTAGCCTCTGGCCTCTTCAAACGAGGTGTACTGATCTCTGGAACACTGAATAACTCGCGGGTGATTCGTGTTGAGCCACCGTTAGTTATCACACGTGAGGAGATCGATACCATTCTTACGCGTCTTGAGGATACGTTGCGCGAGATCCGTACAGGGATCAGCGGAGTTGTGCCCATCGCCGAGGCTATACCCAAACCATCTGTAGAATTCCCAGGGACTGCTCAAGATAGCACATCCTCGGTCGCATAGCGCTTCAGAGCAGCTGAAATCAGGGGGTTGTATGCATATCATTGTACTCGGTGGCGCTGGTGCTATGGGACGAGTTACTGTACGCGCCTTAATCGAATACTCCGATGTGGATCAGGTGACTGTGGCTGATTACAACGAGACACGGGGCATTGAACTGGCTAAGAGCCTGGATTGCAGGAAGCTCCAGGTCTGCCAGATTGATGTGAACAATGAGGAGCAACTGCGAAAACTGTTGCGTGGAGCGGACGTTGTACTGAGCGCGGTCGATTACGTGTTTAATCTGGCAGTTTTGCGTGCCTGCATTAGCGAGAGGGTCCACTATGCGGACCTTGGTGGACTGTTTCATATGTCCCGTACACTGCTGGCATTGCACGATGAGGCTGAAGCAGCGGGAATCACGGCAGTTCTGGGTATGGGAGGAACGCCAGGGATTACAAATATGCTGGCCAGGGTGGCGATAGACACGCTGGAAAAAGTAGAGAGTGCACGGGTAGAACTGGGCTGTATAGATGCGACTCCCTCTAAGGCTCCCCTGGTGGCTCCTTATTCTATGCGTACCATTCTGGATGAGTTTACAAAAGAGCCACAGGTATTCCAGAATGGAGAGTGGTACCCCCAGTTACCATTGAGTGGCGAGGAGGAAATGCTCTTTCCTCCTCCTGTGGGACGTGTAACTGCGGTGTATTCTCTCCATTCCGAGTGTGCCACATTTCCGATCTCGTTTCGGAATAAAGGTATCCAATACGTCTCTTTTAAGATCGCTTTTCCTACGGATTTCATGAAAAAGCTCAGGTTTTTAATCGATCTGGGTTTTGGGAGCAGCAAACCGCTGGCAGTGAACGGCGGTGCGGTCTCTCCTCGCGAGATGCTGACTCGTCTGGTGGAGTTAGAACCAGTTGAGGAGGTTGAGCCACAGGATTGCGATGTCTTGCGCGTTGTCGTCAATGGCAAGGTTGCAGGCAAGGCGATAGAGATTACGAACCAGGTGGTTGTCCTGCCCTATCGCCGCTGGGGAGTGAGCGCGGGAGCACTGGACACGGGCACCCCGCTGGCGATCGTCGGACGCATGCTGGCTAACGGAGAAATCACCCGGCGAGGCGCTCATGGTCCTGAAGCCTGTGTGCCTTCCGAACCTTTTTTCCGCGAACTGGCACGATACGATATGCATATGACAGAGACGCGGCGTACTGTGTGATACACTGGTTTCAGTTCTCTCACACGGAGCAGGAAAAATTCTCTTCCGTCCATCTGAAAGGAGCGGTTAAAAATGACCTCATATAAACTTCTGATCAATGGTGAACTCGTCAACAGCAGTTCTGGCAAAGAGGTAGATGACATTGGTCCAGCATCAGGCGAGGCCGTTGCGCACGTTCCTCAAAGCAGTATCGAAGATGTTGAACTGGCTGTAGCGGCGGCACGGGAGGCTTTTGACGACGGACGCTGGTCGCGTCTCCCGTTGGGAGAGCGTTCGGCTGCGCTGGAAAAGTTGACCCAGGTGATTGAGGCTCACTCCGAAGAGTTGATTGAGCTGGAATCCATCGACGCAGGCAAACCAATCAAACTGGCACGTGATAGCGATATCCCGTTTGCCATCGATAACCTGCGCTTCTTCGCAGGCGCGGCCAGACATCTCTCTGGAAGCGCGTCCGGTGAATACAACGGTTCTCATACCAGCATTATCCGGCGCGAGCCAATCGGAGTGGTGGCCTCGCTGGCACCCTGGAACTATCCCTTTATGATGGCAGCCTGGAAAATTGGTCCGGCCCTGGCGGCGGGCAATACGGTAGTGCTCAAACCATCCGTCGAAACTCCTCTGACTACTCTAAAGCTAGGCGAATACGCGCTAGAGGCAGGTTTACCTCCCGGAGTTCTAAACGTAATCACGAGTGGGCCAGGAGTAGCGCAGGCCCTCTCCAGTCATCGCCTGGTGAATATGGTCTCGGTCACTGGTAGCACCGAGAGCGGTAAACACATTATGCGAGCCGGAGCCGATACGGTTAAACGCGTCCATCTGGAACTGGGCGGCAAAGCTCCTTTTATCGTCTATGACGACGCCGATATCGAAGCTGCTGCTAACGGCGCGGTAGTCGGTGGTTATGTCAACTGCGGACAGGACTGTACGGCTGCGACGCGTATCTATGTGCAGTCGGGGGTCTACGATCAATTTATGGACTCGTTTCTGACGAAAGTCAAGCAGATCCGCGTCGGCGATCCCGCTCAGGAGAGTACCGATATGGGACCCTTGATCTCTGCAACCCAACGAGCAACGACCGAAGGTTTTATCGAACGTGCCTTGCACGCCGGAGGTAACGTCATAGTCGGTGGCAAACGCGCAACTGTGAAGGGTCTACAAAACGGTTTCTTTTTCGAGCCGACCGTCATCGCCGAGGATCGCAACGATGCCGAGATAGTACAATGTGAGGTCTTCGGGCCTGCCATCGTTGTCTGCCGTTTCCAGAGCGAGGAAGAGGTACTCTTGAAAGCAAACGATGTCGTCTTCGGACTCGCCGCCTCGGTCTGGACACGTGACATCTACAGAGCGATGCGTGCCAGCAGTGCCCTGCAATTCGGCACCGTCTGGATCAACGACCATCTACCTCTAACCTCTGAAATGCCTCATGGCGGTTATAAAGAGAGTGGAATAGGCAAAGATATGTCTATCTACTCTTTTGAAGAGTACACTCAGATCAAGCACGTAATGGTTGAACTGAGTGGTGAGGCACGCAAAGGCTGGCACTACACCATTTTCGGCGATCCGTCCTGAATTTTTGTGTCAGTCATGTTTTTTTAAAAGGTCTTTGAGATCCGAGCCAGGAGTTGAGGATTCGCTCGCCTGGAAGAACTGCAAGATATGGTATGCTTCGTCGGCCTTCACCAACTCCTGCTCGGTACCCATACTCAAAGCCTCTGGTAGGGCCACGCGCAGGCTGCTAATAGCCTGGCTCATATCATGGAGTCGGAGCGCAGCCAGGGCACGGTTCTGGAGAAATTCGTGGCGAACCTGTTCAGGTGCATCGTAGACCACTTCGCTGTGACTGGTGGGGAGCAGATCTTCGAGAGCATGGATATACTCGCCAAGTTCATAATGGGTCACGCCATCCCAGAGAGTCAGAGCGGTCTCGGCATAATCAATAGAGATAGGAAATTCATCGATCTCTGATGCATCAGAGGATGATGGTTTTGATCTTCTTTGTCTGGCATCTAGTTGACCGGGAGCCAGATAAAACTCGGTTATTCTTTGAATATAATCGCGGATAAGAGAAAAATCAGCCGGAGCTGGGATCGGTTTAAGTAGCCAGAGGGAATTGGCCATTTTCTCTAATGCCTGAGCTGGTTGTTTGCCATAGTGACGTAAAGAGGAGAGAAGAATAGGGGCACACATGGCTCCATCGGCATCTCTTGCAATCCCACTGTACTCCAGAGCACTGGTATAGCATTTGATACTGGATTGCGATTCTTGCATCTGCAGAGAAAGGATCGTTCTAAACAGATATGCCTGAGAGATAAGCTCGGCAGCGGCCAGACGACAGTGGACAAAGCTTTCAAAGATTTTAGTCAGGAGAATCAGGTAGCTTGAAACAAAGGCGCTGGTCAGGAGAAGATCTTCGTCCTGGCTCATGTGCCAGCAGACAGCTATCCCGCTGGCGCAGTGAGTCAGAATATCCTCAGGAGGCACAGGGAGAGGGTTCTTCTCGATAATTTCGAGATGCGCCGTGATAGGCATGGTAGCGACGACTCGTAGCGTTTGCTGACGTAGAGAATTCGCGGGAAGCATGGTATGCTGCGAGCGTATATAGTCGTCGTATTCTTTAATATACTGATGTATTTGTAGTTGAAAAGGGGCATAGTTAAGGTTTTGCCGATCAACTTTTCTCTGAAGTGTCAGGGCCATCAGGTGGAGGCCAAGCTCCTCGATGGAGAGAGGGAATGCAGCAAGAGTAGCGAGAAATGGTTCAAGCTCTCCTAAATCATTAGATAGAAAAGCTGTGAGCGGCACGTGATGATAGTTCCAGTCCAGATCCAATCCGGCTGGCGTTGTTTCGTATACTTCGCTAATCTTACGAACGCGAGAGTCATGTGGCTTGTTTTTGCCCGTTTCCCAGCGTCGTAATGTCTGAGGATGGACACCTATTTTCAGGCTTGCCGTTTCTAGTGACCAGCCCCTCAGCCGCCGGGCCTCTTCAAGTTTGGATTTGCGCTCCGCCATGATATAATCGCCCTATCTATGTGCTCTACACTCAGGAATTTCAGGAGACTCTCTTTGTTATAAGGGATTTCTTATGTGATGTCAAGCGTATCACCTGTTTACCAGATTTTTTTGACATACCTCTTCTACCTGTATTCCTTATACTTGCCGACTGAAACGGCAGGATACATAGTAAAGAGCGAATTGAAGAAAGAAATTTTTTTCTGACGACCTCTTCGTTTCGTCAGGATAGCAGAGATATCCAAAGAGACGAGGCCCAGTGATTCTCTTTAGTAGGAAGAAACCAGGTAGTATTACCCATGAAACTCACACTCTACTGGCTATATGCAACGCGCTCGCTCAGACGAGGGGGACAGCGCACTCTATTGGCAATATTTTGTGTGGCGGTGGGTGTGATGGCTATTATTGCATTACAACTTGTGGGATTAAGTGTCAATCAGGCATTAGTGGGAAATATTGTTGATGCAAATGGGGGAGATATTCGCCTGAACGCTGCAACGGCTGCACTGCATCCAGGCGACCTTACTTTTCTGAATACATTGAAGCGCCAGGGAAAGATCAATGCATACGCGACACTCTCTAATCCGGGAGGTAGCATTGTTGCGACCTCGGGTACGGAAGAGGTTTTCGCTTTTGACGCGGTTTCGTCGAATTTTCCCCTCGTAGGGCAGGCGCATTTTCTCTTGCCGAACTCCGATTTGACGATCCAAAATGTGCTCAAAGGCAACAATGTTGTTATGAGCTCAACGGTTTTTACTGAACTGGGAGCGCATGTGGGCAGTACTTATCAGGTGAAGACGTTAGATGGACGGGTGATTCCGGTGACGGTCGCGGCGGAGATTCAGGAGGATGGCATCTTT
>DAOTTL010000352.1:0-7769 GCA_034438135.1 Ktedonobacteraceae bacterium | reverse complement strand
GAAATGATCTCTGCTTCTCGTTTGACTTAAGCATCTTTATCTCTAGCTGCCAGATGGTGGTAAATGTATCAGCATCAGTTCTATCTTTACTTTCAAAGGAGCAAGTGTTAGATAAATGTGTTATTTCACAAAGGGTTCTTACCGATACAGAAATTCGGGTTTTACTGCCTTTACTCTCATCACCGCTCTGTTGTCCGCAAGCTGTGCTACATGCCTGCTATCATTGCACAGATGAGATCTTCCTTGAATCGCTGCTCTCTCCTGATGGACGATGGGACAAACTGGTACAAGAGCACTGCCGCCTTCTTGAAGCCGCCTATCAACACAAAACACAGCGAGAAGAGATGCGAGGAGTCTATAACGCTCTCTTTAGCTTGCGTCAAAAATTGAAACAGTTGGGGCTAACTATTCGCTCGAAGCGAGAAGGCTATTATCTTTCTGCCCTGGCAGAAAAATAGCATGTGGAGGTACTTGTAGTATAGAGAGGGGAGGATATTGAGTTCTCCCTGTCACCTTTAGATGTGCATATCGTTTCGCTGAGGAAACTGGATACGCGATCTAATAATCGAACGTCATGTTCCAGACAATCTCAGTCCCAGAAGACCATAATGAAAGGAAACATACAGCAGAGATGTCTATACCAAAAGAAAGATACACAGAGACTCCAGATTGGCAGCCATCTACAGGGCTGCACAACCAGACTGATCGAGGAGAATTTTGGTTTCGCTGGACCGCGCCATCGGTGCCAGCAAATGCCAACTTCGCCCAACGAGAGGCAGCCCGTCGGGGACGAGTAGCCAGTCAGACAATTTTATATGTCAGTCTCTTTACTATGCTCCCTCTACCGCTCGCCTATAACAATATAGGTTTTCTGGTTGTACTGACAATCACTCTGTTGATCAATGCCATCGCCCTCTTCTGGTTTAACAAGCGGGGCCATCTTGCTGCTGCGGGTTGGATGGTCGTCACCGTGATGATTCTAGGATTTGCTCTCTCTTTCCTTTCCATGCCTGATGGTGTCTCAACTTCTCTTTTGCCAGCCTTTGATATTATGGTAGCCTCGGAACTGGTAGTGATTGCTTTCTTCCCACCGCGCAGCGTCTTCCTGGTGATGTCCATCAATATCCTTTTTACTGTACTATGGATTACCCTGGGCAAACATACCCCTGACATCTCACGAGGTCTTGCCAACTCAGCATACCTTATCCTCTATCCATCCATAGGACTTGATATATTTATTGCTGTCCTGAGTTATTTCTGGTCCAACAGTGCCAATCGCGCCATCGCTGACCTCGATCGGTCCGAGGAAATTGTGTCGCTTGAGCGACGCGAGATCGCTCAGCAGGAAGAACAGCTGACGCTGAAGCAGCAGCTTGAGGACGGCATTCAGCAAATTCTCCAGACACATGTGAGCGCCGCCAACGGAGATTTCGGTGCTCGCGCCCCCTTGAACAAGGAGAATATTCTCTGGCAAATCGCCTATTCGCTCAATAACTTACTCTCTCGCCTGGAGCGCTATGGCCAGTTGCAAGTGGAGATGAATAGAACCCAAAAAGCCACAAAATTGATGGTTCAGGCTGTACGTGCATCAAAAGAGACCAATCAACCGTTCATACCCCCTTCCAGAACAGGAACAATCATTGATGAGTTAATCGTGGAGTTGAGTGTCTCTGCCCCTCATCATCAGTATTCACCTGGAAACCGCACTTATCCCTACACGAGTGGAGGATTCGATCCTTATAACCAGGATCGAGACGCACCGTCTGATCCCCCCTGGCATGCGCCCTATCAGGGACGCTGATAAAATATCTCTGAAAAAGGAGAAATGGCCGAGCTTACAGCCATTTCTCCTTTTTCACTTACTTCAAAAAAAGTATTTTGCTGAGTTGCCTGGTGGCAGAAAGATTACTTGCTTCATCTTTCTCCAGTTCTGTCTGCAAGTACCGTTGGTAACGGTGGAGATAGTGGTTCTCAAACGCCAGAGTTCGAGCACAGAGGTCGCGAAGTTGCTGCCGCTCTGCGGTGTCAGATGGAACAAGGTAATGCCATCTCTGGTTCCCCAACTCATACATTTCCGCAAGAAAAGGACCCCACTCATCATGGACGAATTCCTCGTACATAGACACACTTTCTCTTTTTCCTGGAACAGTCTTTCCACAGTTCCACGCAATGAGAATGGTGGCTATCCAGCAGCAGCTCGTGACTAGCTTCTTGATGTTGTGCTGCTCCGTATTGCCTGGCGGAAGTTGTTGCTGATCATAGCCATAAAATTCGCTCGTGGACTGAGGATAAGCGAGAGGCAGGGTTACCGTTTCGGTAGTACGCAACATAGATGAGATATAGAGAAATGGAAAAGAGGCATAGAGTCTCAAATAGTCATCCAGGGTCTGCTCTGGAACTTGCTCGCGGATCTCTGTTCCCCAGAGCAGACGGCTGGCATGTTTAATTCTGAAATGCCCATGCTGGAGTAATATGTGCTCATCAATTGCCATCATCTCAACCATAAAAGGACTCAAAAAAGCGCTGAAATGCATGATGCGCTGCATCTTCTGACGCTCTTCAGGCGTGAATGCGCCTTTCGGTATAAGAAAGAGATCGATATCACTGGTTGAGATCCCTGTCTCGTTTGCGAAGCTACCATGAAGATAATAGGCTCTTATGCGTTCAGGAAAGACTGTCTCTAGAATACCAATTGTACCGCGCAAAATCTCGTCAACCTGCTGATTTCCGGTCGAGGTAGAAAGGGTAAAAGGCTCCATATGTACCCCTCAAGTCAGGAGAGCAAGGAAAGTTGCTCATGAATATGGTCCAGCACGAAAGAGGCAGCCCGTGCTTCTTCCTTCCATGTACGCAACGATTGAGTCGTAAAAAGATGCTGGCCCAGTTTCGCACCTAGAGGGACATCGCTGGAGAGTTGCTCAATCCAGTTACCGGCATTGGGATGGGCCTGGCTGAGAGTAGCCTCTACGAAGATAGCCATAAAGATAATCTCCAGTTCAGGATCCTCTGAACCAAAGATCTGCATCTCACCACTTCTAAAGAAAGGCGTTTTATCAATCAGCGAGGTACCACCAGAACCACCGTCACGAGCAGCAAAATGCACCTCTCGCATATGGGCCATACGAACGGCACCAATACACATCGCACATGGCTCAATGACCGAGTAAAGCTGGCAGCCATAGACATCTACAGCATACCAATCCAGGTCCAGCAGTGCGTTAAGCTCTGCATGGGCCAGACGGTTGCGTGCAATCTGTCTGCCCTCTGCTGTCTGTTCGCGAATACGGTTACGCCCATGGGCGACTATGTTTCCCTGCGCATCTGTGATAACAGCTCCATGAGGTAGTGAGCCATGACAATAAGCCTCCCAGGCTCCTTCTGCACAAGATTGCCAGATGCGAGAAAGACGTTGCCAGATCAATAGCTTTTCCTTTCCTGATATATGCCGCTTTTTTATGATTAAGCGATCGATTCGCTGTAAACTACTTCGTAACGTCCCGGCTCAATCTTTTCCGCCAGTTCTCTGATGGACTGTAAATGTGGCATAGCACGCGGATTTTTGAGCATAGCATCCAGCGCCTGAGCACTTTCCCATTGAGTGTAGTTGGTTACTTTTGTTCCGTCCAGGCTACGATGAAAATTAGCCGAAATGTACCCTGGCAAGGTCGAAATAATTAAGCTATCAGCATCTATTAGTATATCTAGTAGCTGCTGCTGATTTTCTGGCTTGACTGTAAATACGTTGATGAGAGTCAGGATATTGCGACCTGTTGTGATTGTTGTCATCAATCAGTAATCTCCTTGAGGGTTTTTGACGTTAGAATAGAAGAGATGAGATGCTTTTTGTGCTTCTCGATGAGTTTAGTATAGCATATTTCTGGAAAAAGAGGGTCCGGCCCACTACGCTGGAAACAAATCGCTGTCACTATCTAGAAATATTCTACGTGATAGCTGTATACAGCCGCTTCACTTGTAGAATAAACAGAGGAATGCTAGTACCAGGTTTTCTGAACTTCTCAAATCCATTAAACAGGAGAGAATGCACAAGGAGGATTGATTAGATGTTCCGTTTTCCGTCGCGCAAAAAAGTGACAAAATCTTTGAATTCAACTGTTCTCACATCTGGAGAAATGGAGCAACTCCGGCGTTTTCGCCTGCATTTTGTTCCAGATGAACGGGATACACTTCCCCTCTCGCCAGAAAGCCGACGCTTGCAATTTGCCCGCTGGCTCTTTACAACGGGGCGGCTTACCGATAATTGCCAGACACGCTCTCAATCGATTATGAGCCATCCCTCATTTTGATATCGTTGGCGAACTCCTTTTTCAAGCTCGCCTTGAAGGAGGGAACATGCTCGCTCGCTCCTCGGCAGAAGGGTTCGCCAACGATAGCTCATTTTCCAAAATCGGGAGAAAAGGCGTTCGGCCTGCTATACAGGCCGCCCCCTTATAAATAGAGACTTTTCTCGCTTCTCCCTCTGTCGCCTGCGGCGACAGAGTATAAAAAGAGCAACTGGCCTATTTTGTGGCGCGAATGCGCCACAAAATAGGCCAGTTGCTCTTTTTTGAATGGGGCAAGGTGGCATGCCAGGCCGATGCAGAAGATCGACAAGCAACCTCTCCTTGCAAGCTACAGAAAAATCAGGCATGACTCATATCTTTTTCGGGAAGGGACGAGAAAAACGACATTACAATCATTCTGTCACAAAAAGCTTGACTTTTACCCGAAAATCAGCTATAACTATGACCAGATAGTCGATATGACCAATTTTAACTATCTGGTCATTTAGTCAAGTTAAAGAAGAGGATTCAACAGTTTTGGTAAACCCACAGAAAAGGAGTCGCAATAATACAGAAGTACGTGCGGACAAGATTCTGGACGCCGCAGCCGAACTCATTGAACGCTGGGGATATAACAAAACGACGATCGATGATATCGCTAAAAAGGCTGGAGTTGCCAAGGGAACCATTTATCTGCACTGGAAAACACGCGACGATCTCTTCTGGACACTTCTGAGACGTGAGGATATACGGTTGATGGAAGACATTCGCCGTCGCATCTCCGAGGATCCAGAAGAGGGTTCAACCCTGCATGGCATGCTCAAACACAGTATGCTGGCTACTATGAAAAGTCCTCTGGCACGAGCGATGCTACTCATGGATGTTAATATGCTGGGAACACTGGCCAATAAAGACTTCAGTAGCAATTCGTTTCCTGAGCGCATGAAAGGTTTTGAAAACTTCCTGACCTATCTGCGCGATCAGGGGTCTATTCGCGCCGATATAGATATTCAGAAGCATATCTATATGCTGAGCGCCATTACACTCGGCTTTCTACTCGCCAATCAATGGATGCCCAACAATCTCATCTATTCAGATGAGGATATCGCGGAGATGACAGCCGAGACCCTACGCCGCACGCTGGAGCCTTTCTATGGTAAACAAACTGAACAGGATGGAAAAAATCAGGCGTCGATGGCAGACGTATACTCATCTTTTATTCAGAATAACGTAGCTATGCTTAAAACTGATCCAGACTTTAAAGATGATACAGGTTAATGATGAGGAAGGAGATCACATCATGAAAACACCAGATCCGGTCATCGTCGTCGATGATGTTCATAAGGCATACGGAAACGTCCAGGCTGTTAAAGGTATCTCTCTCAGTATTGAACAAGGGGAGATCTTTGGCTTCCTTGGACCAAATGGGGCAGGCAAAACGACGACTATTCGCTGTATGCTCGATGTTATCCGTCCTAACTCCGGTACGATCCGCGTGCTGGGACTTGACGCACAGCGCGATACCATTGAACTCCATCGTCATATCGGCTATCTCCCAGGCGATGTGCGCCTGCCGGGACAGATGACTGGCAAGCAAGTCATTCAGTACTTCTCAAGTCTGCGCGGTTACGAGCCAACGCTGCTGAAGGACCTGATCGATCGTTTCGAAGTTGAGACAAAGCGACCCTTGAAGGGCTATTCTAAGGGGATGCGCCAGAAAATCGGTATTGTACTGGCCTTTATGAACGATCCTGAGATACTCATTCTGGACGAACCAACCTCTGGTCTTGACCCGCTTTTACAACGTGTTTTCAACGATTTTCTGCTCCAGGAACAGGCTCGTGGCAAGACCATCTTTATGAGTTCACATATCATGAGCGATATTGAGAAAGTTTGCCAGAGGGTCGCTATTATTCGCCAGGGCGAGGTCGTCACTATTGAGGAAGTGGAGAAGCTGCGCCAGAAAGCCGGTCAGCGTGTGACAGTGGAGTTCGGTGACACTGTGAGCATGGAGGAACTGACACAGATACCAGGAGTCAGCAATATCACCCGTCAGAATAGCGCGTATCATTTCATAGTCATCGGCAGTATGGACAATCTCGTCAAAGCACTCAGTCGCTACAAAGTACTGCGGTTGCAAGCCGAAGAAGCTCCGCTGGAAGAAGTGTTCTTGAAATTTTATGAAAACCCGCAACGAGAGGCATCTACACCCGTTACGCACTAAAAAGGTGAAAACCCGCAACGGGAAACGTCTACACCTGTCACTCATCGAAAAGGACCAGCAGGTGTAAGGAGGGTCAACATGGCGACAACATCTATCTCGACAACCATGGCCGCGCCACGAAAGCGTGCACGCGGCTTGATCATTACTCGTGTCTCATTTCTTAACGCCAAAACACTGCTGGCTGCTGGCGCTTTCTACATCTTTTTTATTGCTCTAATAGTTGGCTTCGTCTTTCCCACACTCTCCTCGGTCAACTTTGGTGCTTATCTAACTTCGAATGCCATAGCGGGTCTGATAGGCACAAGGATTTCAAATGTATCCAGCTTCTCCACGCTGCTGGGACTGGAACTCTATAGTTCTCTCTATGCTCTGATCTGGGGCGGTATTATTGCTTACATGGCAGGTTCGTCCCTTCCCGCGACCATCGAGAATGGGACTATTGATCTCGCGCTGGGACAACCAGTCAGTCGCACCAGCTACTTTCTAGAACTCTGGTTAAGTACCATTCTGGGTGCGATATTCTTAAGCCTGACCACCGCTTTCGCAGTCTGGATCACGACACTGTATGTCCAGAACGCGAACATCGATTGGGGCTGGCTGGCTATCGCCGAGTTGATCGAACTGGCCCTGATGTTTATGGCCAGTGGCATCGGGATGCTCTTTGCATCTTTCATGAATACTGGTCGAGCGGCAGGCGGTGCTGCGGTCGGCATTATCGCGCTCGCTTACCTGATGAACACAATCGGAACACTCTCTGATAAGTTGAGCTGGATGCTCAAAATTGAACCTATCCACTATACTCAGGGCATTCAGGCACTCTCTGAGCACTCCATCACTGGCTGGTATCCCATTGTCCTGGTCGTGGGAGGGCTGGTTTGCGGTTTCGCCGGTCTGATAATCTTTAACCGACGTGATCTGCCCACTGCATAGATGTGTGGTATAGGCATCATCCTGCTTTTGCAAAAGCAGGACAAATGCTTTCGTATGAGTCATTCCACTTTTCTGCGGCTTGCAAAGCCGCCCCTCCCCCCCGGGAAAAGGGAGAAAGGGCTGAGTTTGGCAGCAGCTTTGCTGCTGCCAACCTCAGCCCTTTCTCCCTGAAAATCTGGCGGCTGCGCCACCAGCAAGAGCATCTGCTCATTTTGGCAAAATGAGGGATGACTCATAGCTCCCTTACAAGACGCTGTTGCCGAAGTCTTTTGCTGATCGAAACCACCCTACCCCAAAGAAAGAAACGAGGGATTGCGGGCAAGGCTTTGCACGCC
>DAOTTL010000351.1:0-15834 GCA_034438135.1 Ktedonobacteraceae bacterium | reverse complement strand
ATTTCGATCAGCAAAAGACTTCAGCAACAGATTCTTATAAAAGAGCTTTGATCGAAGGGCAAGCACTTAATGAACGGCGGCCAGTAGAATGGCCCCTTGCAGGATGCCCATCGTCAGAACAGGGTCTCCAAAGAAGTGGGTCATAGCGTGAGCGAGAGTATCAGGTGTAAGGCTGCGTTTGCCGAGAACAAAGATCAGGGTAAGAAGTCCAAATAAGATCATCGAACTGACTCCATAAAAGAGTGAATAGTGGAGACCGATGATACCGTGATAGCTACCTGAAAAGATTGCGGTAGCGAGAACCTGGAGCCAGGTTGGAACTCCACCGCGCCGTAGTTGTTCCATAAAGAAGCCGCGCATCGCCAACTCTTCGCCAAAGGCCAGGAAGAGTCCAATCAGCATCATAATGGGGCGTTCCCAACTCAGGGTCAGGAAGCTCTGGATAGGATTGGGTTCTCGTATGTAGGATGATACTACCCAGAGTGCGCCGTAAATGATAGCGATGATGATGGCGGTAATAGTAGTTGGACGTCTCCATCCCAGCTCCGCCAGCGTCTCGCCGTGTTTCCGCTGCCAGAGCACAATCAGACCCACAACGATAACCATCGCAACGCCAAAGCAGAGGTCCAGATAGAATGAGGCCAGCAGAAGCTTGTTCGCCATCGTGCTGATCAGGTAGTTAGTAATCAGGCCAAAGATAACCAGCCCGAAGAGTAGCCAGAAGAGTACAACGATGCCGAGCGCATTCCTCCAGGCAATCAGCGGCGAGAGTGACCGCCTGGACGTTGTCGTGGCGAGAATCTGTGAGTTCATCTACGTTCTCCTTTTACACATCTAGATTTTCACGTTCTTGTTCAATTTCAATCGGAA
Organism: Ktedonobacteraceae bacterium; assembly: GCA_034438135.1. Lineage (GTDB taxonomy): Bacteria > Chloroflexota > Ktedonobacteria > Ktedonobacterales > Ktedonobacteraceae > Paraktedonobacter. The sequence goes on along the minus strand of DAOTTL010000351.1, from coordinate 14,964 downwards.
TTTGGAGTTCGGTGAATGGTTTGCCTCCCTCTATGGGTAGGCGGAGATAGATACAACTGAATGGACCCACACTGGTGTAGCCACTCGTTTCGATCCAGGTCATAAGGGCAATATGGGCATTCCAAAGACCATCGTAGTCCCCTGGGAGCAGCAGGCAAGCCGTGCTACTGGTACCAGGCAATGTACGCGTGATTACCCGCTCGGATGAAATGTGTGCCCCCTTCGTCCAGAACGTATCATCTACCTCGGCAGCCATTTCGATATCGATACGCTCATTCTGGCTCTCATCGACCGTTTCATGATAGATGCTGCGCCAGTGGCCGCTGATTCTGCCACCGGCGCGTTGAATCCATGTGTAGACCTCATTAGCCATCTCCTGGCATTGTTGAAAGGGATCGTTGTTCAGGGGAATAGTTCCGCGTACAGAGACGATAGTCTGTGGCTCAATCGATTTCACCAGGATATCATAGTCGTGCCGTACTTCCTCTCGTTCAATCTGCTTCAGGCGCACTTTGACACGTTCCAGGCGTTCCTGCTCCTCCTGGATCATCTTTTCCAGCTCACCCTCCTTCAGACGTAACATTCCATGAATTTCGGGCAGTGAGAGATTTTCGTTCAGCAGAGAACGAATCTGGTTCAGCGTGAAACCCAGGTCTTTCAGCGCGAGAATGCGGTTGAGTCTGGGCAACTGATCGATAGTATAGTAGCGGTACCCGTTCGTGGTGTGCACTACTTCTGGTTTGAGCAAATCGATGTCGTCATAATGGTGCAGTGATTTGACCGAAACGCGAGCCATTTTCGCGAAATCGCCAATTCTGAACATAGATAGCATCTCTCCTAAATGCCACCGCTTCATAGCAGTGTGGTTTTGTCAATATAACTATAAAACTCTCCTGCACCCGGAGAGTCAAGGGTTTACACGTAGATGTTTCTTGCCGATCTGCTGCATCGTCCTGGCAGGACACCCTGCCCCATTTAAACAAGAGCAACTGATGTGTATTGTAGCGCATTCGCGCCACAACACACATCAGTTGCTCTTGTTGTGCTCTGTCGTCTGCGGCGGCAGAGGAAAAAGCGAGAAAAAACCTCTACGTGTAAGCTTTCGGCCCCTACCCCCTGAGTGTAAGATGAGCCTGGAAGGGTGGTGGCCTTCCAGGCTCATCTTTTTTGCAGCGGGGAGGGATTCTGCACGAGCATTAAATGGCTCTGCAAATGCCAATTGGGGCTTGACAATTTAGCGATATATCGTTATTATTAATAATAACGATATATCGCTATGAATGTATAAGCAGAGTTTAAGGGATATACTTGTAATATGGTAATACAACAGACTCAAGAACTTGCCGTTGACGCCCGAGGACTGGTCAAAGTCTTTGGTAATAATCGCGCCGTTGACGGCGTTAATCTACACGTACCAGTCGGCAGCATTTACGGGGTCCTTGGACCCAATGGTGCTGGCAAGACCACGACTATCAACATGTTGGCAACTTTGCTCCGACCGGACGGGGGTACAGCTACCATCTTTGGACACGACATTGAGAAAGAACCGCAGATCGTCCGCCAGCTTATTGGCGTGACCGGTCAGTCTACTTCGGTCGATGAAGCGCTCTCCGCAACCGAAAATCTCGTGATCTTTTCCCGGCTCCTCGGTCTGACAAGAGCTGCGGCGAGGCGAAAAGCCGTCGAACTGTTAGAGGAGTTTGATCTGACTGAAGCGGCGGAACGACCTCTCGCGAAGTTTTCCGGTGGGATGCGTCGTCGGCTTGATCTGGCTGTCAGCCTCATTGCGCAGCCGCCGCTTCTTTTTCTAGACGAGCCAACCACCGGCCTTGACCCGCGCACTCGTGCGCAGATGTGGGCGACTATTCGTCGTCTGGTCGAGACCGGCTCAACCATTCTCCTGACAACCCAATACCTCGATGAAGCTGACCAGCTTGCTGACCGCATTGCGGTGATCGACAAGGGCAAGGTGGTAGCTGAGGGAACGCCCGATGAACTGAAGAAGTCGATTGGCACGGCGGCATTACAGGTGCATATACAGGATAACCTTCAGCTTCCACAGGCGCAACAGATTCTTGAGGCCCATCTCGGGGTCAAAGCGACGTGCTCACCGCAGACAGGGAGCTTGAGTGCACCGATGGGAAACGCAGACAAGGTCACCGATGTGCTGATCGCCCTCAAGAGTGCAGGCATTCACCTCAGCGAGATGAGCGTCCAGAAACCAACGCTTGACGAAGTCTTCTTAACGATTACCGGACACGACACCAAAGAAAAGGATGCAGACGATGAGTAGCACCCAAACCATGGGGAATGACCAGGCCATCCCCACCATTGCAGAGCGCCACTTGAAAAACCGTGTCAGCTTGCGGCAGTCCGTCAGTAACTCGCTGGTGATGGCGTATCGCAGTGTGTGCAAAATGCGTCGCACACCCGAACAGTTCTTTGACGTGACGTTGCAGCCAATCCTCTTTACCTTGATGTTTACTTACATCTTTGGGGGCGCGATTGCTGGCAATATTCAAAGCTATCTCCCCATCATTATTCCAGGCATTTTAGTCCAAACGGTGATTACCACCTCGCTTGTCACGGGTGTGCAACTACGCGAAGACATGGACAAAGGGGTGTTTAATCGTTTCCGCTCCTTGCCAATTGCACGTATCTCACCGCTGGTAGGCGCTCTCCTCGCTGACACGCTTCGGTATGGGATTGCGACCGTGCTGACGATAGTCATGGGCTACATCCTGGGCTACCGACCGGAACTGCTCGGCATGGTGCTCGGCGGTGTGCTGGTGATCGGTGTGTCCTGGTGCGTCAGCTGGATTTTCGCGTTCTTCGGTGTGATCGCCCGAACGGCGTCGAGTGTGCAGGGCATTTCGCTGATCGTTCTGTTTCCGCTCACTTTCCTCTCCAACGCCTTCGTACCGGCAAGTACCTTACCAGACTGGTTACAGGTCTTTGTCAAGTTTAATCCCATTTCTCATCTCGTCTCGGCGGTACGCCAGCTCGCAAACAGTGGCACCATTGGCCAGGACTTTTGGCTGACGCTGCTTGGAGCGGTGGCGATCGTGCTGATCTTTGCGCCACTGACCTTAAAGGCGTATATGCGCAAAGCTTAGGTTGACGAGCACCAGGCACAGCAGTGGCAAGCGAAGCTATTCATGGAGTGATGGAGAGAAAGATCGTCATGTGGTCAGGAACTTGTTGGTCCGTTTTTTAGAATTGGAAAGCTCTGAAGTTCTGGCGGCCCACCCTTGAATTCTTATACGAACCATGCTAATATAACCGAAATAAAATCGCTATGACAGGGACATGCATCAAGTCTATTAAGGAGCATACAGAGAGCGGCGCGTTCGCTGTGAGTGCCGTTGCTCATCACCTGATGTGACACCCTTTGAGCTGATCAGTGAAAAAATAGTAGCTGAATCTGGGTGCGCCCATTACCGCGCTGTGGCTTAGCGTATATACACGAGCCACATAAGGCCACAGCAGCACGAAGAGGCCGGTTCAGTATCGCCTTACGGCTGCATGGCAAATGGTGGTGGTACCACGACAGAACCCCAAACGAGGCTTTCGTCCACTTAATGAACGATAGCCTCGTTTGGGGTTTTTATGTAGCTATAACAACACATAGGGAGTGGTATTCATGGAACGTATACGCACCACAGAACTTTCAGCACAAGTGGGCAAGCGCGTGCAGGTATCGGGATGGCTCAACACGCTTCGTCGCCTGGGAGGGATCACCTTTCTGGTCATTCGGGACGGCTGGGGCATAGTTCAGGCGGTGGCAGAGCAGGAAGCAGACCTGGCTCCGTTGACGGAAGCAGAGGCAGGTGTCGAAAGCGTCATTACCGTTGAAGGGACAGTCACGAGTTCGTCCCAAGCTCCAGGGGGATTGGAGTTGCAAGACATCGTTATTACGGTTATCGTCCCCGTCAAGGAGCCGCCTCCGCTCACGCTCAGTAAACGAGAAATTAAGGCAGCCCAGCCCACATTGCTCGATCATGCGGTCGTCAGCAATCGGCATGTGATGCGGCGAGCGGTTCTCCGCCTGGGTTCAGCCACTATGGCGGGTTTCCGCAGGACACTCAACGAGCACAGCTTCACGGAAATCCAGACACCCAAGATCGTCGCGTCGGCCACGGAGAGCGGCGCGAATGTCTTCAAACTCGATTACTTCGGTAGGCCAGCGTATCTCGCACAAAGCCCGCAATTCTATAAACAGATCATGGTCGGCGTGTTCGAGCGCGTCTACGAGGTCGGCCCAGTCTTTCGCGCCGAACCGCATGATACAACCCGCCATATGAATGAGTACGTAAGCCTCGATACGGAATTTGGGTTCATCCAAAATCACTTCACCGTTATGGCCGTACTGCGGGATGTGATCGCAGGGATATTAGCTACTCTGCAAGAAACGTGCAGCGCCGAACTTGAATTGTTACGGGTACGTATGCCCGCAGTCCCTGCTGAGATCCCTCATATCCATTTTGCCTCGGCTCAGGAACTGATCTTCACGCGTCATCACGTTGATGTGCGCGGAGAACCCGACCTGTCACCGCAAGATGAACACTGGTTGGGAGAATGGGCACACGAGCAGTTCAAGAGTGATTTTCTCTTTGTGACGGGATATCCCATGCGCAAGCGGCCATTCTATACTCATCCCGACCCTGACCGGCCTGAGTATTCAAACTCCTTCGACCTGCTCTTCCGTGGAACGGAATTAGTCACTGGTGGGCAGCGACTGCACCGCTACGAGGACTACCTGAGCGCTCTGGAGCACGCACACCTGCCGGTCGAACCCTTTGAGTCGTATCTCGAAGCGTTCCGCTATGGTATGCCTCCGCACGGTGGCTTCGCTATTGGAATGGAGAGACTTATCATGCAGTTAGTCGGTCTCCCAAGTGTCAAACTCGCCGCGACATTCCCTCGTGACATTAATCGGCTTGCGCCGTAAGCACTTCTTAGGAGAAAAATGTGCTTGCGGATTTTCTCGCGGCACTGGGTTTCCCACTCGCTGCCGCGATCATGCTCCAGCAGGATCGTCCACTGTCGCTGTTTGCCGCTCGGCCTCCTGGCCATCGTCTCCGAGGCCATCTTCATGCGACTGCCAAAGATCGCGGTAAGCAGGCCACAAATGGACTGATCCGGCATGGGGCTGCTCGCCATCGCCTTGACCTGCCTTGTGCTAGTGACGACAGCGACACGACCTATGACCGGGGTTCAGTGCAGATCGTCACGACCATCGACGCCGGTGTGCTCTTCGTCTTGGTCGAGCGCCGTGCGGCGGAGCCGGTGATGCCACTCACCTGAGAACTATCCTGGCCAACGCGGTGGCAGCGCCTGCCCTGCTCGCCGACGCCGTACCCCTCTGGTGTGTGTCCTGATCTCGACCGTGGAGGTGTTGCCCGGCGCAGCGGCCAGGGCCATCGTCGTGATCGGCGACTCCATGTCGCACCCCCGTTCTCATCGCTTCTTCCAATACAGAGGTTTCTCTGGTATACTCCCTACTGTTGAGATGTTGGAATATATGCTCTCTTGAGATGGAATTATGCCAAAATGTGCGCGTTATCTGCTTCGCTGTTCGGCGGAGGATGGGCGCTATGAACTGCGTGAGCGAGGTGAAGCTTTTGTAAACGAGCTGACGCCTCACGCGCGAGATGTGCCAGTTCAAGCATCTGCTTCGGCTCTTCCCCAGGATCCTGGCAGACCTTTAGCCGTAACAGCATCCTTAGAAGCGCTTGCTGAAACTCCTTTGCATTTCCGGCCAGTCTCTCAGTCGCATACAGATGTATTGCTTGAGCCAAAATTTCGTTTGCCGCGCTTGTGGCACGCGAGCGCTTGTGGACCAGACTGGATGCCGGGTTGCAGTCGTTAGCACGCGCTTTTTGCCGAAGCTATGCGTGCCGAGGTGCGACATCGTCTGGAAAGCAAGGACATCTATTCGCTCTACCTGAGAGCCAGCCAGTGGTATGCGCAACAGGAAATGCACATCGGGGCAATTGAGGCAGCTTTTCAGGGAGAAAGGGCTGAGTTTGCAAGCCGCAAAGCTGCTTGCAAACTCAGCCCTTTCTCCCTTTTCTCGGGGGAGGGGCGGCTTTGCAAGCCGCAGAAACGTTTGGGATGACTCATATTCTTTCCCAAAGAAGTAGCGTAGAAATGCACTAAGGACAATCACATTACTTCTGTAGGATCGAGGCTGCTCACCGGGACATCCCTTCGCAAGCCGTTCCGATAGCCAGGCCGTCACCAGTTCCTTGGCCCTGGCATCGACCATTTAAAGGAGTTGAACAATGCAGGTCTTGCTGGAAACTGAACGTATGGTGCTGCGCCGCTTCACTGCGGCTGACGTGGATTATCTGGTTGATCTTGACAGCGATCCTGAGGTTATGCGCTTCCTCACAGGTGGTAAACCTACACCCCGTGAGGTGATCCAAAACAAGGTCCTACCGGCCTTTCTGCGCTCCTATGAGCCTCTCTCTGGTCTGGGCGTCTTTGCGGCCATCAAGAAGGAGAGTGAGGAGTTTCTGGGTTGGTTCATATTTCGATTAAAGGATGAGACCTCTCCCAACGATGTGGAGCTTGGCTATCGGCTCCGCCGTGCTGTCTGGGGACAGGGTTATGCCACCGAGGGGGCACGTGCTTTGATCGACTCTGGCTTCACCGAGTTGGGCGTACAGCGTGTATTTGCTACGACTTACCAGGACAATCTTGCCTCCCGACGCGTCATGGAGAAGGTGGGTCTGAAGCTGGAGAGAACCTACCGTATGACGGTCGCGGAACTCTTGTCCCACGACACTACTTCTAACAGTGCATCGGAGGAGCTTTGGGATGGGGACGATGTTGAGTATGCGCTGCTGAAGGCCGATTGGCAGCGGCAGATCTTATAAGAGAGGAACAGGAACGATCTCTTGCAGCGCCATGGTAGCTCGCCTTGGAACCGTCCTGCTAGTAAATGGGGTACTGCCTTCCTCTTCCCTGTGGCAGAATGTTGGGATCTGCATAATACAACATGGTCTCACATTTTTCAAAACGAACACATTCCTGATTGGCTATCAATAATATAAAAAATGATATGTTTACATAAAATGTTATATAGTAATTATATAAATATTGTGATATACTTTCTTTATGCTCTTGCTTTCCATCCCATGGCGAGTTGGAGGGCTAGCCCCTCATTTCTGCATCTGGATCAACTCTGAATAGAAAAACGGGATGCACTTCCCTTTTGTGAGTTGTTTTGTTCTGTAACGGCTCTTCAATAAATCTTGAGGTCGGGCAGAATAGACATCGCTCTCAGCAGAAAGGGAAGGTGTATATTCTCAGAGAAGAGCATCGCAGAGATCGAAAGAAGAGGGGAAGCATGAGATCGATGGCAATCTTTTCAATGAAAGGCGTACAAAATGCGAAAATGTTTCTCTCTTCTTTTCCTTGTCAGTGTCTATCTGGTCTTTCTTATTCCTGGTTCCTTTGCTTCGGCGGCGGTCAGGACAACAGGCCTTATGAGTAGTGCTAATGCTGCAACATGTGCTCCACCGCCAGGGAAGTGGCCGACCTTTGGCTACGCCGCCGCTGGTACACGATTTAACACCGATGAAAAGGTACTCAGTACAGCAAACGTTGGCACGCTGGTTGAGAAGTGGACCTATACTACAGGAAATTATGTGCAAGATTCGCCCGTTATAATGGACGGCATCGCCTATGTTGGGTCGAATGACGACAATCTCTACGCACTCAACTCCACTTCAGGGACCTTGCTCTGGTCCTATAACACTGGAGTGTATGGTGATATTGTTGGTTCGCCAGCGGTAGAGAATGGGATGGTCTATGTTGGAACAAATAATAAGATGGTGTACGCGCTGAACGCAAGCACCGGGGCCTTAATCTGGTCCTATAAGCTTGATACAGCGTCTCCCGTTTCTCCAACCGTAGCAAATGGGATCCTTTATACCATGGATGAGAATGGTAAAGAGTATGCACTCAAAGCTAAGACTGGGAAACTCCTCTGGACCTATATCGCGAACCAGGGCACATTCACAACGAATGCAGAGGCAGTAGCAAACGGAGTGCTCTACTTTGGATCGAACGGTGGGAGTCTCTATGCTCTCAACGCGAACACAGGAACCTTGATCTGGTCTTACATGACAGGAGCAGCAATCGCGGTCGCGCCAGCAGTGGTAAAGGGAGTGGTCTATTTTGGGTCGAATGACGACAAGTTGTACGCTCTGAATGCGAGCACAGGAGCATTCCTCTGGTCCTACACGACGGGAAGCTATATCCAGCCAGCACCGGCAGTAGCGAATGGAGTGGTCTATATCGGGTCAGATGACGATAAGCTATACGCGCTGAACGCAAGTACGGGAGCACTCCTCTGGTCCTACACTGCCGGGTCATATGTGATCAGTTCGCCAATGGTTGCGAAAGGGGTCGTCTATGATGCCTCTTACGGTGATGATAAAGTCTTTGCCCTGAATGCGAAGACGGGAGCATTCCTTTGGTCCTATACCGTCGGTGGTCCATATATCGACGCCTCTCCAACGCTGGCAAACGGGATGCTTTATATCGGGGCTACTGATGATAAAGTGTATGCGTTTAGTCTTCCGCAGGTCATGCAAGTCGATCCAACAAGCCTTGCATTTAGTGCACAGGCAGGTGGCATCAATCCAGCGGGTCAAGACGTGGCTCTTTCCAATTCAGGCAGCAGCACAATCACCTGGACGGGCTGCTCAACCCAGCCCTGGCTAACGCTTTCTCAATCGTCAGGAAGTATCGTGCCCGGCTCAACTCCTCCATCCCTGACAATTAACGTCGATGACACTGGTCTGGGAGTCGGAACATACTCCGGCAGTGTTATGCTAACGCCTTCAGTTGGATCAGCAGTCGTCATCCCTGTTACCTTCACCATTATGTGATAACGATATGTTTGGGAGTGTAGTGGATACATTTTAGGAATTCCATTGGTGGCATCAGGAGAGATCGGTGAGTGGATATATTCTTCTTGCGAGGGAAGAGTCACTCACCGATCTCTCATACGTTTGCTATCCTTCAAGATGAATGGGTGGTAGTCGTTCATGCTTAGTGCTTATGTGCCCCACGTGCTCTTTGTTTCTCGTTCCAATGTGACCATGCATGCTATCCTCGCCGCCGTCAGGCTCCATTGCAGATTATCGTGTTCCCAGTCTTTGGAGCAAAAGAAAAAATGCTATATTCATGAATAAATCTCATATGATAAAAATATATGAGTATTCGTATTGACGAATTATTCGTTTTATGGTACATTCTCATCAGAGCCATGGTGAGCACAAGCTGTTCACCGGGATCATGTAGAACGGGAGGGTAAAATGTATGGCTGGTCCATGGGACCATTTTTTTAAGCAATTGGTGGAAGCCTGTCCGACCGAGTATGCGACGTGGGTGGAGAAGGATGCGGCGTTTGTGCGTGAACGCAACAGCGAGTTAAAGATTAAACATCGGTACACTGATGCTTTGCTTGAGGTGGAACTGAACGGGCAACGGGCGCTGCTGCATCTGGAATTTCAAAAGGCGAAAGACTCGGACATGCAAGACCGTATGTTAGAATATAACGTGATGGCATCGGTTCAGTATGAGTTACCGGTGTACTCGTATGTCATCTATCTACACGGAGAGAAAAGAGGCAGCGTCGCAACGTCTCCACACATCAGGCACTTTGTTAACGGAAAAGAGACCTTGCGCTTTCACTTTGGGGTGATCAAGCTGTGGGAAATCTCAGCGGAGGAGATCCTTGCTCAGGGCTTGCACGGTCTCCTGCCGATTCTGACACTCATGAAGGGAGGCAAAGAGCCTCACATTGTGCAGGAGATGATTAACCGTCTTGCGCAAACGAGGAATGGAGATCTACTGGCCTTCTCTCATGTGGTGGGAGGTCTGGCTTTTACGCAACCACAGGAGCGTGAGTGGTTTTATAGGGGGTTTTTTGTGCATCAGGAAATTGTACGCGAGTCCTGGGTGTATCAGATGATTGGCGAAGAGTTTCGGGCCGAAGCTCTGAAGCAGGGCCTTGAACAAGGTCTTGAACAGGGAGTCCAGCAGGGTATCCAACAGGGAGTTCAGCAGGGGATCCAACAGGGAGTCCAGCAGGGGATCCAACAAATGTTGCAAGAGATGCGGCAGGGCATTCAGGATGTTGCACAGGTTCGTTTCTCAGAGATTGTTGCTGTCGTGCAAGAGCGGTTGGAGACTGTACAGGATGCTTCAACGCTGCGCAAAATCAATCTCAAGGTGAGCACTGCCCAGAACGAGCAAGAAGTACTTCAGTTCCTGACGGAACTCTCGCAGATTCCACACGAGTCTGTGCAACAAAGACATTGAGACCATGGAGCCTTTTTCAATTGTGAGCCATCTCTGCTTTAGCAAAAGCAGGGCAAAGGGCTTTCAGCCTGTATAGCAGGCTGCCCCACTCAAAGACATGAAGGTAGCAGAGGGCCTCCCTCTGCTACCTTCATGTCCTTTTGCCGCTTTAGCGGCAAAAGGAAGAAAAACGTTTTGCGAGGAGACTGTTGCCGCTGTTGCCGTGCTGATCTTCCCACTGGCAAACCTTCCTTAATCTCTGCTTCCTCAATGAAACCCTCTGTCCGTTCTAAAGAACGGGTGCACGACCTCTCGCAGCTTCTTTTATAGACTGTACGTTTCGCTGAGGCGCTTTTACTCAGACGTGTTCTTTCAGCAGGTGCTGGGGCATGCTGGTGACCACGATGCCGGGCCTGAACAGCAGCGACGCCTTCAAACGCAGCGCCGTCTGATTGTGTAAGAGATGCTCCCACCAGTGATTGACCACAAATTCCGGCAGCAGAACCGTCAATGTCACGTCGCTGTAGAGTTCGTGGACCGTATCAATGTAGGCCAGCAAGGGCGCATTCAGTGAACGATACGGCGATTCAATAATCACCAGCTCCAGCTTCTCCTCGGGTCCGATCTGTTTGATCCACTGTTTCCATTCCTCGCGTACCCTACGGGTGTCATCCTCGTCAATGGCTACGTGGACCGCGATCACGTGTGGCGAGATTGAGCGGGCGTAGGCCATACTCTGAATTGAGACACGATCCAGACCCGCGATCGGTACAACAAACAGGTGACGAATCTGCGTCGGTTTGGCGGGAATGCCGGTCGTGCGCTCGCGCTCTACACGCGCATAATGCTTGTGGATGCTCAGGAACATCAGTACCAGCAAGGGGATCAAGACTGCCACAACCCATGCTCCCAGCAGAAATTTCGAAAACAGGATAATAATCGCCACCGCCAGCGTCGTCAACGCTCCCACACCGTTGATGATCAGACTGCGTAACCAGTGGGGCTTCTCGCTGCGGAGACGCCACCAGTGCCGTACCATACCACTTTGCGATAATGTAAAGGAGAGAAAGACGCCCACCGCATACAGGTCAATCAAGTGATCGGTATTCCCGCTAAAGGCCACTTCTAATGAACTCGCCATCACCGCCAGGAAGATAATGCCGGTCGAGAAGGCCAGGCGATCACCTCTAAAGGCAAACTGATGAGGCAAGAAATTGTCTCGCGCCAGCAGCGAGGCCAGACGCGGGAAGTCCGCATAGCTGGTATTGGCGGCCAGCACCAGGATCAAGAGCACCGCGATCTGGAACACAGGATACATAAAGGCCAGTGGACTATTGTCAAAGGTTCGGGCCGAGATCTGACCAATCAGAGTCGTATTCGCCTGGGGGGTCAGACCAAACAACATGGTCAACACAGTAATTCCGGCGAAGAGAATGCCCAGAATAACCGCCATCCAGATCAGGGTCTTTCTGGCATTGCGCGGCTCAGGCTTCTTGAACGCCTGCACTCCGTTTGAAATCGCTTCAACGCCAGTCATCGCCGAACAGCCAGAGGCGAAGGCACGCAAAATCAGGAGAATGCCAAATGTCTCAGCGGGTCCACTGATATTCACATGCGGAAACTGTCCAAATTGTACGTGCGGAGCTGTCACACCTCTGAAGATGCCTACGATGATCATCAGGAAGGCGCTCGCAATAAAAAAGTAAGTTGGAATGGCAAAGATCGAACCCGAGTCACGGATACCGCGTAAATTGACAACTGTGATAAGGACGATCACCAGCACATCTATCAGGACCACATAATTGTTCAGTCCACTAAAAATCACGGCCAGATTTTGTACACCTGAGGTGACACTGACCGACACGGTGAGCACATAATCGATGAGCAGCGACGCAGCAGCTATCAGACCCGCCAGATTACCCAGGTTCTCCTTCGCCACAATGTAGGAACCGCCACCGTTGGGATAGGCTGGTATGGTCTGACTGTAGGAAAGGGCCACAATGCCCAGAAGCAGAATAATAGCTATTGTGATGGGCAACAAACTACCGAGCGCTACCGATCCCGCCAGAATCAAAACTCCCAGACAGGCTTCGGTGGCGTAGGCCACCGATGAAATGGCATCTGAGGAGAGTACAGCCAGAGCTTTGAATTTTGTCAGACGCTCATGAATTGCCTGCTCGTTGGCCAGTGGACTGCCGATCAGGAAACGCTTGGTCCTGTACATGATCCGGTTGACGCTTCCCCTGGGAGCAAGAGTTGCTTCGGTCGCTTTTAACAGACCACTGTCAACCTGCTGCAATGAGGTGCGAGGACGTACCATGCGGATACGCTCCTGACCAGGAAATTTGCCCGGACATACTTCCGTGCGGGTTAAATGGGATGGGTAGTCGGTCTGGAATGGATAGTCGGCTAAAGGGACGTTTTCTTGCTTGATGTGTCCGTTACCATCATGGTCTTCCTCTGTCAATTCCTGCGACTCGCTCTGGTACATTACCTGTTCCTTTTGTATTTACCTGGTCATAGTGTGAGAGTCAATAAGTGCTCTCATCAGGCTTTCCCCTTCGTTCCTTTACTACCAACCACACTTTCATTCAGGATGTCGCAAACGTTGCTTCTTTCTCCGCCCACCCTTTTTGGATGGCTGGTGGCAACGCGGTCGCGCTACCACCAGCCATCTTGTTCTCCTGAAGAGGGGATTGGCAACGACTGAGCAATGACTTTTGCGAAAATCTGACCGCACTTCCAATCCTACAAATGTTATAAAGCTCACCCTTAGTTTACCTAACATTCTCTCAAGAAACTCACATGATAAATCCTAGAGTTATCAAAATATTCTCAAGAATTTGAATGGTCTTTTTTATGCTCTGTCTCCGAAGGTGAGAGCGTCTTCTAACCGAACTATGCTTTCTTAAACAAATCATTACATTCATTTAACATAAAATTAATCATGCCAGCGTGTTAAGAAGTAGGTATCGATTGTTGCCTGAATATCCTCTCCTCTTTTGAGGGAAAGGAAACAGCTATGCCATCTGCGCAAGAAGCATTGAAAAACCTCGATGAAAGCCCTACTTCAGGCTTTCAGATGAAAATGGTATTTACGGCAGGCATGGGCTTTTTTACCGACGCGTACGATCTCTTTATTATTGGCGTCGTCTCAACTATTCTCAAGGATACCTGGCATATTAACTCTCTCCAGGTCTCTTTGCTGAGTAGCGTTGCACTTCTAGCGGCTGCTCTGGGTGCGGTCATCTTCGGGTATATTGCGGACCGTATGGGACGAAAGTTCATTTATGGCTATGAGTTGCTGGTATTGGCCGCTGGCGCTATCGCTTCGGCCCTTTCACCCAGTATTATCTGGCTGCTAATCTTCCGCTTTGTGCTCGGACTTGGGATAGGTGGAGATTACCCGGTCAGTTCTACTTTGATGAGTGAGTATGCTAACCGCAAGGACCGTGGAAAGCTGATCACGCTGGTCTTTTCGACGCAGGCGCTTGGTCTGATTGTCGGTCCTCTGTTGACCCTGCTCCTGCTTCTGGCGGGCGTGAGTCATGATCTTATCTGGCGTATTCTGCTCGCCGCCGGTGCCATTCCTGCGCTGGCTACGTTCTGGCTGCGCCGCCGCATCGCGGAGTCTCCACGTTATGCCCTGGCACATGGCAATGAAGAGGAAGTGAATCGTGCGGTAGATATGGCCACGGGAAAAAAGAATGGCACGACATCTGCTACCGATGGAGCAGAAGAGAAAAGCGTTGCCACTCCAGACCAGGATACTGAAAAAAAAGAGGTCGCTCAGCCTTCTCAAAAGGTCCAACAGGAGCAGAAAGCGTCCTGGCGAACCCTGTTTACGACTCGCCACTTTCTCCTCTGGATCATTGGGGCCGCCGCTACCTGGTTTTTACTTGATGTGGCCTATTATGGAACCACTGTCTCGACGCCGCTGGTGATCAAGTTATTCAGTCCAAGCTCTTCGCTGACCGTCACCATGCTCTATACACTGCTGATCTTTGTGGTTGCAGCTCTCCCAGGGTACATCATTGCAGCGTTTACCATTGATATCCTTGGAAGAAAAAGGATACAGTTGATGGGCTTTGGTGTGATGGCGATCTCCTTTGGACTCCTTTTCGTCTTCCCAACCCTTACAACGATCGCGGTATCCTTTCTGATCCTCTACGGCCTGGCGTACCTTTTTACCGAGTTTGGTCCAAACGTAACTACCTTTTTGTATCCCGCCGAGATTTTCCCTGTAACGGTGCGTACGACTGCACATGGCATTGCCGCTGCCACAGGCAAAGTTGGAGCGTTTATTGGAGCGTTTATCTTTCCACTGATGCTTGCCAGCTCTGTCTTCAAGCTGCCAGGTGCCATGGGAGTCGCTAGCGCGATCTGCATCGCCGGGTTCGCACTGACCTTCTTACTGCCTGAACCTAACCAGAAATCGCTCGAAACTATTGAGAAAGAAGGTGAAGTGATGGATGAGAAGGCCGGGCACCCCAACGACGCCCAGCAGACCACCGCCATCTAACAAGAATTCTGAGGACTCTCTGTCGCCTCTGGCGACGATAACAAAAAAGAGGAGTTGGCATGGTTTGCGGGGCAAAGGCCCCGCAAACCATGCCAACTCCTCTTTTTGTTATCTTCGCC
>DAOTTL010000350.1:0-7158 GCA_034438135.1 Ktedonobacteraceae bacterium | reverse complement strand
TCTCATGATATAATAAGAGTCGCCACTAGAAGACTTTAACGGTAAGGGCAAGACGTGCGTCTCATTAGCAGAAAAAGACGGGTGAAACAGAGATGTGGCAAAAAACAAAAAAAATCGTACCACTACTGCGAAGCGATTGGACCGGAAAATGGGGGTACCTCAGAATGGCACTTCTCGTCGGTATGATTGTTTTAATGGGTTCCGTACATCAGAGCGAAATACTTCATTCATCATTCATTCATCTTAGAGAATTAGCACTTTCTGATGTCACTAAATGGCCGCCGTAAACAGGATAAAGCGGACACAAAATTTCGGTTTTGTGTCCGCTTTATCTTATGACATACAGGCTTTGAAGAAGCTATCTCCGTTCTATCGCTCAAATGCCCTATTCCTGCACGATTTGTTGGTATACTTCTTGAATCTCATGCCCTGGACGGATATTCAATTCATCTTGTAAAGCTGCTATGCAACGATGGTATTGGCGTAGGGCCATACCTCGCTTTCCCTGCTGGATGTAGCAGCGCATTAACCAGCAGTGAGCCTCCTCCAGGCATTGATCAAGAGCCAGCATACGCTGCCATTGAACAATGCATTCCTCCAGCCGCTGATCGCGCCAGGCAATTAAGGCCAGCTGGTGATGTGCATCTATACAGGTGCTGCGCAATTCATGTCGGAGTGACCGGCACCAGTCATTGAAAAAGGACGGCACATAATCCCCTTGATACAGGTTCACAGCCTCTTCAAAAGAGCGGATGGCCAGGGCTTCGTCCCCCTTTGCCAGGGTAGCCAGGCCTGTGGCATAGCTCTGCCGAAAGACGGCTACATCGTACCAGACTTGAAAATCTCCATTGGCTGCGGTAAGGTTCAAACGATAGGTGCTAGCGGACGAAATAATACATGAGTTACCCAGCAATTTGCGTAGATGATAAATGGCTGAACGCAGAAGTTGATCGGCCTGCGCATCTCCCTCAGGCCAGAGTGCATCGATAATTTGTTCCTTGTGCACAGCACGCTCAGCGTTAAGCAGAAAAAAAAAGCTCTCCATAGCACACGTCAGCCGCCAACGTGTGATCAAGATATCGTTAAGATACACAGCCGTTTCGCCCAGGGCTAAGACTCGCAAAACGGTTGTACGGCCTGGAAGCGTGCCAGGTTTAGCGGGCAAGAGAGGATCTGTTGAGGAAGATGATTGTATGGGTGTCGAGGATGGGGATGAAACAGTCACAGGCAACCTGGCAGGCCGGGAGGAATGTTGTAAAGGCTCGTTCTTCTCATCAAGAAAAGCGTAGAGGTGGGTCGTCCCCGGCATTTTGCGAAATGCTTGCATCAAATGGGGTGCACGCAGCATTTCAAACTGATAGAGTAGCTCGTACCCACAATAACCCGCCAGCGCCAGGGACTCATCTACATACTGACGTGCAGAGTGGAGATTATTCTGTGCCAGTTCGCAGCAAGCAAGGCGTATTAAAACACGAATACGTTGAGATTGCATCCCAGAGGCTCGCAAAACAACCTCTGCCTGCTTGAAGAGCACAGAAGCTTCCTTATATGAGTGCAGGTGAAGCAAAATAGTTCCATGAGTAATCTGATAGGAAGAAGCCACATAGCCGGTTGGAGGTACCTGGGCAAGGGGCGAAAGGAGCACCAGGGCTGCCTGAGGATCTCCTAAGAGTGAGTACGTCGTTGCCAGTTCGCACAATGTAGAGCTGATAAGATAGGTATCCTTCAACTGGCGACTCAGGGACAGGCTCTCACCTAATGCATTGAGGGCCTCCTGGTAACGATTCTGGTCCAGGTAAAGCCCTCCCAGATTCACCAGAACATAGGCTTCAATGCTCCGATAACGGATGGGACCGCGTGCCGCTGCCAGCACTTCAGTAAAGATCTGTTCTGCCTCAGCGTAAGCGCACTGATAGACTCTGATAATCCCCAAACCAAGCATGCTATCGAGTTTGCCCCACTCGTCCGCCAGTTGCTCCCAACACTGCATTGCACGCATCTGATGATGCTCTGACAGTACCAGGTGGCTTATGTGTTGATAAGCGGAAGCCAGAGCGCTATGGAGTCTGGCTGTCTGGCGCGTCGCTTTTTCGCAATCCCGTAGCAATAACGCCCTTTGCAAAGCCGTAATCCCATCCTGAAACTTTCCTTGCAGACAGAAACATAGTCCCAGGCGTAAATGAGCTTCTGCGCATAATGGAAGGTCGTCTTCCGGTGCCAGTATCAGTGCTTGCTTGCATAGTTCATGGGCAGCTTGATAATCTCCCTGTTGAAACAGCATAGCTCCATGGGTGATCAGAAGTTCTGCTTCCAGGCTCGGTTCTGCATTATAGTATTCTCGACTGACTGCGGAAACTTGATCCAATAGAGGTTTTGCAGCTTCATATTCACCAGTTGACAGGAAAATAGTTGCGCGGGCCAGCAGGAGTCCTGGATGGCGCACAACGATCTCTTGCGGAAGTTCATCGATCCAGGACGCAAATGTCGCAAAGTATCCACTTGTCAACACCTGTTGACGCGTGCGCTCGATTAAGGCTGCCGCCTGTTCATAGCTTTGTGCAGACAGTGAGTGAAAAATTGCCTGGTCATAGTCTCCAGTTTCCTGAAAAAGCTCCATTGCTTTGAGATGTAGCGCTTGAAAACGAGCGGGGTCCTTCAGTTTGAGTCTCTCGTAGAGTAGCTCGCGGAGCATTGGATGGCAAACATAAAAGCTATCTAGATCCTGGACGTAATGTACTACAAACAATCCCTGATATTCCAGGTAATTCAGACGTTCAGCCGCGTTGGATGTATCGAGCAGTTTATTACAGGTCTCTGGAGTCATCCGTTTGAGTATTACGGCCTCCTTCAAAAAGGCATATGCCTCCGGCTCCCGGTGAAACACTTCGGTGATCAGGTAGGCAAAAAGATTATCGTGCATGATAGGAATGGCTGGACCGCCCCAGGAGATATTTTGAACCACAGGCATATGTATTGGCTGGAGATTACCCAGGTAAGTACTCAAAATGATACCTGCGATCCATCCTTCAAAGGTCCGTTCCAGGCGCATTATCTCCCGCTCTGAGATGGGACCTTTATTCAGGAGTTGGACGAGTTCGCTGATCTCTTGCGGAGTAAAACGTAACTCCTGGCTACCGAGACCAAAGATTTCCTGGCGTACGAGCAAGGGTGTAAGATTGAGAAAAGGGATAGCTCTGCTCTCCAGAATGAGAATGCATTGAGGGGGCAGGGATTGCATCAGCAAATTGAGCAAATTGTTAATCATCTCGTTTGAACTGACATCGTGATAGTGGCAGAGGATGAGCGCAAAGGGTTCAGAAATCTCAGCAGCGATAGCCTGTGTCAGGCTTTCAACCAGGTCTTCTACATTTAAATGTATCGATGTAAGTTCATCGGCTATCGCTCGGGCCAGTCGTGCATCAAGCGAGGCACCAAATTGAGGGAAACATTGGCAGATACTGGTGACAATCAACTTGAGAAACACGGTCAGGTCAGCGTCAGAATGCTCCAGAAAACACCAGCAACAAGGGATGGTAGTGTGAGAGGCGAAGTCTGCCAGCAAGGTTGTTTTGCCATAGCCAGCAGGAGCACACAACAAAATAAGTTGATATGGAAATATCTTCTCTTTAGCCGAGGCAACTAGCCTGTGTAC
The DNA here is from genome assembly GCA_034438135.1 of Ktedonobacteraceae bacterium. Lineage (GTDB taxonomy): Bacteria > Chloroflexota > Ktedonobacteria > Ktedonobacterales > Ktedonobacteraceae > Paraktedonobacter. The sequence goes on along the minus strand of DAOTTL010000350.1, from coordinate 3,506 downwards.
AGCTTCATTGAGCATATTTACCAGTCGTGGACGATATAACACAGTTGGTGATAGCGACGGGCTGCGTACTTTTCTCTGGAAAGAAAGTTCTTTCATGGCAAAAGCCTTATACTCCATATTTCTGCTTTTTGGTGTATCTGACATTTCGATTAAATGAGTTGAGAATTCTCTCAGGAATTTCGTTGGAGAACTCATGTCAGAGATAATTGGAGATGCAGTCATGCGTCAGCAATTTTCTTGAACGCAACCATTACGCTACACCATAGTAGAAGAGATATTCGGCTGTTGCATTCACAAGGACAAATTTGTGCCCCACTATTCGCTAATACGACTCTTTCGTTTTTCTCGACATTCTTGTATATTTACTCGAAATATTCACTGATATACCTTTTTCACAAAAAGTAAACAATGTATGAACAACGACTCTCTGGTCCTGGAGGGCAAAGGCTTTTAAGATAGACTCGGGTATTCTTGCTTCAAGACAAAGATACCTTTATAAAAGTTGAATGGTACTGAAAAAAACGAACACAGACAGTGATGGAACGACCTGACAGTGGTATTTTTTTTACCGTTGTCTATATCTGCAAAGGCTCTTCTGCCTCCCTCTTGACCTGAGATGAAACATATTGGAATGAGCTGGCTGAGTAGAAGAGGAATGATGATCGTTGGGTAATGTGGGGAAAAATGAGAGAGGCATAGTATCCCCTGTCCTGATAATCTGGATATCCGGCTTGCTCATCTTTCCTCCGATGCTGATAAAACGCGTGTAGAGCGAGATCAGTATACGTAACAACGTTTTGCAAAACCTGGAGATGGATAAGGTTAAGAGAGTGGTAGTGTCTTTGCTTCAGTATCGAACTAACAATGGGTTGCCCACAACAGAACTGGCCCTTTTCAGCATAGCCAAGGGCGTTACAGCATTTTCCAGGTAAGCGATGGGAGAGCTTGGCATGTGCTTCAGATCGGCTTTCCAGGACTCTTTGCTGCTTTTTTATTGGATATGTCCTATACTGGAACATCTTGACCCTGTTATGATTATATGACTCAATGAAAATGCTGTCAAGTGATGGCTTCTGCTACATTTTTGCGCTAATTTTACAAGTTATCTTCATATATGCAGGATAAGTAAATAGTATTTTCGGTTCTGTCAGAACTGAGTATATGGAGGCTTACAGAAAGCAGTATGAAAGCTCCTCAACCACAGCCGCTAGCTATGAGGCTGTTCTCATGAGCAGTTGCAGGACCGCAAGTCTTTCACAAAACACCTGTCTTTGTTCTGTGAGCGATAGTGTTTTCCCAACAGTGTAACCAGAATGAGAGGCGCAAACCGTGTTTTTCACTCCCGAACTGCCTCGTGAGTGAACTCCCAGCCGCGCTCCAGAAACATTTCAGCGAGATCTCGCAAGCTCAACTTGTATCGGAGCCTCCACAAGACGGCCAGGAAAACTACATCGGTGGGATATGCCAGGAAGTGGAACGGTGTTCCCAGTCCGCTCGTTGAAGAAGCGCTTGCAAGCTGAGCAACGGAGGAACGTCCGATAGCCAGGCGTTGTTTTCTGGTCGTAGCTGACGCACAATGTGGGCAATTCATGACTCACTCTCTCTTAAATAAGTCGTTGTTCTCAGCGTATCTTGTAAACGATCCCCACGACAAACCTTTCAGCGACGGGGCTATGCCCCAGGCTCCTCATCTCTTCACTTCCGCAGGCGACGCACCTGTCCAAAGAAGTTGGACTATAATATCCCCCAGAGCTTGGACAGACAAATAAGATAGAATGAAGCCACCAGGTGGAAGGTAGGAAGAGGGAAAGATGTCTGTTCAACGAAAACGGTATAGTGCAGAATAAAAGACTAAAGTAGCAGTAGAAGCGATTAAGGGGCAGAAAACAAGCAACGAGTTAGCAGCAGAATAGGGAGTTCATCCGACTAAGCTCACCCATACACAAATCTATATCACCGGGTGCATAGAATCACTCCTGGCGACTTTCTTTGATATTGCTGAAGTTTCTTATTTGCCTCGGGTTGTTGAGCAAGATCAACTTCCCGAAGCCCTTGGACAATTTCAGATAACAGCAGGTATGATGAATCTCGTTAGCAAGCCGCTCGGTGGCCTACTTTATGGGCTGCGAGCCTTTTTGCCCTTTCTGGTTGACACAGTTTCTTATGTGGTCTCTGTCTGTTCTTTGTTTCTGATTCGCAAATCATTTCAAGAACACCGTGACATACCAAGACGCCATTGGTGGGCAGAAATGAGTGAGGGATTACACTGGCTCTGGAATCAACCGGTTTTACGTATCATGGCTTTGCTGACAAGTGTCAACATCTTTTTGGGGGCAGGTCAAACGCTGATTATCATTGTTCTGGCACAGCAGCAGCAGGCATCAAGTGCTACGATTGGCCTGATCTTTGGCATTGGCAGCCTGGGTAGTATACTCGGCGCATTCCTCAGTGGTCAGGTGCAACGACGTTTCAACTTCGCCTATATGATTGTAGGGGTGTTATGGCTCTATGCTGTATTCTGGCTGTGGCTTGCCATATTACCACCTCTCTTCCTGCTTAGCCTGATTACTGCCCTTCTCTTTTTTATAGGGCCTTTTTATAATGTTGCCCGCACCAGTAGACGGCTGGTTATGACACCAGATCCACTTCAAAGCAGGGTAAACAGCGTATCAAATCTAATCAGTTTCGGCTTTGCGCCACTGGGACTGGCCTTCACTGGTCTGCTTTTACAATCTATTGGTCCACAGAAGACAATCTTATGGTCGGCATGTGGACAGGTTCTTCTGGCAGTAATAGCCACAATAGTATTGTCGTTATTGTCAACTTGAGAATGGAACTGAACAGCGCATTGCATCACGGGAAATCGTACCCACAAGTCGGACTTTTCCCCTTTTCTTTCCTCACATGCGAGGCCCCGGGTTCCGTTTCTTCTCGCGAAGTCGTGACCAGGATATCGAGCACATTCCCATCCTGATCGACTGCTCGCCAGAGGGAATGTCTCTTGCCACGGCTCGTAAGGAAAACCTCATTAACGTCACGAAGACTGAGCGAGAAGCGAAAAGAGAGCCACACAGCGTGACTGATAATTTCAGGAGAAAAGCGAAAACCTTTGTAAAGGGAAGCAGATGGATAGGATGTCGATGTTTTCATGGAATGGAGTATGCCAGATCTTCGTCAAGTTGACACTATCTGCAGGAGAACGACTCACATGATGGGTGCCACATACTGCGAGTCTTTATTCCAATAAAACCATGCTTTCTTCGGCACTCTATTGGCTCTAGAAGCAGAGTCCCATGTTGAAGTAGGCCAGTTTTATTGCAATGAAAGCTTTCAATATGAGTAAACCATCATGTGAGTCCAGTGTCTTATGCAGCGACTATCTGCCATAGTGGTTAGTGACACCATGAGATGGCCATTGTATCGCTGCCGGTTACGCAGGGAGCGGCTTCTCCTCCTGTGTGAGAGGTTATTGTCGGGTCCACTGCTGGTTGCTGCCACCGTTACAG
>DAOTTL010000349.1:0-5255 GCA_034438135.1 Ktedonobacteraceae bacterium | reverse complement strand
CACACAAAAGCTCAACACTTCTTTCTAAATCTTTACGGCTTTCCTACTTCGATGAGTTGCATATTGCCACAGACATACGCTATCACAACCTTTGAAGAGCCTGTTGCTGAAGAATGGGTTTGCCAGACCGCACCTCTCGGAGTGCCAAATGAGGTATCGCACGCCCCATTCTGCTGAACGACAGTACGAACTGGTTGAGAGACCGGTGCTGTACTATTTATAAGGGCGGCACCCGGTAGAAAGAAAAGGATCAAAATACCCATACACAGAAAAGCAATTGGTGCACGCAGAAAGTGTATAGCGGTGTGAAACTTTCTTCCTAACAAGAAAAGAACGAAATCAATCCCTCTGTCTGGTGCACCAAGATCTTCTATTTGGATCTTAGTATCGTTGTAAGGTTCATGTTCTTTAAAATTATTCATGAAAGTCCCCTCTTTTCTTCTCCCGTCACTGCTCTTCATCAGAGTTTGCTATCTAATAAGCTGCTCTCTTGTTGTGAGATAATGATATCACCATGAGGAGTTTCTTACTAAGGACAAATATCCGTGATACATTTACAAACTATCCGTGAAGCACAGGACCGCATTACAAACTATATCCGTCATACGCCAATAATGGAGGCAACTTCTATCAGGCAGCCCATATGCCAGGCACAAAATCTGTATCTCAAGCTGGAATGTTTGCAGGTTACTGGCTCTTTTAAGGCGCGAGGAGCTGTCAATAAACTCCTTAGCCTTTCCCCTGAACAGTTAGAGCGTGGACTCGTTACCGCATCAGGAGGAAATCATGGACTGGGAGTAGCCTATGCGGGATGGCTTGCTCATATACCTGTCACTGTCTATCTGCCATTATCTACCTCTCAGACAAAAGCACAGATGCTGAGGAATTGGGGAGCTACCGTTCTCTTTAAGGGAGACGGCTGGGACGAGGCAAATCAGGCTGCCCTGCAAGTTGCTGAACAGCAAGGTTTGACTTATGTCCATCCCTTTGCAGATCCGCTTGTCATTGCGGGTCAGGGCACAATTGGACTGGAAATCCTGGAAGCTGTACCCAACCTCGATAGACTCCTGGTTGCCATCGGGGGTGGTGGTTTGATAAGTGGCATAAGCTGTGCAGTACGAGAAATAAAACCCGATATAAAAATCATTGGAGTTGAACCCGTGGGAGCGCCAACCCTCTACAAAAGCGTACAAGCGGGTAAGCTTGTAGAATTGTCTCATATTACTACCACAGCAGGCACACTCGCCCCCCGTCGCAGTGCCGAGATTAATCTAGAGATCGTTCAGCAATATGTGGACGAGATTGTGCTGGTAACTGATGAGGAAATGCTGGACGCAGCCCTCTGGCTCTGGTCCGAAATGGGGATAGCCACCGAACTGAGTGGAGCAGCAACGGTCGCAGCACTCCTCACAGGAAAAGTGGTACCTGAACCGTCAGAGCGAGTCTGTGCGCTGGTCTGTGGAGCCGGAGATGCAGCCATCCGACATGCCTGATTATGTAGATACCCACCGGTCGGCAAAATCCCAGTTGTTCCTTTGCGCTCCTGGCGAGACACATTGAACTGGCTTCATTCCTGACTTCTCAATGCTAATTTAGAGGGCTTGGGAAAGACATCAAAATCTTGAGAGCATTTTTATGGGTTCATCACATCCTTGAAATCTGCGCTATCTCTCTCGGAGCGGAGAAAGGTAAGGACAACATCGACCAGTTTCTTCGGATCGTCGTAATTAACCGCATGCCCGGCGTCTTGAATGACGACGAATTGGCCGTTGGGTACAAGCTGAGAGACGCGCTCTGCCCAGACTTGAGGGATAATGGGATCGCGAGAGCCACGCACAACGAGTGTCGGAATGTGCATCTGACTAAGATGTTTCTCAACCGGATCAGCAAAGGCGGACTGGAGGGTGCGAATGGTGCGTGGAATGCCTGCCCGCATATACTCACTCAAAAGGACGGGAAGGAAATGCAGTGGTTCGCAAGGGGCATCGCGCAGTAAACGTCCGACTACCTGATGGATCGTGAGCGCATCGGGGTCCATGGTCGGACTCACGAGAATAGCTTGTTCCACGCACTGAGGATGATGTGCTGCCAGATTTGCAATCACCTGGCAGCCAAGCGAGTTCCCCAGAAAGATGGCCGAACGCAGTCCCAATTGCTGCATCCAACCGACAAATGCTTCAGCCAGTTCATCAACCGTCAGAACATGCTTGGGGTTGGGGCTGTTGCCAAAGCCCGGCAAATCTGGCACATAGACGCGCGAAAACGCCGCTAAGCGGTGTGCGGTTGGCATCAAGTATCCACTGGATACCGAGAGGCCGTGGACCAGAACAAATGGCGGCAGGGCATGTCCAGGAACCTGCTGAGAAATGCGTGTATAAAAAGCCCATCCATTTTTCAGCGTGATACGTGTGGTGGTGAAAGGTTCTTTGTGGGTACCCATGATGTTAATCTCCTCAGGAGAAGAGCGCATGTGTGCTACTCGTCTTTATGAAGCAAACGTCTTGTTTCTCATGCTCTTCCTATGAGATGCTCACGTATCTGAGCACATAGACGAATACATTCAGTATGAATGAGCATTTTAGGGTGCCAACCACCAGTCGGCGATATTCCAGTTGTTCATTTACGTGTCTGACAGAAGTACACTGAAATGGCTTCATTCCTGGCTTCTCAGCACTGGTTTAGAGAGATTGTGGGAGCGTGACAGTTACGGAGACAGTTACACAGCTTCCGGGCAGTCTTTTTCGATGTCAATGTAAAGTCTCGTTCATTATAAGAGATTGACTTCCCTGAGTTCGACCCACTGAGGTTGGCTAATTCAAAGTCAGCTTTGCTGAAGCATCCGAATGGCCCTCGCGGAGTCCTGGTTCTTTGACGCAAGGTAATTCATCCACACTCTCTGCGGTCTGGGTTAGTACTACAGTGACACTTAAAAGGTGAGGTCGCTCCAGAAGCTGATCTCTACTGTTCAGTTTTTTGTTAAAGATTGAGCCTGAGAAGCCAACTTACTACGATTGATCGTTGCTAAGTGTCACTGTAGTACTAGTTTTTCCATGAACGGAACGCGCAATTATGGCAACATTTAGGCATATCCCAAAGTCAGAACTGTATAAAAAGCTTCGGCTTTGCTTGCATAAAAAAATAGCACAAAGAAGGCGAGGGTTCTCCTCGCCTTCTTTGTTGGATTCGTAAGAACTGGCCAAGCCTCTGTCAAAAACCTTCGCTAGCTCCAGAAGTGTTACCTTCTCGTAATCAGTATATTACAGAGTCGGTATTTTAGTCAATGGTTATAAACGAAAGTATAAATAAAATCTGCTTTTGTGTCAAAAGCCTTATATTATCATACTATATATCATTTGACATTATGCTTTTAAGAAAGTATTCTTGTTATTAAGAGATGATTGTCTCTTGTTGGATTCGTAAGAGCTAGTAATACCTCTGTCAAGTACTATTGCTAGTGGTCAGTTCAGTTAGCTTTTAGTGGGACAGTTGAGGGTATAATAGAAGAGGGAAAGGTGAGAGCCTCTTATACACCATGGACTTCCATTTTTGCAGACACATGTGAAAGAAGGAGACGACTTTGGACGAAGAAAGAGAGCAGAACGCTGAGAAGTTCGAGGAGTATCTGCACGAGATCCAACGTATTCCTCCCATGACGCAGGAGGAAGAGACGCAACTCGCGCAACATCTGGTACGTAGCAAGGCTGAGCAAGGCAAGAGCGTGGCCGACCAACAGCTTCTCGAGCAAGGCGAGCAGGCGTGCCGTCGCTTGACCGAAGCCACTTTACCCGTCGTGGTCAGCATCGCAGAGACCTATGCGCATCGTGAGAAAGCACTCCCCCTCATGAACTTGATTAACGCGGGGAAGGTCGGCCTTGAGCGCGCGACTGAAGGGTTTGACCCGATGAAGGGCTATGACTTCAGAACGTATGCGACCTGGTGGATTCGTCAGGCGATGACGCGAGCCATGACCAGCTAATGGTCAGTTCGAGGCGGGCTCTTTCACTGGATACAACCGCTCAAGCTTGTGGCGAGCATCGCACGAGGTGAACTGCCAGGCGATGCCGCGCTTTTGCGCGTTACGCTCTGTTTCCACAGCCAGCACCCGGCGGCGCAAGGTCTCCTCGTCTTCCAAACGCCGGGACAAGGCATTGCGCTCCAGAATGGCAATTTCGATTTCCGCCATATTCAACCAACTGCCGTGTTTGGGGGTGTAATGGAACTCCAGGTGTTGCAGAATGCGGCGAGCTTCACTTGGCGGAAAGGTCTCATACAAGGCAGCCCACATTGTAAACCGCTTTTATCTTCGACAAGACCAAAAACTATTCAGTCATTTAAAGGAAATAGGTCTTCTCAAACCTGAAGAACTGGATAGCTACCTGGATGAACACTATAGTTATCTAAGCCAGGAAGATGTATATATTATCGAGGGACTTATCGCTGATCGGGAGTCTGCTAGAGAATTGCAGGAGATGATAAAAAATTGTCTTAGTGAGGAAGAGGTAATGGTACTCAAAGCTAAATACTTTGAAGATCTTCCTTACAAAATCATTTCAGAACAAACGAACAGGCCTGTCGGCACATTAAGATCTTTGGTCAGCAGAGCAACAGAGAAGCTTCGAGATGGATATAGATTGAAATATCCAGAGGCATTTTCAGAGTAAGTGTCAGGCTGAATGGTATCAAATTTTTCGAGATATGGCTATTCGGTCAAAAGGACAAAACAAAGAGGAACCTCTCGTTTCACATCGAAAGGTTCCTTTAGTTACAATCGTTCCAACTTCATAGATACATACATCACATTATCAAGGGTGCAAGAAAATGATCATAGATCTGAGGAAGTTGGTCATTCATAAATGAATCGCGTCTCAACATTTTCAGCAAAGCAAATATGTTTTATCTCAGAAAAGCTCAAAGTTTGTAACTTACTTATAGGCCTTTGATCGCTTCAAGCGCCAGCCTGGCAGCATCTTCACCATATAGTTTTAGTGATCTTTCCAGACGATCTTTCGTAACAGGACTATATCCTTGCCATTGCTGGCGTAAGAGTTGGCAGTTCTCGCTTGATTTAGCACTTCCCAGCTTACCATCCCAATGATCCGCTGCTTTGGCTTGCTGGCCAGGCAACACATGCCCATAGATTCCCAAGGTGGTGCTGATGTTACTGTGACCAGCAATTTCCTGTACAACCTGAGCCGGTACACCCATCTCCAACAAAATCGTCACCGCACTGTGTCGCAAATCATGAAAACGGATAT
>DAOTTL010000348.1:0-3241 GCA_034438135.1 Ktedonobacteraceae bacterium | reverse complement strand
CCGACGCAGCAGATCGGCAAGCAACCTCTACGTGTAAGGGAGCGTCCTGCGTGGCAGTCCAAAAGCCTTTTGTCCTGCTTTTACAAAAGCAGGAATGACCCATATTTTTAGGGGGTGGAGCGGCTCATAAATCCATAGAAATCGTCCAATTATGTTACTATAAGAAGACAAAATATCTCAAAAAAACACTGGTGCATTTCCAGAAAAAACAAGCACAACAGCTAGCACAGAATAGAGAGTAAACAATGACCATTGATCTACGCAGTGATACCGTTACCCTCCCCACTCAAGCTATGCGCGAGGCTATGTACCACGCTGAACTAGGCGATGACGTTTACGGAGAAGACCCAACTGTGAACCGTCTGCAAGAACTGGCAGCAGAAATTACGGGCAAAGAGGCAGCCCTGCTGGTTCCCACCGGCAGCATGGGAAATACGGCTGCTGTGCTGGCACATACAGCGCGTTCCGAGGCCTTTATCGTAGGGGATATGTCACATATCTACCTCAATGAGCAGGGCAGCGCCTCAACACTTGGTGGTTCACCTCGCATCGTTGTCAAAACAGACCAGCACGGAATGTTTGATCCACAGGAAGTAAGAGCAAACATCATGGATGAGAGCGATGAACACACATCCGCCACCACGCTCCTCTGTCTGGAGAACACTCACAACTATTGCGGAGGCACAGCACTCACGGTTCAGCAGATAGAGACCCTGACAGTAATCGCACACACCCACGGACTGGCGGTCCATATGGACGGGGCAAGGATCTTTAATGCAGCAACAGCTCTAAACGTCCCGGTCAAAGATCTGCTGAACAGCGTCGATTCGGCCATGTTCTGTCTCTCTAAGGGACTGAGCGCACCGGTTGGATCGATGGTTGTAGGTAGTCGTGCTTTCATCAAGCGTGTGCACCGCATACGCAAACTTATGGGTGGTGGCATGCGCCAGGCAGGTATTTTTGCTGCGGCGGGCATTCTCGCTCTGGAGGAAATGGTTGAGCGACTGCCCGAGGACCACGAGAATAGCAAACTACTGGCCGAGGGTCTGGCAGATTTTCCTCAGGTTGAGATCCATCCTGAACGGATCGTCACAAATATCGTCATTTTCTCATTGCATAACACAGATGGCCAGGTGCTCAATAAAGTGCAGACCAACCTCTTCATAGAAAGAGCACGGGAACAGGGTATTCTGCTGGGTCAGATCAGCGAGGGCAAGATACGTGCGGTTACACACTATGGCATCACCACCGCCGAGATCAAAACGGCCCTGAACCATATTCGACATATCCTCATCGAGATGAAAGAACTCGCCTAGAAGTTCGGCTGAGAGAACACGAAGGTCTTCTTTCTGAGGCTTGTAAAGCCGCCCTTCCCCCTAGAGAAAAGAAGGGGCGAGCGTGTTTGACGGGGCATGTGTCCGCCAAACACGTTCGCCCCTTCTTTGTAAAATGGGTAGGGGAAGCCTGCCTGATAGCAGGCTCAAAGCCTTTTGTCCTGCTTTTGCAAAAGCAGAGATGACTCATACTTTTTGTTTAAACTTTCTCACATGAGATCAGTAGCGCTGGACCGTTTGCGTGGATTTTTCTTATAATTTCCGTTGGTGTCATTTTTGTTATTGCTCAATGTGGAGGATACATTCTCTCCGCCCTGACTTGCCAGTGTTGGTTGTATGGACGATTCACTGCTCTGGGTCTGTCGTGGAATAGCTTTGATGGTATCATTTTCTCCGATTAAGGAATCTGTTTTATTCTCATTCCCCTGTCTATCGAAAAATGAGTATTGACCCATTTTATCTAAAGTGGACGTGGACTCATTCGCCGGGCTTGCTGATGTTTTCTGTTTGCCATTTTCAACAATAGAGGGCATAGTAATAGTATGTTCGTTTTCGTCAATAACGTTTTCCAGAGCCTGGGTGGTTTGGAAGGGTTCTTCATGATGAACTGGCTCTTTTGTGAAGATCAGCAAGGTGTCCTCACTCCCATTCTCTGAACCAGATAGAGGTAGCAGAGAGGAGTCGCTGCTGAGAAGGTGAGCGACAAAAGTCGAAGGCTCAGAAATAAACGTTTCTTCAGGAGGCAGCAGAGATGCCTCGTCATTTGAGAGTTGGGAGACAAAGATTGGCAGTTCAGGAACAGGTGTCTCCCCAATGGCTGGCAGAGATGCCTCGTCATTTGAGAGTTGAGAGACAAAGGTTGGCAATTCAGGAACAGGTTGTGGCTGAGGGGCGGGCACGTTAGATTGTTCAGCAGAGAAAGTAGAAGAAGGGAGCGTCTTCAATGCTGAAAGATTAACGCTCGGGAGGCGTGGAAGTGTCATGTCCATAGATTTATTAGAAGGATCAGTCATAGAAGGATCGTACAGAGCAGTCTCTAATTGTTCTGGTGCCAGATTTTGCATATCTAACAAAATAGCTCCATAGAGAAGCGTACGATGTAGATCGGCGACCAACAAGTTCGCGCCAGAAAGGTTAGCATCGCGTAGATCAGCATCGGTCAGATTAGCACCAATCAGATCAGCATCGGTCAGATTAGCACCAGTCAACACGGCACCAGTCAGGTCAGCCATATAAAGATTGGCACCAATAAGTTGTGCCTGGCGTAGATCGGCTCGTCCCAGGTAGCGATACGAGAGATCGCGCCCGCGTAGATCAGCCCGGTAGAGAACTGGTGGTCGCCAGTTCTCGGGTGCATTCGAGCCGACAGAGAGAGTAATGCTCTCAACGTGAGGCAGACGAGCCAATTCATGTTCCGCATCGATCCGCATTTTCAGATCCAGGTCATCTTGCCTTGCCCGCTCATTCCATGTCTGCTGCCAGTACTGCCATTTTTCGTGCATATCCTCTATCTGTTGAGCCAGTTTTCTCTCTACCTCCGACATTTGTCTTTTCTGCTGCCCTTCCCAGACTCGCTGGTGACCCGCCTGAGCCTCTTGCCAGCCTGAACGTTCCTGCTGATCTTCTGTCAGTACTCGATATTGGAGGCGCAGTGCAACAGAGACGCCCACGGCTGCTGCGAGCAGGCTAAACAGCACAATCATGATGCCAAATACAAGCATAGCTAACTTCCTTTGCGAACAGGCTGGGTATAGTTTTTCAGGCCCTTCAATATGTAGACGTTTGCATCGTTATATTTCACTGTAATCTACTATATAGGACGTGAGGCTTTTCTATGGGTAACGAACCAATAGCCCGATTGGGTAAAGTCAAGAGATCGATTGAAAAGTTCTTTTTCTCTCCACCTG
>DAOTTL010000347.1:0-15840 GCA_034438135.1 Ktedonobacteraceae bacterium | reverse complement strand
TTCGTTACTGGCGTAGAGTTTGGCGATCCCAAAGTCTGAAAGCAGCAAATGGTTCGGATCGGTACTTGAAATAAGCATGTTTGGCGGCTTTACGTCGCGGTGGACAATCCCACGCTTGTGCGCATGATGAAGTGCACGAGCCATCTGAATACCGTAGGATATGACCTGTCGCGGATCAAGTGCTTGAACGCCGCGTAACTGGTCACGCAACGTTCCTCCACCAACATACTGCATCACTAGATAGGTGATATTCAGGGTAGGATCTTCCCCAAAGTCGTAGACACTCACGATATTGGGGTGCTCCAGACTGGCGATAACCTGAGCCTCACGCTCAAAACGAGCCTGAAAGCCCTCTCGGTCCGCAATCTCAGAGAGAATAACCTTAATCGCAACCTCACGGCGTAGTCGAGAATGGTAGGCTTTATAGACATGCGCCATACCACCCTCACCCAACGTACTTTGCACCTGATACGCACCCAATTGTGCTCCAATGAGTGGATCATTTTCCATACTTCACTACCCTTTCTGCTGCTCCTACGGCTCGATCTCTTATGAGATTCTATTACAAATCCAATTGACCATCACCGAGTTGCCAGGTCCATTGAAAGTCACGGTCACGGTCTGGCCGCATAGCTTGGATGAAACGATGATCTTCACCTCAGGATTCGTACCTCCCGCCGGGATGGTTCCACTGACTGGAGTAACGGTCACGTCACTCACATTTGACGTCGCGTACCAGTTCAACGTTACTATCCCTGATTGGTTGGTTAAATTGACCGTACAGAACGAGTTACCTCCGCTAGAGGAACATGGCCGGGTGTTCGCATCTAACAAGGTTGGAACGACTGAGAGGGTCGGGGCAGGCACGACGGTGAGTTGAGACGAGACTGAGAGGATCACAGAGATGGTCTCTGTCTGCGAACCTAGCTTGATGGTGATCGCACCCTGGTAGCGCCCAGAGGGGACCTTTGCCATCAGAACCGCTGCTTGTACGGTAATGAGAGAAGAACTGCCACCCTGGAGAGTGCCCCTACTGGGGCTTGCAGAGAGCCAGTTGCCACCAGAGACGGTCGTGGCACCTGCGGACCAGGTACTGGTCGATCCACAGTTGGTGATTGTTACGGTCTGGGCAGGCGGATTGCTAACCCCTGCCACGCCTGCAAAACTGAGCCTGAGCGGGGAAGCACTGAGACACGTCGCCTGTACAGTGAAAATAACGCTCACAGTGTGTATGTTCCTACCTTGCTGGTCGGCAAAGGTAATTGTTGCTTTATATGTACCCGCTGCGAGATTGGCTGCTGACGCTCTGGCAGTTAACTGAATCTTGTTTGGAGCCTGAATTGTGCCGCTGCTCTGGCTGAGTTGCAGCCAGGGCGCCGCGTTCTGATTCCAGCTAGCGGTCCAATTCAGCTTCCCGGAACCGCTGGTACAGAGGACGATACCACCAGTCACCGTTTGTGTGTTGAACTCACTTACAGGAGCTAGAGAGAGCGTTCCAGGTGTTGCACAACTCAACGTGGGTGGTGGCGTAACCGTGGGACTGATAATAGGAGTGGGACTGATAATAGGAGTGGGACTGACCGTGGGGATGGGAGTTGGTGTGATCGCTGACGAGGGGGTTGGCGTAACAGTCTGGTTGACGGTAGGAGTCGATGTGACCGCTGACGAAGGGGTTGGTGTAACGGTCGGGGTCACAGTTGAATTGTTCTGAGTGATTGTAAAAGGCTGTGAGGCACTGCGATGGCTGGGCAATTCGGTGGCATGAATAGTATGGCGACCGACAGACCATGCTGGATCTACCGAAAGTGTGATCGTAAATGTGCCATCACCTCCGACAACAACTGTATTGCTCCTACTGGTAGTGGATACATCTGTATTGGAGAATGGATTCACAATACTTGCCATGTTCGAAGTTTGCCGATACGTCACCGGCATAGAAGCCGCCCCCTGGACCCGATAGATAGCCTCGCCTCCATCAATGGTCAACGTGACAGTACTGTTAGGAAGAAAACTGCTGCCGTGCAGGGTGAGAGGACTCCCTGGAGAAACACTGGTTGTACCCGACAAAGAGAGCAAGGGGGACCAGACAGTCAATCCCAGGCCGACAATACTTAACAGGATCAGCGCAAGGCTCACTACGACGACGATAAAGATCGTCAGACAACCATTGACTGGCGGCGACCCTCCCTGTGAGCCAGTGGAGGGTCCCGGTGATCCTCCCTGCGGCCCAGGACCAGAAGACGGTCCAGGCGAATAGACGGGAGTTGAGTATGGAGCAGGGTTTGGGGTAACTGGTGCACTGGAAGCGTTGGACCAGTTAGCTTGCTGGGGGGGCCTGGTTGGTGGGGAGTAAAGAGAACCATTCTGTAACGGAGAAGGTCCACTCACCAACGGCATATTGCCAGCTGGAGGCACACCCTGGACCAACGGCATCTGATCAATAGTCGGCGCATTCGCCCAGTATTCGCCCAGTAGAGGCACGGCAAAACCGAAGAGAGCAGCTTGACGGCGCTTCTCTTCTTCTTCGTCTTCTTCCTCGACAGAGACAGGCGGCATTAGAGAGCCATCGGGCTGGTCGTTTGAGAGCAAAAATGTGGGGCTGGTGGATAAACTGATAAAAGTCCGCTGATCCCTATCCTTGCCCATATCAGGACTTGCATTAAAATGGTCCTCAGTCTGGTTCTCAGCCAGAAGATTTTTCGGTGGCACAGGGCTGTCAAAATCGGAGCTAGCACCTATGCGAGTAGCCGGCTCTATACCGTTGAAAGGTGTATTTCCACAGTTCCCACAAAAACTTGCGGTCGAAGGCAAATTGGCCCCACAAAATGGACATTGCTTCATTCTCTTTTTACTCCCGTAAGGGTTCGCATATTGAAGCGCGTTTAATAGATGATTGCGCTTATTCTACTTTCTGGGAAAATATCTTATAAAGAGACCATAGTAACATTCGTCGATCGAACCCCTTAGACTATTTTTTCTGAGTTTACCATAATGCACACTGAGTTTACCATAATACGACCCAAATTTCAGTTACTCTAGTCACATTTTCTCATTGAATAGGCGTATATTTTGTCTATAGGCACTGAAATAGATAGTTTTTTCAGAAAAACAGTGAGAAAAGGAAAAATTGTTGCGTTTTTGAGTGGCAAAGCCACTCCTCCCCCGAAACAAGAAGAAGTGAGGCTGGTTGGCAGGGCGCATGCGCCCTGCCAACCAGCCTCACTTCTTCTCAAGGAGACGTTGTTGGCGAAAGACACTGTCGAGCGAAATCGCCCTACCCTGAAGGAAGAAAAGAGGGATTGCGGGCGCAGCGCCCGCAATCCCCCAAAGATGACTCATATTACTTTTTAAATTGAAAGAAAACTAGCCCCAGCGCTGTTTCAAACGAGGAAGAATCTCCTTAGCATAGAGTTGCAGGAAACGAGACTGATCGTCGCAGGGTGCATGAAAGACCAGATGAGTAAAGCCTAATTCGATATAAGGACGAATCTGCTCAATATGTTCCTCCGGGTCGCTGGAGACCAGCCAGCGCCGATGGGCCTGATCGACCACGGTCTCAGCTTTTTTCTCCATCTCACGCGCATCATGGATATCTACTTTATCTTCAGCAGGCAGTGCGAGTGCAGCCCAGATCTTCGTATCTTCCATGGCTTTCGCACGATCTGTATCGAAAGAAACCTTGATCTCAATCGTATTCTCAATGCTTGAACGATCGCGGCCCGCCGCCTTTGCGCCCTCTTCCACCGCAGGGAGCAGGTTATCACGATAGAGTTCCTCGCCTTTGCCAGAGGTACAGATAAAGCCATCCCCTACCCGCCCTACATATCTGGCGGCGACTGGACCACCCGCGCTGATATAAATGGGGATAGGCTGGTCGGGTTTGTCGTAGATAGTCGCGTTAAGAGTACGATAGTACTCTCCTTCAAAAGTGACTAATTCATCTGTCCACAGGCGACGAATCAACTCGATCGACTCGCGCAGACGTGCTAAACGCTCTTTAGCAGCTGGCCACTCTCCGCCCGTAACTGCGACCTCGTTAAGCGACTCACCCGAACCGACGCCCAGAATGAGTCGGCCAGGATTGAGCGAACCCAACGTCCCAAAGGCCTGAGCTACGACCGCAGGTTGATAGCGAAAGGTGGGAGTCAAAACACTGGTACCCATCAGAATACGCTCGGTGCGTTCACCCAGTGCCGCTAACCAGGAAAAGGCAAAAGGTGCATGTCCGTTCGTATGACGCCAGGGCTGAAAATGGTCACTGACCCAGACACTATCAAAGCCAAGCTGTTCTGCCTCTATCGCGAAATTAAGCAATGGTCTCGGACCAAATTGCTCCGCAGATGCTTTATAGCCAATTTTTAAAGGATGTGCTAAAGCCATAAGAATTCTCCTTCTATCTTTGAAATGTGTTTCTGTCAAGACGCTTGATGCATTTGTGGCAAATCAGGCCAGAGGATTTTTTTTCGTCCTTTGGACGCAGGATCAGGCGTGTACACTGAGATTATTGTAGCATATGCAGAGCAGGTCTTTTTAGAAACATGAGCACTCATATAGCTCTATCTTTTTAAGAACGAACGCAAAGGATTGTCCACTATGCTTAACACGCTTTCGCCAACTATCTGGGGACGCAGACAGCTCAGTTGGGGAACACACACTCATGTCATGGGCATTATCAATATAACCCCCGACTCTTTCTCAGGGGACGGATTGCTGGCGGGATCAGATCAACAAAAAATCCCGGAGCATGTACTGACTCAGGCGCGTGCCTTTGTCGCCGCCGGAGCAACACTGATTGATGTAGGAGGCGAATCAACTCGACCCAACTTTGCTCCTCTTCCCCCTGAGGAAGAACTGAGGCGCGTGCTCCCCGTTGTGCGGATCCTGGCTGAACAACTCCCACCAGAGATTATCATCTCCATAGACACGTATAAGGCAGAAGTAGCTCGTCAAGCACTGGATGCAGGTGCCTGCATGGTCAATGATATCTGGGGCCTGCAACATGATCCAGCTATGGCCAGCCTCATCGCTGAACGCAGCGTTCCAATCATCCTTATGGCCAATATGCGCGGCTATAAGAAGCATGAGATCGTTAGCGATGTGACGCGTTTTCTCGCGCACAGTATTGACCAGGCTTTGACAGGTGGTGTAGCCTGGGAGAACATTATTATCGATCCAGGTATCGGGTTTGGAACGACGCCTGAAGAGAATCTAACTCTCCTGCGTCGTCTGGGTGAACTACGCACGCTTGGACGCCCCATACTCCTGGGCGTCTCGCGTAAGTCAACTATCGGACTTGTATTGGGTGGACTCCCTCCCGACGAACGCCTGGAAGGAACCGCCGCCGCGGTCGCTCTGGGCATTGCTCAGGGGGCGGATATCGTGCGGGTGCACGATGTCCATGCAATGATGCGTGTAGTCACCATGAGCGACGCTATTGTACGCGCTCATCTCCGCATACCTCTACCAGAACAGAAGAAATAGCATATCATGAATTATACTGAAGCTCTCTCATATATCCACCAACGCAACGATTTTGAGCGCAGTGGTTCATTTAACAACGACGAGGACCAGC
The DNA here is from genome assembly GCA_034438135.1 of Ktedonobacteraceae bacterium. GTDB lineage: Bacteria > Chloroflexota > Ktedonobacteria > Ktedonobacterales > Ktedonobacteraceae > Paraktedonobacter. Next base: position 10,268 of record DAOTTL010000347.1, on the reverse strand, counting down.
ACCTTTTGCGAGAAGGCCGCCTGCTAGAAGCTCTGAACAATCCTCATCAGAGTTATAGCAGTACCCTGATTGCTGGCACTAAAGGCAAAGGTTCCACCGCCGTCTGCATCGAAGCCGTTTTGCGCAGCGCGGGCACGTCTACAGGACTCTACACACAACCCGATCTGCACTCCTTCCGAGAGCGCATACGTGCACGGGGACGTCTGATCAGCGAGGAAGAAGTGGCCGCGCTCCTGCCTGAAATACAAACGGTAGTGGAACAGATTGACAGCGAGAGAACGCTTGCACCCTTTATCCCTTACGAGATAACAACAGGTCTGGCGCTGCTCTATTTTCAACATCAGAGCGTAAAGCATGCGGTTATAGAGGTAGGCATTGGTGGACGTCTGGATGCAACCAACATTCTCCAGCCACTCGTCTCGGTAATCGCCTCGATTAGCTATGACCATATGCAGATCCTGGGTCACACGTTGACAGAGATCGCAACTGAAAAGGCAGGCATCATCAAACAACATCGTCCAATCGTCACCTCAGCACAATCTCCCGAGGCCTTACGAGCCATTGCCAGCGTCGCCCAAAGACGTCAGGCACCGCTGATCCGTGTTGGTCCAAGCACTGATGATCCCGCGCAAGATGAGGTCGAAGCCGGAATACTCCCCGCGATCAGCTATCGCTACGAAACGCGTACACGCAGTTCCGTAGGCCAGACATTCACGGTCACCACACCACAAAGAACCTATGACAACCTGGAGCTTCCCCTGATAGGTCTTCACCAGCTAGAGAACGCTACGCTGGCACTGGCAACCCTGGAAATCCTGCGTGCCAGCGGGAGAGCCGAATGCCAATGGAACGAAGCCACACTGCGTCAGGGATTGCGTGGCGTTCGTTGGCCAGCACGTCTGGAGATCATTGGCCACCAACCAACGGTAGTTGTAGATGGGGCACATAATACCGACTCTATGCAAAAACTCGTCGAGAGCTTGCGCGATCTGTTCCGCTTCAAACAGCTATGCGTTGTGCTTGGTATCAACACTGACAAAGATCTGCCAGGCATAGTACAAACGCTGGCTGGAATAGACCGCGTTATTCTGACACAGGCAGATACTCCACGCGCTGCTACCTTAGAGCAGATGCAAACCCTCTTTGAGAGATATGCGCCGCACGTTCAGATCTCCACCGCCATAAAAAGCGACCAGGCCATGGAACTTGCCCACAACCTGGTCCATTCTGATGACCTGATTTGTGCTACTGGCTCACTCTATCTGGCCGCAGAAGTGCTGCGTTGGGCTGCCTCACATGGTATAGTCACACTTGACAGCCACGATTCAAGTATACAATCCTGATTTTATCTACAAATGCATTCAATTGACATTTTATGTTATCCATAGAGGAAGATAGACAATTGACTAAACTCTTCTTTATCTATACCCTCATTTAACGGACCTTACAGGGATAGCTAACTATTGAATCATGCTCGCGCTCTGTTCGCTATCTTTGCGCTGTGCATAGCGTGCGCTGCCCTTTTTGCCAGCAGCGGAGGCCTCTTCCGCCGTCCACTGATGAGCTGTTCCCCGCGCCTGAGATGTGCGTCCACCTTTGCTAGCTATCTCACGCCGCCGTTCAGGACTCATTGCAGCAAGACCACGGGGCCGTTTGGAGGTTGTGGGTATTATTAGCATCTTCTTCAAACCTTTCTTTGCGCTGTTGGCAACGTTGCCCCACGTAGAAACTTTGGTTCTCACTTAAAAAGGCTTCTCCCTGCGAAAGTGGCACCCCTTAAGCAGTTCCATAGGGATAACACGACTCAACAGCACACAATGTTACAGGGATATAAAGGTTGATATCCCCTGCTCATTACCAGAATACCAGAGCTACCAATTCTCAGCAATTCTCCAGAAGCAGCGAGCAGGGCTATTTCATTCTCGTGAGAAACCCCTCCCCGGTTCAAAAATATGAGTCATCCCTCATTTTTGTAAAATGAGCAAACGCTCTTGCTGGCGGCTGCGCCGCCAGCTTTTCAATGAGAAATGGCTGAGTTTGGCAGCAGCTTCGCTGCTGCCAAACTCAGCCATTTCTCATTTTCTCGGGGGGAAGGGCGGCTTTACAAGCCGCAGAAAAGTTCGGGATGGTAACTACTCAGGTGCCCTGCCGAAACCGCCCCCAACTCGCAGGGAGAACAGAGGGTACCTGAGTAGTTACGAGGGATGACTCATGGCTCCTTTTCTTAAGAAAAGGGAGTGGGGCGGCCTGCACAGCAGGCCGAACGCCTTTTCTCCTGATTTTGGAAAAGCAGGGATGACTCATATGAAGATGTGGCGGCATAGCTGCTACAACGTATCCATTCGATATGGTTCATCCGTGTTAGAGCCAACCACAAGAATATTGAGAGATAGCGATCATACTGTAAGGAAGAAGACATATGAGTGCACAGGCAAAAATGAAAGAGTCCGAGCAATTTGCACGCCGACAAGCGGAAAGTCCAGTCATGAAATTTTTTGCCCGTTTAGGATACACAGTCAAGGGTATTATCTATATCGTGATTGGTTTTCTCTCGATCCTGTTGGCGACCGGCCATGGTGGTAGGGCAACAGATCGCAATGGAGCACTGACGGCCCTCTATAATAGCCCGCTTGGGGAAGGCTTTGGACGTGTTTTGATGATTGTTATCACTGTAGGACTTTTTAGTTTTGCGCTCTGGAGCCTTATTCAAGCAATTTTTGATACTGAGCATAAGGGCAAGGACGCTAAGGGTATTGGGTCGCGCCTGAGCTATGTTGGTGTCGCAATCTCGTATGGGCTGCTAGGAGTGGTTGCCGCCCAGATCGCTCTGACTGGTTCGACTACAAAAGGAAGTTCGACGAGTTCGACACAGAACTGGACCCAGATATTGCTTAAAGAGCCTGCCGGGGTTTTCCTGGTTATTCTGGTGGGTTGTGCCGTTTTGGGAGTTGCGGGTTATCTGATCTGGAAAGCTTACAAAAAGAAGTTCCTGCTTACCCTCAACCTCTCCACCCTCGGCGCTCAGGCACGTAGGGGTATCACAATCCTTGGTCAATTTGGACATGCGGCCCTGGGCGTGGTGCTAGCTATTGTTGGCATTTTTCTGATTGTTGCTGCCGTTAAACAGAACCCAGGGGAAGCCAGGGGCCTGGACACAGCCTTGACAGAACTTTTGAAGCAGCCATTTGGTCCCTGGTTATTGGGCATTGTGGCGCTAGGATTGTTTGCATATGGACTCTACTCATTTGTAGAGGCCCGTTATCGCAAAGTGTAAGATTATAGTGGCGGGTTTGGGAATAAAGTGCCGATCTATCCCGGCTATGTTTGTGCTGTCGTGGCATCGTTGAAGACCGGCAAACCAGTCAAATGGATTGAGGATCGCAGCGAGAATCTGGGTAGTACCGGTTTTGGGCGTGACTATCATATTCACGCTGAGGTTGCCAGTGATAAAGAGGGCAATGTCAAGGCCCTGCGCGTCAATACCCTGGCTGACCATGGGGCCTTTGATGCCGCAGCGCAGCCGACCAAGTTTCCGGCTGGCCTTTTTCATATCTGTACTGGTTCCTACGATTTTAAGAGTGCCTTCGTTGAGGTGGACGCCGTCCATACCAATAAGGCACCGGGCGGCATTGCCTATCGCTGCTCCTTCCGTGTCACCGAGGCCTCGTATCTAATCGAGCGTATTATGGACACCCTGGCGCACGATCTGGGCAAAGATCCGGCGGAATTGCGCATCCAGAACTTCATTAAGCCAGAGGCTTTTCCCTATCGTTCAGCGCTCGATTGGACCTACGACAGTGGAAACTATGAGGCGGCACTGCGGTTGGCGATGAAGAATGTGGACTATGAGGGCTTGAGGCGCGAGCAGTTGGAGAAACGTGAGCGCGGTGAACTGATGGGCATAGGCATCTCCTCGTTTACTGAAATCGTTGGGGCGGGTCCCGGCAATCATTTCGATATAGCGGGCATCCAGATGTTCGATAGCTGTGAAGTACGTGTTCATCCGACTGGCAAAGTCCTGGCTCGTATTGGTGCTCAGACTCAGGGCCAGGGACATGAGACGACCTTTGCGCAGATCATTGCTGCTGAACTGGGTCTTTCGCCTGACGATGTAGAGGTAGAGCATGGCGATACCGATACCGCACCATATGGCCTGGGCACCTACGCCAGCCGTAGTACGCCGGTCAGTGGTGCTGCAACCTCTCTGGCCGCTCGCAAGGTACGTGACAAGGCCAAGAAGATCGCGGCCTATCTCCTGGAGGTGGGCGAGGAGGACCTTGAATGGGAGCCGGGGCGTTTTTTCGTCAAAGGTTCTCCTGACAAGGGCAAGACCATTCAAGAACTGGCCTTTGCCGCCTATAGCAACTGTCCCCCTTACCTGGAACCAGGACTGGAGGCGGTCAACTACTACGATCCGCCGAACCTGACCTATCCCTTTGGTAGCTACATCTGCATCGTTGATCTGGACCGTGGAACAGGTCAGATTCACATTCGACGTTTCATGGCTGTGGACGATTGTGGGGTCATCATCAATCCAATGATTGTTGAGGGACAGATTCATGGCGGTCTCACGCAGGGACTGGCCCCGGCAATGTATGAAGAACTGACCTTCGATGAGAATGGCAACATTCTCAACGGAACGTTCCAGGACTATCTGATTCCTACTTCGATGGAGACTCCACATTGGGAGACCGATCGGACAGTCACTCCTTCACCGCACCATCCCATTGGTGCCAAAGGGGTTGGTGAGTCACCGACCGTTGGTGCGCCTCAGGCAATTGTCAACGCCATAGTAGATGCACTGGCCCATGTCGGAGTGCGCCATATTGATATGCCGGTGACGCCCTGGAAAGTTTGGAGCGTTCTCAAAGAAAAGGGCCTTACGTTAGATTAACGCGCAGTGTGAACAGAAGAAGATGTTGAGGGTCTTTTGTAAGGACAACGAAGGTCCCCGAAAAATTCCGTTTTTCTTCACTGTGTCGCCTGCGGTGACACAGTGAAGAAGACAGGCATCTTCGCAGTAATCTCTGGAGAGTGTGATGTTTCAATCCATAATGGAGCTTGCCCTGGAACTGACACAGGCGGGTAAGCCATTTATCCTGGCAACTGTTGTCCGCTGCGATCGTCCTACTTCCGCGAAACCTGGAGCGCAGGCGCTTATCCAGGAAAATGGAAAATTAACTGGTTGGATTGGGGGAAGTTGTGTTCAGCCGATAGTCTTACGTGAGGCCAGGCGTATCTTGCGTGATGGGGATGATCCATTTTTGTTGCGGCTGGGTTCAGATGAAATGGGGGAGATGCGAGGTATCCGTCAGTTTCCTATGACCTGCGCAAGTGGGGGCACACTGGATGTCTATATTGAGCCGCATCTGCCCCAGCCCCATCTGCTCTTGATTGGAGACTCGCCCGTTATCCATGTGCTCACTCAACTGGCTCCGGTACTCGACTTTGTGGTAACTGTGCAGGATGACGGGAATCTGAGTCAGATGCAGATTGATGAACGCACCTTTGTGCTGGTCGCGACCCATGGACAATATGACGAGATCGCCCTTGAGAAGGTTCTGCCCAGTTCTGCCGCCTATATTGGTCTTGTGAGCAGTCCACGTCGTGCGGAAGCGTGTCGTGTTTACCTGCGCGAAGCGGGTCTGGCGGAGAAAGACATAGCGCGACTGAAAGCTCCGGCAGGTCTGGATATTGGTGCGGTAGCGCCAACGGAGATCGCTGCCAGTATCATTGCCGAACTGATTCAACTGCGGCATCGACTCGCGGGTAAAACAGATGCTGCTTTACAAAAAAACGCCAAAAGTGTCTTGCCTGTAGAGGTTCAAGAGCCGGTTCAGTCCGAAGATCAAGTACTGACTGGTGAGGCGATTGATCTCGTCTGTCATATGACGGTCGAGATCGCCACTGCACGCCACAAGAGTACCTATGACGGTCGGGAATTTTACTTTTGTTGTCTCGCCTGTAAGCGTCAGTTTGATCGGAACCCGGAGCAATTCTTAGAGGCAGAGGGTCAGAACAGCATCGTCGTGGAGGCGAACAGATAGGGAATAGCTTCTGCTGACAGCCAGTTCAGATCAGTTCCCAGAGTGTGACAACGCGACCGGAGGCAGTGGCAACCTTTTTCCCATCGGGCGACCAGCTAAGGGCCAGGATGGCAGCTTTCTGGGTAACTTTCACCAGCGGCTTTTGACTTTGAGCTGGATACCAGATCAGTAGTTGACCATCATCTCCCGCGCTGGCCAGGAAACGTCCATCAGGCGACCATGCCAGCGCACGGATCGCTTTTGTGTGAGCCTGTAAGTGCCGGGGTTGATCCATACACTGTCCGGCTGTATTGCCCTGTCCCTCAACCTGACAGGTTAAACCGTTTGCCCAAAGACGTATCACCCCGTCCGCACCTCCTACCGCCAGATGTGTTCCTGTGGGTTCAAACGCCAGCACAGGTGTTGTCGCCTGTCCATCCATGAAAAAGCCGTGGAGTTCCTGTCCGTTTTGTCCGTTCCAGATGCGTGTTACCCCGCCGGTAGAACAGGTTCCAACAGTTTGACCATCTGAAGCCCACGTCGCCGACATAATTGGATTGCCGTGTTTGCGAAAAAAGACCTGCGGCTGAAATGTCTGCGTGTTCCAGACCACGGCCAGCTTGTCCGAACCAGCCGAAACCAGCATTTGCGGCTGTTGTTTGGACCAGGCCAGGGCCATTACCGTTCCTTTGTGTGTGTGTGTATTCCTCGCATCAACTTTGCCATTGAGCGCGTTCAGAAAAAGAACCTGGTTAGCCGCCGCTACTGCTAACTGCTGACCGTTTGGGGACCATGTCGCTGCATGCACTGCCGCAACCTGGGCCATGCGTCGATTTACATGGCCAGTTGTATCCCAGATGAGCAGCAACCTGTCATTTGCGCCGCTGACCACCTGTGTCCCGTCGGGAGACCAGGCGACCGTACGCACCGTCTGCTGATGTTGTGTGAAGGCTAGCAGCGAATTCGCTCGCGTTGGGAGGGCCGCATTTGGTATCGCGGCGGTCGTTGGTTTAGTCGAAACCACTGGCCCACTTACTGCGGGTCCAGGTGTCGGAGGAGGAGTGACAGACGAAAGCGATCGGTAGGCTGCATAACCCAGACCAATTCCCGCACACGCTAGAAGTGCACTTCCCCCCACCAGAAAGGCTCGACGCGATCGACGTGGTTTGCCATCCATCATATCGATCGGAGGGAAAGAGTAGTGTTCAGGCGCTTGCTGATCAAATGTGTACGCGGCGTTCGGAGAAGCCGGATTATTTGTAGCGCCAAATACACCAATATCGGTTAGCGTTTGATCTGAGTAAAACTCATTTGAGTGCGTGACCGCCAGGGCAGGCTGTTTTGCTCTCTGAGTTGGCACGATTGAGGATGTAGTGGAGTGTGCTTCAATTTTGAGATGCTCCTCTGCTCGTACCCCTAGCATGCGTAGACTGGCATGTTCGGGTAATGTACGGTCACCCACGCGTAAGAGATAGACCAGCGGCTGTCCCCCGGGATCCCTCTGAGGCAGACCCAACTCTTTAACCAGTGCAGGCAATAGTTGGGATAGAGGAGCCTCCGCCGAAACTTCCATGGGCCGTGGTTGTATAAAAGAGTTGTCTTCAATATAAATTTTGAGCATATCTCCCACTCTTCTCCCTGACTTTTCTGCTCATTTTCTCATCGGTATCACGTTAGAATATACCATGATATTCCTCAGCATACCATCTATCTAATACAAATGGGCTATATAGATTATTATTTATCATGTATACAATAGTCGTTTGTCACACTTATTACTCTGCGAGAGAACCGCTAATGATTCCTCAGTTTCTCAACCTCTCCTTAATGTAAAATCACTTGATCGCTGTAGATTTCTCTGCTATCCTGACGAAACGGAGAGGCTGGCAGAGGGATTCCTTTCTTCGATCCGCTTTGGGGTGCCGCAATGGTGGATAGGTACAAAGATGTATGTAAATGACGAGCAATTCTTCTGGATCTGGCTTTTCACGAACTATGTGGAGGAGGAATAATCCCTTATGCGCACGAGAACCTCTCTGTCCCGGCTTCGTATGCGTACAGTATGCAAACTTTTTTTTCTCTGCGCCTCACTGATCGTCGTTGTTACTGGCTATACTCACACACAGGCGCTGGCACATTCGCCTGGAGCGCGTTCCACGGCTTCTATGAGTGCTGAGCAGGCTTTTAGCAACGCTTCTCAAAGGTACGGTGTTCCCATTGAACTGCTCAAGAGTATCTGTTATATGGAGGGTCGTCTGAGCAACCATGGTGGCAGTCCAAGCATCGATAATGGTTTTGGCTGTATGCACCTTGTGCGAAATGCTAATGGAGATACCCTGGATCTTGCCGCGCAGACCCTGAAGGTCAGTACAACTCAACTAAAGAATGACCTCGCTACAAATATTCTTGGGGGCGCAGCTATCCTGCATGAAGAGGCTCTACAGCTTTCTCCCACACGGACCCTTCCGCCTGATCTCGCCCACTGGTATGGAGCCATTGCTGCATATAGCAACGCAACCGTGCGCTCCACTGCCTTGATGTACGCTGATAGCGTGTACAAGCTTCTAAATCAGGGATTTCGTGCTCAAACCGATCAGGGTGAAATGGTCACGCTTGCCCCTCAGAAAATCGTGCCAGTCACAGGGAACGTCAGTTCTCCAAAGGCTGCGGCTTCCGTACCCACTGGTTGCACCAACGATAAAAATGTGGACTATCCCGGTGCAGTTGATTGTGTACTCAATCCGCAAACGTTTGACTGCAATATTACTCCCACTACGGCCTGTAATTTCACTGGCGCAAATCGTTCCACCAGCGATACTCTTGACGAGATAGTCATTCACGATGTAGAAGGAACGGCCCAGAACGCGCTGAACGTTTTTCAGAACCCTGACAGTCAGGCCAGTGCTCACTATATCGTCGATAGCGATGGCACCGTCTATCAAGTCGTGCGAGAGCACGATATTGCCTATCATGGTGGCAATTTCTGGTATAACTCGCACTCCATCGGGATCGAAAATGCAGGTTTCGATGCCAATGGCTATCAATGGTACAATGCCACCGAATATCTGGCTTCCGCTAAACTGGTTGCCTATCTACTTCAGAAATATCATCTTCCTCTGGACCGCGAACACGTTATCTCCCACGGTACGATCCCTTCTCCTACGTTGGCCGCGTCTCCCAACCACGTTGATCCCGGTCCCTACTGGCTATGGGATTACTACTTTAAACTTATCAGCCAGCAGGGCATGCCACTCGACCAGAGCGCTCCAACAGGTACCATCACCCTGCATCCTCATAGCGATCAGCGTCCTCTGGGTCAAAATGGTAGAGAGACACAGGCAAACTTCAGCTTTTTCTCACTCTATCGGGGACCCAGTACCAGGTCCGGTCTGATCCCTCAGCAGGGAAACGGGAATGATATCACCGATGTCTCATTCAATGTAGAGCCGGGTGTCGCATACGCCTACCTGACGAAAAAGAAGGACGCCGCAGGCACAGGTGATACCATGTATCAGATCTGGTATGGAGAAGAGGATCGAGTTCATACGTCGAAACCCAGCTACTTTGCGGACGCTCAACTGGCCTGGTTAGCCGTTCGACATGGCGATGGTATTGAGGGCAATGATTCATCATCTAACTCCCCGGTTCTCCTTTCCATCGTATCTCCCAATGGGGGGCCTGCACAGATCTATGGCCAACCAGTGAGCAAGAGCGAGAACGTCATCGGCGCTGCCCCGGCAGGCGCAGCTTTTGTAACGTACTATACTGTTATGGAGGATGGAACAAATAACCTCTGGTATGAGATCGAATATAATCATCGTCAGGCCTGGGTTCCAGTTAGCGAAACGTCATTTACTGCTCAGGCTCTATCGCCAGAGGCGACAGAAGATCTGAGTCATCCCTGATGTTCGTTCAATAGGTATATCACCCGATTTATGTCATCCCTACCTTTTCGGCGGCTAACAAAGCCGCCCCGCCTCCGAGAAAAGGGGAGAATGGCTGATTTTGGAAGCAGTAAAGCTGCTTCCAAAATCAGCCATTCTCTCGAAGTTCTGGCGGCGTAGCCGCCAGAAAGAGCGTTTGCCCTTTTCTGGAAAATGAGGGATGACTCATACTTATGATGCTTCAATATGTCATTTCTTGTTTGACCCAGTTCGGGAGTTCAAGAGGTTGTTCTAGTGAAGGATCAAGGGCGGATATGTAGGGCTGACCAGCGACACGCGCGTTGAAGTCAGCACGAGC
>DAOTTL010000346.1:0-4072 GCA_034438135.1 Ktedonobacteraceae bacterium | reverse complement strand
ATGTCGGTTCCTCTTTCTTTAACTATTCTCTTCTATACGTTTTGCATGCTCACTTCGACCCAGGCATCATAGGCTGCCTGTCCCCCAGGAACACCAGGCACGAGGTCGTTCGCGACGAGGGAGACGACCGGTGAGCCGCTGGTGACACGATTGATGCCAGTCCAACCGTCGCGCATCCAGACAACCCCCGGCAAAACATCGTCAGTCACATGAGCAGTGGCCTCGAATTGACCGCGTTGATTGAAGATGCTTATGGGAACACCGCTCACTATATTGCGCGTTTGGGCATCCTGGGGATGTATCCAGAGTTGGGGACCCGGATTGGCCCTGGCAAGCGTCGGGAGTGCCTGACCCTCATCGAAGAAGGAGTGGAAAGCAGTCAGGGTGCGCCCCTGACAGAAGCGCAGGGGATAGTGTTCGCCCGCAGGAACAGTGTAGGATGGTAGAGGGGGGAGGCCAGCCTGCTGAGCACGCTCACTCCAAAACTCGATCTTATGAGATGGAGTGGAGAAACTGAAATCTTCATAGGCAATGTGCGAAAGACCTTGTTTCTGCCAGTATCCACCGAGCCGACGCAGTTCAGCAACTGTGAGCGATTCGCCCTTCGGCATCTTTTGTTCGGATAGAAAAGCATCAGTATACTCTTCTTCATCCTGCCAGGGAAAGAAATGAGCAATGGCAAGTCTTTGAGCCATTTGGCGTAAAAGAGTGATGAGAGTACGACATTCGCCCTCCGGGGTGAGCGCACGCTCCATCAGATAGATATGGGTGGCAGTTTGCTTCAGTCCTATATCTTCTAACCAGGCGGTAGCGGGTAGCACAAGATCAGCATACATACGAGCGGTCGAGTTCATAAAGAGATCATACGAGACAATCAGCTTAAGCTGGTTCAGACCGCGAGCAAGTTCGTTGGTATCGGAAAATGATGAAAGCATGTTGGTGCCGAATAAGAGCAGGACATCTAACTGACCACTGGTTAAAGCGGTTGTAATGGTTGCCATATGACTGGGGATAGTTGCCTCGGCTGGCATTTTCTTAACGACGCCCTCCAGGACATCGGCGAATCCAGTACTCTCTGGCGAGGCCCCGTGACGCTGTCCCAGACCTCCACCGGCAATGCCCAGTTGTCCGGTCAGTGCTGGTAGACAGGAGATGGCGCGACTCGGCTCCCAACCGTGCTGGTGCTTAAACATAGAGCTTCCGCCCAGAACAATTACAGACGGGTTCTGGGTAGCGTAGCGCCTTGCAAGGTCACGCATACACTCCGCGTCAATGCCAGTTATCGCACTGGCCCATTCTGGTGTGTACTGCTGAAGATGAGAGGCAAATGGCGCAAAGCCGAGCGTATGAGCGTCGAGAAACTCCTGGTCGTGAAGACCCTCTTGCAGGATCACATGCGCCAGGGCGAGCGCGAGCGCAGCATCGGTTCCAGGCTGGATCAGGAGGACTTCATCGACGTGACGCGAAACTTCTGTGCGGCGTGTGTCGATTTGAATGACGTAGGCACCACGTTTGCGTGCCGCGATGAGATAGGGAGCGAGACCTGGCTGACTGGCGAGAGTCGCGCCCCAGAGCAGGATGGTGCGAGAGTGAGATGCCATATCTTCTTTGGTGTGAGTTTTCAGCGTACCGGTCAGACCCAGACCATAGCCGCCCATTGCCCAGCACACAATCGCGCTTGACCACTGTTGAAAACCGCCCAATAGACCAAAGCGACTGACCAGCATATTTCCGGCAGGTCCTATAGTACCAGCGCCATGTCCGCGCCAGAGTCCCACCCGTTCCGGTTGAGTCTGCTCAATGGAGTCAACGATCATAGTGTACGCTTCATCCCAGGAGCACCGCTCCCACCGGTCCTCCCCACGTTCACCCACTCGGCGCAGTGGATAGAGTAGCCTCTTAGGGTTCTCAAAAATCTCCTGAGTAGCATGGCCTCTGATGCAGAGAAAACCCCGGCTATCTGGATTTTGAGGATCACCCTTGAGTGATAGAAGCTTATTCCCTGCAACCTCAACCTTCATGCCGCACTGAGTGGGCAAACAATTCATCGGACACATTGTCGTGACCTCGTGTTTTCCGACCATACGCTGCTCTCTCTTCCGTATATTTCTTGATCTGCTGACCATTTTACGCTTCTTCAGCATACCATACTAATCCATACCGCTCCCTTGACAGATCCACTTTTCTCGTGATAGTATCTAACCAGTTAGTTAACACAACCAACTGGTTAGTTATATAAAGGAGAAGCAGGAAAAGTGGGCAAAGTCAGCCGAGAACGCGACGCCGATGTCGCGCGAGAAGCCATTATCGAGGCGGCAGAATGCGCATTTGCACGCAAGGGATTTAATGGTGCACGCATTGATTCGATTGCAGAGCAAGCCGAATATAATAAAAGTCTGATTTTCCACTATTTCGGTGATAAAGAAGGATTATACCGGGCCGTCGTAGCAAAAATGAAGAACCGGTTGGAGAACGATTTTTTACAACCATTGATCTTTTTTATCCAGAATAGCGGCGAACTAAATGCAGAACGAGTACGCAGTTTCATCGAACTCGCCGTTGGACGCTACTTCGACTTCATGGTCGAGTACCCACGCAGCCTGGGTATTCTGGCCTGGGAGGCTGCGGAAAAGTGGCAGACATTTATAGAGATCTCAAAGCAAACGCCAGAGATAAGCCAGCACAAAAAATCGATGGGTGCCGTTGCAGCCTTTTTTGAGCGAGCAAAGGCAGCAGGTCTGATCTATCCAACACTTGATCCAACAATGCTGTTTATGAACGTTGGTGGCACATGCATCATGTACTTGCTTACCGCCCCACGCAATGAAAACCTCTACGGAGAAAATTTTTCCTGTGCTCCTGAAAAACTAACCCGGGCGCGTCAACAAATCATCGAACTCGTTTTATACGGAGTAATGCTTTCATCACCAAAGGAGATCTCTTAATGAGTAAAGCATACAAGTGGCGTGTGGTAGCAGTGGTGAGTCTCGGCCTGTTTATGGCTATTCTGGATAATACCATTGTCAGTGTTACGCTCCCTCAAATGCAAAAAGCGTTCCACACTGATTATGAGACTATTACCTGGGTCGCGAGCGCATATTTTCTTGCTCAGGCTGCCATTATTCCAATCGTTGGCTACCTGAGTGACCGGGTTGGATCAAAGATAGTCTTTGTAACAGCCCTGGCACTGTTCACCCTTGGCTCCGCGCTCTGTGCGCTGGCACCCACGAAAGAGGCTTTGATTGCCTTTCGTGTGTTCCAGGGCATTGGCGGTGGTGCGCTCATACCAATAGCCTTCTCTATTGTTTACCGCATCATTCCGCCCAGTGAGCGAGGAGCAGTCACCTCAGTCATCGGGGTCCCGCTTCTCATGGCCCCGGCCTTTGGTCCTACAATTGGCGGCTATCTGAGCACGAATTTCGACTGGAATGCCATCTTTGTCGTCAACCTTCCTGTAGGTATACTTGCCCTGATACTGGCCTTCCTGATTCTTCCCGGTCGCAGAGCAGAACAGCAAAACGAAAGTCCAGAGCTTGCGTCCGCAGTCAAGGAAAGTATAGAGATTGTGGCCGCAGAGACTGGAAGGAAGCGCTTTGATATAGCGGGTCTGATCCTCTCAATGGTTGGTTTCACTTCCCTGGTTTATGGCATCACTGAAGCTGGAGCAAAGGGTTGGGGATCTGCTGAAGTTCTGACGTTTATCATCCTCGGCGTTGCCATTCTGGTCACCTTTGTCGTCGTAGAGTTGCGCGTTAGTGATCCAGTCATGGACCTGCGCCTCTTCAGAATTTATACGTTCTCAATTGCAAATGTACTGATGTGGATCGTTATATCGGTCCTCTTTGGTAGCCTGTTCTTGTTACCGCTCTTCTTTGAAAATGTTCAGGGGCATACGGCTCTTACTACAGGTGAGTTCTTGATCAGTCAAGGATTGGCCACAGGGGTCGGGATAGGTCTCTCGGGCGTATTGTATAACCGGATTGGCCCGCGCATCCTGGCTGTCGTTGGTCTGATCAGTCTGATCATCGGAACATTTGGTCTGACACAGTTACAGGTTGATACCACAGGTCAA
>DAOTTL010000345.1:0-2689 GCA_034438135.1 Ktedonobacteraceae bacterium | reverse complement strand
AATGTTCCATCAATTTTCTATTTGAAGCCGTCAGGATGAGTACTGTGCCATTGCCAGGCGGTGCTCAGGATAGTCTCTAACGAATACTGAGCTTTCCAGTCCAACTCACGCTCGGCTTTGCGGCAATCGGCCCAGACCGCAGCCGGGTCGCCGAGTCTCCTGGGACCGTACTCGACCGGAAAATCAATCCCGCTAATACGTCTGGTAGCATCTATGACTTCCTGTACACTGTTTCCAATGCCAGTTCCCAGATTATAGGCCGCGCTCACATTGGTTTCATGCAGGTAATCTAGCGCCTTCACATGTGCTACCGCCAGATCAACAACATGAATATAATCCCGAATGGCCGTTCCGTCTCGCGTAGGGTAGTCGTTTCCAAAGACCGTTACCGAGGGAGAACGGCCAACCGCTGCCTTCATGACCAGCGGGATCAAGTTATGCGTATGGTTCCAATCCTCGCCAATGCTGCCATTGAGCGAAGCCCCCGCAGCGTTAAAGTAACGTAGCGCACTAAACTTTATCCCCATGGTCTGATCGTACCACTTGAGCAGGGTCTCTCCGATCAGTTTGGTCTCACCATAGACGCTCTCCGGGTGAAAGGGCGCATCCTCAGAGACCGGCAAATGCTCGGGATTGCCAAAGATAGCACAACTGGAGGAGAAGACTATAGCATGGGTCTGATAGCGAGCCATAGTATCCAGCAGTGTAATTGTACCGCCAACATTGGCGCGAAAATATTTTGTTGGCTCTTGCATGGACTCGCCTGGGGCCTTGTAGGCCGCGAAGTGAATCACCGCCTCCGGGCGCTGCTCTTGAAACAGGCGATCGAGCAGTGCCTCATCAACAAGGTTGCCCTGGTAAAAAGCCACTTCTGGGAGTGAGCGCCTATCGCCCAGTTCCAGCGAATCGAGTACAGTTAAGGTGTGACCACGGTCCAGCAGTTCACGCACCGTATGCGAGCCAATATAGCCTGCCCCTCCAGTGACGAGTATCTTCATGCTCGCACCTCAACGGGCAGATCATCGCGACTCCCCCATTCGTTCCAGGAACCGTCATAGTTTGCCAGCGACGGATAACCAAGCATAGCCAGACTGAAGATCACCGTTGTTGCTGCTACTCCACCGTTGCAGTAAACGATCACACGCTCATCTGGCTTGATCTGTAGCTCCGCGAAGACCCGGCTCAACTCTTCCTGAGTGCGAAAGGTTCCTTCGGGAGAGATAAGTTCTTCACGCGGAACATTCAGCGCACCGGGGATATGCCCGTAACGACTGTGTCCGCGCACAATTGCTCCCGTATACTGAGCGCTATCTCGTGCATCAATCAGCATCGTTCCTGGCTGATCAAGCGAGGCGAGTACCTCTTGAGCAGTGACGCGCAACTCTGGTTGGAGAACAGGAGTAAATGTTGCCTGAGGGTACTCAGGACGATCGGTGCTCAGCGGACGATCCTCACGAAGCCACTTTGGCAGACCCCCGTTGAGCACCACCACATTCGTATGTCCGTAGTATCTCAAGGTCCACCACAGACGCGTAGCGAACTGAGAGGCCGGGTGAGCATCATAGACCACAATCAGATGGTCATCTCCAAGACCCAATTTCTCCATCATCTGCTTATATTTATCCGGTGAAGCAACCTGTGAACTCACAGGGTCATCAAGATCCACGATATCTTGCGTCCAGTCAATATAGATCGCGCCGGGAATATGTCCCTGCTCGTATTCATCGCTCGCTCCCACATACATCGCCTCCTGCACACCATCATGCATAACGGTGCGCACATAGCCACGCATATCTACAATGCGCAGATTGGGGTCTTGTAAATGGGCATTCAGCCAATCTGTCTCTACAAGAAAACGCTTTTGTTCCATAATCACCACTCCAGGTTTAATTTCCAGACATTCTCATTTACGAAAAAATACCCGCTGCTTCCGGGTTTTCAGTGCTTACAAAGTGGGCAGGGGTTCCTAAAAGGTTCATAGCCCTCACCCCTGTAATTATCATTGACATATTTGGTGTCTGTGTTGTCACATAGCGCTGGACCGTAAGACCCAGAGGACGACTCACAATTAAAGCCGCCGTTGTTGCCAGGATTACATTATTCAATGAATTGTATGGACGGCGCAGCTTTGTCACTGCCATCGCTGCCAGTGCAGTCAGGGTACTCGTCACAGCCAGATTTGTTCCACAGCGCTCGTGAATGGCCATTTCAGGGCTAGTCGTGCGCAAGAGCGTGAGCGCCTCGTTGGCGGTGGGAAGTAATGCCTCGGTTGGTATATCGCCAAAAACGAAAAAGCCTGCGGCAAAAGAGATACCGGCCAGGCGTGTCTCAGGAAATTGACGACTGATCAGAACAATCGTTGCATGCTCCAGTGCATGATTCTGCTTTACTGCACTCCCCAATAATATCTGTTGTGCCATTTGGGCAACAGGACTCATCGAACTCATAGTATAGTATCCTTTTTTTTCACTGTTTCTAATCATCTCTTTCAACACATCCATCAGGGCTTCGCAATAGTAGCTTCATTCTCCGCCCACTCACCCTTTTTGGATGGATGGGAGCAGAGCGAACTCGCTGCCTCCATCCATCTTACTATCCAGAGGAGGGATCTGGCTATTGCTGAGTCGTGACTTGTACGAAACTTTGACACATGCATTCTAATAGATGATATTGAACAGGACAATTTCAT
>DAOTTL010000344.1:0-8651 GCA_034438135.1 Ktedonobacteraceae bacterium | reverse complement strand
TCTGTGGGTCTATCATTTCTGCGTCATTGTTCCTTTCATTAAATTTACATGCGTTTAACATAGACTATGGCTTATTTATGAGGTATAATACAATAATATATGGCAGGGTTTTCACATGATCTATGAAGTGTAGGCCAGCCCCATCTCTGGTTTCTCACGCTTTTCTCTGTGAGTCAATTGCCATAGAGCATCTTGCTCACCCTACTATTGTTCCAAATGCTACAGAGCACCTCTTGCTCTCATTTGCTGGTGCTTTGTACGAGTTCGAAAGAATGGTACAGATGAACGATTTATTGACAACGACAAATTTCCTGACGCTCACCTACGATGAACTTGAAGAGCGAAACATCGCGGCACGCGACAAACGCGATACATCCTCACCTGAAGAGCAAGAGCAGGAATATCGAGCGTATCTGGAAGGTGAGAAACGTGTCAAAGCGGTGACCCTGTGTTTCTCTGACCTGGAAGGTCGATTCCACACGTTAGATTTTGATAAGGATTACCTTCTTGCTTCGGCTGACAATCTGACCTTTGATGGTTCTTCCATTCATGGATTTACCTTGCAGCACGAATCAGATCTACGCTTACAGGTGGACTGGACAAGTTTCCTATGGCTACCTGCGGATCTTTTCGGTGCAGGAAAGGTGCTCGTGTTTGCGAATGTACTCGACCGGGAAAGTGAGCCATTTTCAGCTGATTTTCGAGGTGTGTTGCAGAAATATTTGCGTGAGTTGAAAAGCACAGAAGGGTTGACCGCAAATTTCTCAGCCGAAATTGAAGGCTTTGTTGTAGAAGGCGTTCATGCCGAACAACATTTTGATGAGAAAAAAGGCTTCCGTCTTATCTCAACTGGTGGCTATTTCCACGCACTACCACTCGATCCACTGCGGCAATTTGTTGATGCTTCTGCGACTGTCCATCGCGCCCTGGGCTTCAAAAACGAAAAGGCTCATCCAGAAGTAGCTCCATCACAGTTTGAAATAAACTTTTCTTATGCCAGCGCATTGCGCACAGCAGATCTTATTCAACTGTACAAGCTGGTCTGCCGCCAGGTTGCAAGTAACATGGGATTGACTGCTACCTTCCTACCGAAACCCTGCATGGGCATCAACGGAACTGGCATGCATGCCAATATGTCTCTGTCCAAGAATGGCAAAAATATCTTCTACGATAAAGATGGGAAACAAGGTCTGTCGTCAATGGCGCACGAGTTCATTTCTCGCATTCTCAATCATGCGCAGGAAA
The DNA here is from genome assembly GCA_034438135.1 of Ktedonobacteraceae bacterium. GTDB lineage: Bacteria > Chloroflexota > Ktedonobacteria > Ktedonobacterales > Ktedonobacteraceae > Paraktedonobacter. The sequence continues at coordinate 7,406 of DAOTTL010000344.1, read as the reverse complement.
TGTGTCTGGTCTTGAATGCAAGCGTCAATGCCTATCGCCGACTCGACCCACACTTTGAAGCGCCCAATCAGATTCAAGTCTCGTCTATTGACCGGGGATCTATGGTGCGTATTCCGGTGGGCAACGAGAAAACGGCACGAATTGAAGTGCGCTCCGTTGGAGCTGATGCAAATCCTTATCTACTCGTCTACACCCTGATCAAAACTGGTTTGAATGGAGAACTCCTGTCCGCTGAACAGGAAGAGAGCGAAGAAGTACAGCTCCTGCCGGGGAGCATCCAGGAAGCAATTGGATTTTTCGAGTCAAGTGAGGCAATGAAGAAAATCCTGGGTGAGACGAACGTCGAGAAATATCTTACATTTAAGCGAGCGGCGGCAGATCGCAGCCCCAGAAATTTAGGAACGCAGGTTAAGACTTCCGAGATTGTTTATCACCACGAAGTGACCAATCAGTCTCTGTGGAATGCGTTCTAAATCTCGTTAGCAATGAAGAAACCAAGGCGTGTGAATAAACAACGACGTATTCACAGGCCCCCAAATCAATTATGTCTATCCCTGGACTCCTCTTCACATGTCTGCTCCACCTTTTCCAGCTTTATCATACTTCTATTTTTCAATCCCACCGTTCTCTTCGATCCGTTTTCATATTCAGACTCCGCCCATAGATTTTGACGAAAAGATACTCTTTCTGGCGGCTACGCCGCCACATCTTTGATGAGTCATCCCTACCTTTTCTGCGGCTTGCAAAGCCACCCCCTTACAAGACATTGTTGCCGATCCGCTGCATCGACCTGGCAGACCACCCCTCCCCATTTAAAAAGAGCAGAAGGTGTGTGTTGTGACGCGAATGCGTCACAACACACACCTTCTGCTCTTTTTATTCTCTGTCGCCTGTAGCGACAGAGGGAAAACGGGAAAAAACTTCTCCTTGTAAGAAAGCTACCCCTCCCCCTAGAAAAGGGAGAAATGGCTGAGTTTGCAAGCAGCTTTGCTGCTTGCAAACTCAGCCATTTCTCCCTTTCAATCTGGCGGCTGCGCCGCCAGAAAAAGTTTAGACTGTACCACCTAAGATCCAGGGAGCAAATTCCTCCTCACCGAGATCTTGAGCTTCACTTTTGCTCTGTTTGCCGCTAGCAACAGCGATCACCTCTGCAAGAATCTGCATGCCTACCTCATGGGTACTTCTCCCATGCAAGATTTCACCCGCGTTGATATCCATGTCGCTCTCGATGTTTTGATAGAGCGCGGTATTGGTCGCAACCTTGATAGAAGGAGCGGGCTTGAAACCAAACATGGAACCGCGTCCGGTGGTGAAAACGATAATATTGGCACCGCCTGCCACCTGACCCGTCACTGAGACAGGATCGTAACCGGGAGTATCCATGATTACAAGACCGCGTTCAGTGATCGCCTCGGCATATTTGTAGACCGCGTTCAGAGGAGTAGAACCGCCTTTGGCAATCGCGCCAAGCGATTTTTCATAGATAGTTGTCAGACCACCCAGTTTGTTCCCCGGCGAAGGATTATTATTGAGTTCCATATTGTTACTTGCGGTGTAGTGTTCCCACCAGCGAATACGTTCAATGAATTGCTCTGCAACCTCACGGGAGCGAGCACGGCGCAGCAAAATATGCTCAGCCCCATAGATCTCAGGGGTTTCGCTCAGGACAGCAGTTCCTCCCTGTCTGATCAGTTCATCAACGCAATAGCCAAGGGCGGGATTGGCCGTCACGCCGCTCCAACCGTCGCTGCCACCACATTGCAGGGCCAGATTTAACTCGGAGATCGAAATGGGTTCACGATGAACATCATTAACTCCGGGTAAGAGTTCCGCCAGCATACGATAGCCTTTTTCAATGGTCGCCGCGACGCCGTGATTTTCCTGGAGAGTTAGAAAAAGTGGTTTTTTCCAGCCTGTTCCGTTATCCAGTTCCATCGCGTGAATCATCTCCTGAACCTGATTGCTTTCACAGCCCAGACCCATGAGAAGATAGGCACCAATATTGGGATGAACGGCCATACCAGCAAGTACGCGTTGCAACTGCTCAACCGCCTCACCTCCATGGCGCATTCCACAGCCACTTTTATGGGTTAGACCAATGATGCCATCAATATTGGGATAGGCACGCAGCAGTTCAGGCGTGAAACGGCGCTGGAGGAGACGAACCGCCGAGGCTGAGCAATTGACCGTGCTGATAATGGCGATATAATTGCGCGTCCCCGCCTTCCCATCCGGTCGGCGATAGCCATTGAAGGTTCGACGTTGCTCCATGGAAAGATGCGAGACCGGACGATAATCAACACCGAACTCGTAATGTTGTTCGAGCTCGCCAGGCGCCAGATTATGGGTGTGAATATGAGAACCAGCACGAATGGGTTGGGTCGCATACCCAATGAGCGAGCCATAACGCAGAACAGGTTCATTCTGTAGAATGTCATGCAAGGCCACTTTATGTCCGGACTGAATGCGTTGAGTTACTTCGATCAAAGCGCCAGGGACGAGCGCATCGGGAGGAAGACGCAGGATAGTGCCGCGACCGAGCGGCATACGAGCAATAGCAACATCATCCCTGGGATGCAGAAGAACCGCCACATCGGCCAGAGGAACAGGTACATCACCGGGAGTACTACCCAGCACGATAGAATGAAGTTGAGGAACTATAGATTGATCTTTGGGAATATGCACGCGTTTACCTCTCATAAACTGGGGAGCGCAATCGAAAGCAGAACACATGCCTGCCTGCTTAGTGTAACACAGTTGTCTAAGCTAGCAGGCGTGACAATTGCTCTGTCAGGACTTTATGAGTCATCTCTCGTAACTACTCAGGTGCCCTGCTGAACCCGCCCCATCCCACAGAGGAAAAGGGATGGCGAGCAAAACGGGCGGGGTACCCCGCCCGTTTTGCTCGCCATCCCTTTTTTATTCGCCGCCGCAGGCGGCAAGCAGAGGGCACCTGAGTAGTTACCCTCCCTCATTTTGGCAAAATGAGCAAACGCTCTTTTGTCTATCTCTGGCCGTAAGTACTTGCGCTCATCCGCCTGCACGGCCTACCAGATCCAGAGGCAACTGCTTTGGTCCATAGATGAACGGACTGGGCTTGATTTCAAGAGGAAATTCACGCTTCCATCTGAAATTTGGAAAACGATCGAGCATCGCCGCAAGAACAAGACGTGTTTCCAGACGAGCAAGCGGTGCACCCAGACAAAAATGGATGCCATAGCCAAACCCCAGATGACGGTTGGGGGTACGCCGGATATCAAATGTGCCAGGATCGGGAAACTGAGCAGGATCCAGGTTGGCAGCGGCAAAGAGAGGCAGCAACACATTTCCCGCCTTAATCTCGTGTCCATGCACGATCGTATCGACTTTAACAACACGCGCCAGGCCGTGAACTACCGCTCGGTAACGTAAAACCTCTTCTATCGCTGCTGGAATAAGCTCCGGGTGTTCAATAAGTTCGTGCCGCGCCTCGCTGTGTTCATCCAGGCACATAATAGTGTTGCCAATCAATGCAGTGGTCGTTTCGTGTCCCGCAGCCATGAGAAGCAAGCAGATCCCCAGGATATCAGGCCCCTGCAAGTGTTCCCCGTCGATCTCTGCATGTGCTATCTCTGAAACCAGATCTTCACGCGGATCCTGAAGTCGCTGTTCAATCAAAGCCTGAAAATATCCGGCGATCTTTTTAGATGCCAGCAGACGTAAGGCATAATCCGATCCGACAAGCTCGCTCGACCACTGACGAAATTGCTCACGGTCCTCCACGGGAACGCCAAGCAGTTCTGAGATGACGCTGATCGGCAGCGGAAAGGCAAGGTCATCGACGACATCCATCCATCCCTGCGCTTGCACACGATCTAACAGAGTATGCACTATCTCCTGGATACGTGGCTCCAACTGATCGATCACATGCTGGTTAAACACTCGCGCAATCAACGTACGCAACTGCCGATGGCGGGGCGGATCCATACCCAGAATACTGCCACTGCCCACTGGATCAACGCTGCCATCAGTATTAATAGTGCGCTCTGAGGAAAATGTGACTGTATCTAAGGCGGTACGCATCACATCAGCATAGCGAAACACCAGCCAGACAGCCCGCGTCTCATCGTAGTACACATCATGTGATCTCAGCATCTCTTGATACCAGGCATAAATATCGGGGGTCAAAAGCACAGACGCTTGTTGAGCTCGACGTCGCTGCAATTCGTCGTAAAAAGAGGAGGGAGTGGCAGGCATCAGCGCACCCTTTCAGCTATGATCAGATGAGATCTACATCAAATCAACAGATAAAATTAAACTTCTTTACATGCTCTATTCCTTCATTATATCCCCTATACAGGGTTAGTATCAACTTTGCTGCCAGAAACAGAGAGGGCTATTTCATTCTCGTGAGAAACCCCTCCCCGGTTCAAACAAGGAGGAGTTGGAAGAGCGTTGGCGAAAGCCAACGCTCTTCCAACTCCTCCTCAAAATGAGGGGGTGGTGGGGCCGAAAGCCAGAGGCTTTCGGAGAATGAAATAGCCCTGAGAAACAGATAGATCATCCAACGACATTGCGCAGTTGTTCGATAACTTCTTCCATCTGAGAGGCTGCTTCAGATGCAGAGGTTGCACCGGTAAGGAGTTGTTTTGTGACCTGAGAGGTAATCTGCATCGCGGTCGAAAGATTTTTACTGGTGCGCTCCTGATGAGATGCAGCTCTTTCAAGATAAGTTGCTGCTGACATGATCTGGTACAACAGCCTTTGTCGTTCTGCCGCATCAAGGTGATCCCATTTTTGGCCAAGCTCGTTCGTCTTATCCATGAGCTTGTGGGCCGCTGTGCTGCTGGCTCTGGCATAATATTGAGATGAGTTAAGCCCCGTCTGGGCGGATTCAACGATCCATTGTTGCTCAGTCGCGGTGGATTGCTCACGCGTAGAGAGGGTTCTTAGCATCTGACTGCTGGTGGTTAACAAAGAAACTGAACGCAGGATCGGATGCGTTGTGCTTCGTCCAATAAGCAGGCCAACAATGGCGGCCAGCACAGTAATGGCAACCACAAGAAGCACCGTATAAATATCCTGCTGATTAGCGGCTCCAGTGATAGTGTTGACTGGTCTCAGGACAATATAGGTCCATGGTACTACTTCGCTCTGCATGGCATAAGCCTGAAAACTCTCTGCCTGCAAAGCTGGCGTCAATTGAAATGCAGAGGATCCTTGCTGGCTCGAGAGCTGGTTGACCAGAGCAGGATCAGCCAGTTCTGTCACTGCTGCATAGTTATTCCCATAAAGATCTTCTTTTTTAATCTGTTGCTGGAAGGCTGCTGGAAGCGGGGCAATAGCTTTAAATAAAGCGGTCGGCAGCGTCGTTAAGGTTGCATCAGGATTGGTATAGGCAATCCGTACTCCGTGCCCATCAACGACCATTGCGTAACTACCAGAAGCAGCATTTGACTCATTATTGACCGCCGTCCAGGTAGCCGTCAGACTCAATGTAGCACGTCCAATACCCATGATCTTTTTCTGTGAAGAAGTTATAAGTGTGTAGATATCTACATAAGCCATAGCTTCATTCCCGTCAAAATACACATATGAGTTAAGGGTCTTATGAGGGTTTAGCAACTGCGTAATAAGCTCTGGCGGCACAATGTACTGGCCACGCGAAGTAGGAGGAGCAGGGTAAGAGAGGAGCGTCTGCCCCTGAGGAGAAAATAAGGTCCAGTCACTAAAATCAGGGGCCAATTGATTCCCCATAGCCAGTTCTTCAAGCGCCTCGTGCATGTAGAACTGATTTCCTGCCAGAAATTGTTGAATCGAAAAGTATTGTCCCAACACACCTAGATCATGCTCATCAGCTATCAATAGTGAGTCAATCGCCTGTACATGAGATTGAGCATCATTTCTCATTTGAGAGATAGCTTGATTTGTGAGTGTTGGGCGCAAAATAACCTCGCTTCCTATAACGGTGATCAGTAACGGAAGAACCACCGCAGCGATTAGAAGCGCTGAGATACGTACAGTCAAGGACATTCTTCGACGCGAGGAAAAGAATGGTGTATGTAATGACATTGCAGGTTACCCCTTTGGAACATTCCTACTGGTGAATTAAACCAGCGCGCTCCAGTTCATCGAGCCATACTTGTAATTCCTTGAGGTCTCGTCCTACCAGACGTGCCAGTTCATAGGGACTCCTTTGCCCATTTGTAAGCAAGAGCAAACGCCGATAATTGCGAGGAAGTTGGGCAGCCACTTCTGGTGAGGAGAGCACGGCATCGCCCGACGGTGAACGACCAGGAAAAGATGACTTCATTCCTTCTTTGAGATGAATAGCGGGCAAAAGAGGAGCCGTACTACCGCCATTGAGTGGCCTGGGCATAGGTACAGTTCTCGTTCCATTCTCAGAAACTGGCGAGAGAAAGACACCTCTGATAAAGGAAAAACGACAGACTCCCCAGGTTTTGAGGTAATTGAACGCAGCAATACCCCTGGATGAACCCGCACTGGCATCTACTACTCTCCCATTAGAGAGAACAAGGCATCCTTCCTCCTTCTCTTCGTCCGTGCCACGCTCAACAACCAGTGTGCCACTTTTGTAGCCTAACTGTAAGACCTGCACTATGGACGCGAGACTATCTGTCATGGTTTCTCGCTGTGGTTGCTGCATACGCCTCATCCTGGTCTACTATGACCCTGAAAGCCAAATAGGAACCGAACACGCCGAAAGACCTCGTTGTATCTGACACTCTTACGTGTTCTAATAATCCTGGAACGCAAAGATTTCTTCAAACTAGTGACGACGAAGTAACTATACACGCATGCCGCAAAAAACGTCACTCATAAGCTCAACGGAAAACACATTTGTCTCTTCAGTTAAAATACATCATATATCACTATAGCATAGTCCTCATAGGACTATTGGGTCTACTTGTGCCCAAAAGCGTCTCATATCTGCAACAAGCACTTACCGACGGGACTTTGTTGGCGCAAGACTCTGCTGCTCGAAACCACCCCACCCCATTTAAGAAGATGAGTCATCCCTCATTTTGGCAAAATGAGCAAACACTCTTGCTGGCGGCTGCGCCGCCAGATTTCCAGAGAGAAATGGCTGAGTTTGGCAGCAGCTTTGCTGCTGCCAAACTCAGCCATTTCTCTCTTTTCTTGGGAGAGGGGCGGCTTTTCAAGCCGCCCGGGTCGGAGGTGGATTGCATCTTGAACCAGCTCCTGAGCTGACCGCGCTGCGGGAAAAACACTGGCATTATGCTGGGCTTGAACTGAACGAAGGAATGAACGTCCTGCTAGAGGATATTCGAGACGATTGTCTTGAAATTCAAGCTGAATTTGTACTCGGCCAGGAATGCGAGTTTGGCATGAAGGTACGATGTTCTCCCGATGGTCAGGAGCAAACATGCCTGGTGCATCAATCA
>DAOTTL010000343.1:0-3865 GCA_034438135.1 Ktedonobacteraceae bacterium | reverse complement strand
GCCAGAATCTTCCTCTGGTCTGACATTTCTTGAAAGAGAAAAAATTTCTTTTTTGCAATCTTTAAGAAAACGTTTTCCAGATGATCCTGCTGTCAGAATGTATTGGATGCAGCGGGTGCCAGAATCTTCCTCTGGTCTGACATTTCTTGAAAGAGAAAAAATTTCCTTTTTGCAAAAAATGCAAGCAACAAAGGTGAAATCAAGGAGGATACCCTTCATACCTGATTTTTTGGGAGAAAAAAGGGGAGTTTACCCTGCCAGGGTATATAGCAGTCTGACCAGCACTGGACATGACTTGCAAACGAAGGTGGGTGTATTCTCACTGTTAGTAGTCAAAGGATTGACATAAAATGCAGCAAAGAATGCTCCGAAGAAAGAGCGTAGCTCTCTGCTTTGCTTTCTTACTACTTGCATCTCTCTGGGGAGTAAGTGGTTTACAGATGCCGTCCGTGCATGCCAGTTCGGCTCTGCCGGTTGAAAGCAACGGTGCAGCCCTAACCCCCTTTATGGGCTGGAGTACCTGGGACTATCTCGAAACTCCCACGCAAGCTGGCGTTGAAGCCCAGGCGCAGGCAGAAGCAAGCAAATTAAAAGCATATGGCTATGATTACACCCTGGTTGATGATGGCTGGTATTTGAATCCAGCGACGACCGTTGATCAAAATGGGCGTTGGGTTGCTGATACTAGCAGGTTTCCGAATGGTCTCTCCGCTGTAGCCAGTTATGTGCATGGTCTTGGCCTCAAATTTGGGGCCTACCTGACCCCGGGTATTCCGGTGGCGGCTGTGAACGAGAATACACCGATCGCGGGAACCAGCTATCATGCGAAAGATATCGTCAATACAAGTAAGCATGAATACAATTATAACTATGGTGGTTCTGGCGGCAGTCAAAATACGGTCATGTACTACATCGATTACAGCAAACCAGGTGCGCAGGCCTATATCAACTCCTGGGCCGATCTACTGGCTTCCTGGGGGGTTGATTTCCTCAAGATGGATGGTGTTGGCGATTGGGACATCTCCGATATTCAGGCCTGGTCTCAGGCGCTGAAACAAAGCGGACGCACTATTGTCTTTGATCTTTCCAACAAGTTAGATATCGCGAATGTGAGTACCTGGCAGGAGTACTCTAATGCCTGGCGCATTGGTCCTGATGTGGAATGCTACTGTAGTACTCAGATTAACTGGGAACATGTAGCCAGAGTGTTTGGTGAAGCAGCCTCGTGGAACCAATATGCTGAGTCCGGTGGCTGGAACGATCTGGATGCTCTTCAACTGGCTGATGGTAGCCTGGATGGTTTGAGTAACGATGAACGGCAGACCTATATGAGTCTGTGGGCGATTGAGTCGGCTCCCCTTTATGCCGGGGATGACCTGACACATATAGACAGCTATGGTCTCTCACTGCTGACCAATACCGAAGTCATCGCTCTGGATCAGGCAGGACACGCGGCCCACCCGCTCTCTCAGTCTACGAACCAGCAAGTCTGGGTCACCAAGAACGGCAATGGGACATATACGATCGCCCTCTTTAATCTGGGAACGACCGCTGCGACGGTGACAGCAAACTGGAGTGCCCTGGGCTTTAGCGGTTCCGCCTCGGTTCATGATCTCTGGAGCCACAGCAACCTGGGCACGTTCAACAGCAGCTTTAGTGCCACCCTCAATGAGCATGCCTCGCGCCTATTGACGATAACTCCCAGTAGTGGCGTCGTATCCTATGAGGCAGAATCCTCAGCCAATACCCTGACCGGAGGCGCACACACGATGAGTTGCTCAGCCTGTTCAGGCAGCGAAAAAGTGGGTGATGTCGGCAATGGTGGCACGCTACAATTCAATAATGTCAATGTCTCGCAGGCGGGTACATACACGTTGATGATCTCTTATATCGATGGGGATGCAGGCCGATCGGCGCAGATGAGTGTGAACGGAGGCACAGCTACCACGCTCACCTTCACGGGAACGAACAATTCCAACTGGAATTACGTACAAAGCAAAACGGTCTCCATTACATTGAAAGCAGGGAGTAATACCCTTAAGTTTTCCAACGCGTCTGCCTGGGCACCCGATTTTGATCGGATCACTGTGAGCTAACCGCGTGGGCAGTGACGGACAAGGAAGAAAGGGCCGAGTTTGGAGGCAGCAAAGCTGCTTCCAAACTCGGCCCTTTCTTCCTGAAAATCTGGCAGCGCGTCCTGAAAGGCCGACCCAGAAGACCAGAACTATCTTTTTAACGAAGGGTTGAGAGAAACGCAATCATTGCGTCATTTACCTCGGAAGGTCGTTCCTGCTGTACCCAGTGACCCGCACCTGCGATAACTTTTTGCTGAAGATTGGGAACATATTGATGCATGCGCTCAACTTCCTTGCTCATGCCTGCGACCTCCAGGACGGGGTCCTGATCGCCCCAAAGGAAGAGCGTTGGCTGAGTAATGGTCGCGCCACTGTGGGCTGCAAGCAATTCCCAGTTTCGGTCAATGTTGCGGTACCAGTTCAGTCCTCCGCGCAAACCGGTTCGTTTAAACTCGTTGATAAATACTGTAAGATCCTCCTCGGTTAGCCAGGAAGGTAGTACGGCAGGGTTACCTGCTGTATTCAACGGATCGACCTGAGGTTCCGGTAAAATAGGATGCCAGCGTTCAGCAGGTGATGCGTCTCCTGAAAGACCATAGAAAAAGCGGCGCATGCTTGTGTTAATGTCGCGCTCAAACGCCGCTTCAGCTTTTCCGACCTCTAGAAAGTCTAACTGATAGAAAAACTGATTTCCCCACGCATTTTGCCATGCCTGTGATGGAGCTATAGTTGCTCTCGCACCTGTCAATGAGCGTCTTGGACTATAGGGAACGCTCATTGTGATGATGGCTGGAAAAAGGTCAGGGCGTATCAAGGCGGCGTTCCAGACCAGTGCGCTGCCCCAGTCATGTCCTACGAGAACTGCCTGTTTCTCGCCCAGTGCTTCGAGCAGACCAACGAGGTCGCCCACGAGATGCAACTGAGTATAGGCGCTGACCTCCTCCGGCTGGTCTGTCTGTCCATAGCCGCGCAGGTCGGGCGCAACCACGTGATAGCCCGCCTGGGACAGCGCGTTCATCTGGTGACGCCAGGAGTACCAGAGTTCGGGAAAGCCGTGACAGAGCAGCAGGAGCGGACCACTACCCTGCTCCGCGATATGTATATGTAGACCGTTGGCCTGGACGGTACGATGGGTGACAGTTGTGATAGTTGTTGCTGGTTGATTCTGTTGGATTGTCATTGTGCTCTCCTTGCAGGAAGCATTTTCAGTAGTTTTCTCCGGTTTTTCACGACGAGATACAGATTTCGCACGCTCTTTTTCTTTTGTCTCTCTAACGTTGCTAAAGAGCACCAGTTACCTTTGTAAGCCATCAATATATATACGATACAGCCCTTGCAGAATGCGCTCAGGCGTGAAGCCACTTTCCCAACGTTGACGGTGATAGAACAGAGGATGAAGATGTATAATCAAGGCATCGGCAGTATAGACCACATCGATCGGGGCAAACTCGCCCTGATCTACAGCTTCGTTCAGTAACTTTATAAGTACCTGATAGAGCCAGTTAAAAAGAGGTGGATAGTGACAGCTCTGATTATGCTCTTTGTGGTATACATGATGTTCTCCCAGCGTTGTTGCCCCTAGCAATTCATCCTGCTCTTCAAGAAACGCAATTGTATGTGCCAGAATAGCTTTCAACTGATCGCAGCGAGATGGGATCTCAGTGTTTGTGAAAATCACTGCAATCTCTTCTATAAATTGCTGATGCTGCTCTTGCAAGAGTTCCTGACAGAGTTCGCTCTTATGTGCATATCGTCGGTAGAGTGTTCCCTGACCGATAGAAGCTCCAAGG
>DAOTTL010000342.1:0-44573 GCA_034438135.1 Ktedonobacteraceae bacterium | reverse complement strand
CAGGACAAACATGAGTCATACCTCATTTTGGCAAAATGAGCAAACGCTCTTGCTGGCAGCTGCGCAGCCAGCTTTTCAGGGAGAAAGGGCTGAGTTTGCAAGCCGCTTTGCTGCTTGCAAACTCAGCCCTTTCTCCCTTTTCTCGGGTGGAGGAGGCGGCTTTGCAAGCCGCTGAAAAGATAGGCATGACTCATAGTCAACAAAACATTTTTACGACACTCGGACATCCTTGCGCTTCAGGAAATAGGCGGTGGCCAATGCCAGCAAAAGAAACATCACAATCAGGACCAGCCATGACAGCAGCAGATAGTGAAGAGAATCTTCCGGCTTATAAATGGAAAAGAGTGTCCCATGATAGGAATAGTTATTGCCGATGATCTGATCGCCGTTAACTTTATCGCTGTGCAGACCAGCGCTAGAACCTAGAGCGGTCATAGCCCAACGCACGGGAAAGAGCATGCCCAAAATCTGAAGGGGGTAGGTAGTGAGTGGAAAGACTGCCCCTGAAAAGATGACCTGTGGAATGAGAATGACTGGCACAAAGCTCATAGCACGATCAGTGTTTGAAACCAGAGCTGAGATGGTAAGTCCTATCATCAGACCAACTAATGAGGTCAAAGCGACTGAGATATAGAGTTCCAGAAAGGGCGGGAGCAGAATGCTCACATGGAAGGGGTCGAAAATGGCAATGAACCCGAGCATGATAAAGCTCTGTAAAAGACAGAACAGGCCCAGAATAGTTATTTTCGAGAGCATGTAAGGGAATATGCCAAGATTGACCGCCCGCTCACGTTTATAGATAGCAGCTTCTTTCACAAACTCGCGAGCGGCGTTAAGACAACCAAACATAATAGCAGAAAAAGCCCCGATAAAAAGAATGATTATCCCATATCCTGGTCCAGGGTCGGTAAAATCCTGGAGTGCGGTTGAGACACCTCCCCGGTTGCGTGCATACGCCTGACCTCTTGGATTATTCTGGAGAAAATCTTCGACGCGCTGACAACTCTTTGAGAACAGGGGATCGGCAGGCGTGACCGGGTCTGGAAATCCCGCAGGTGCAAGGATAGCTGCGGTCGTATAACATTGGACGGATTTGTCCCTATCAAAGGCACCCACTCCGACACCTAGAATAAAGATCATCAGCAAGAGTCCAATAATGGGAGCTTGCAGCAGTAGAATCGCCAGGTTTACACGATCATTCTTAAGGAGTTCAACGTAGCGCTGTGTGAGAAGTTTAAACTGTCGCCAGCGTGTTCCCTTGCGGGCAACTTTTCCGAGAGTCTGGGTCTGACGCAGCAACTGAGTATTCGACGAAGGTCTCCGACTCAACGGCTCGTTGATGTATTTCTTGTACTCCTTTGATTCAAGATACTCTTCCGAGGCCTCATGAGGAACATGAGGATGCGCGTCGTTGGGCTCCAACGTACTATAGATCTCGGCAAAGTCTGGCTGCTGAAAATAGCTTCTCGCTCCATCCGGTGGACCAAAGTAGGCCAGATTACCACCGGCGGCCAGGAAGCAGACAAAATCACAGACATTGATGTTATTTGTGGCATGGGTTACCAGGACAATTGTGTGGCCCTTATCCGCGAGTTTGCGCAACAGAACCATCATCTTGCGATCCAACCCTGGATCGAGTCCCGAGGTCGGCTCATCAAGAAAGAAAATACTCGGCTTTCCCAACAGTTCGAGCGCGATAGAGACTCGCTTGCGCTGTCCGCCTGAGAGTTGCCGCACAAGCACTCCTCGACGATGCTGCATCTCTACATCGTCCAATACTTCGTCGATCCGTTGATTAATCTGCTCCTGCGTAAAATCTTTAGGCAGACGCAGACGGGCCGCGTAGTAGAGCACTCGCTCTACGGTAAGATCGCGGTGAATAATCTCATCCTGTGGCACATATCCCATCTGCGTATTAAACGCCGCCATATTCTGATAGTAGTCCTGCCCATTATAAAAGACGGACCCCTCTCGCGCCGGTCGCAGCCCACTAATTGCATCCAGCAACGTCGATTTACCAGCCCCGGAGGACCCGACGAGGGCCACAAATGAGCGAGGAGGTATGCTCAGGGAGATATCGTTCAGAAGGACAGTCTGTTTGTTGCTCACCTGGCGCATATTGATAACGTCGATGCGCACGCCGCCGCTTTCGTCGTGGAGGGTGAGCTGAGTCTGCTCAAACATGAGTTTAAATGGACCGATGCGGATCTCGTCCTGGTACTGCAACAGATGATCGCTTATTTGCAGACCATTGACATAGGTATGATTGGTACTATTCAGGTCAATGAGATGATACTCTTCCTGCTGGCGTACCAGGCGTGCATGATACGATGAAACCTGAGGATGATTGAGGACAACATCGTTCTCCTGCAAACGTCCCAAAGTGATCTCGGCCTTGTCCAGGGGAATGGTCTGGGTACGAGGGAAAAATTCTTGCTGCTTGCCGTGACCATCATTGTAGGTCAGAGTGATCAGTGAGCCGTGCTCGTCTCCAATACGAAAGGTATCTCCCTGAGCCAGGACCTTGCTGAAAGGCTGGTCTCCTCTAATGGTCCGGCCAGCATAGAAAAGACCATTCTGGGTAGCCTGACGATCTGGATGAGGATGGGCGATTTTCCAGTGCTGATCCTGATAGACTACTTGCAGATGAAAAGCTGAGACGCTCATTTCAGGAATAACAATAGTATTGCTCTTATCCCGTCCAATATCAATGACTGGCTTTACAAGAGGATAGGAGTTCACAACCCCGGTGGTGTTATCCGTGACATCAATGGTCGAGAGGCCCATCGAGGAAGGTGTTCCTACCTCTGTCTGAGAGACAAAATCGCCTGCCGACGGTCCATTGTACTGAGCAAGGCCACCCGAAGGTGCTTCCTTAGCCAGCCGGGTAGTGAGTTCATTTGGCTGCTGAGGCTCGGTTACAGCAACGTCCGCATCGAGTTTTAGCAGAAAATGGAACGTAACCTCTTCCCCCAGCGTGATCCATTCGTTGTGCTCAAGCGTTGCCCGCTCAACGCTTCGCTGATGCACAATCAGACCATTTGCAGCGCTCGATAACTTCTGGATCTGCCACGTTCCATTCTCCATGCTCAGACGAGCGTGGATACGTGAGATCCTGGTATCACCAATCACAATGTCATTGCTGGCAGCACGACCAAGCGTGAGCACAGGCTGAGTGATGGGAAATGTGATGCCCGCCAGAGGACCCGTAGTAAATGTCAAATAAGCGAGTGCGGGGACATCCGGTTTAACCTGCATAATGTATCATCCCTTGCATTATTCCAAATGATGACTGGATACTTTGTACAGTGCCATAAAATATTCTAACCTCTTCTAGTATCGCCACTTGATTATAGTTAGAATGAGAAGTACACGTCAATAGGGTAGAGAAACCTGCACAGATTTCATCTTTCAGCACACGCAGGACGCTGGAGCAAGAGCGACCGATCTTGCATTTAATTATAAATGAAATCTTTCTATGTGCGAATAGAGCCGAAAAGATGGGCTTTGTAGATAGTTTCGGCGAAAAGATCGCAGTAAAAACACGTCTATTTCTCTATCATTCGTGTATTTTCCAGGCCTCAGCTTGTGTCGAACGGATGAAGATAATCTCTTGCAGTTACAGACATTCATGGTATAGTATTATTAAAATATTTGCAAATCTCAGGGCTTGCTCATTCTGGAGGCCATATACAGCAAATAACGGAATGAGCAAGGAATTTGGTGGGTACACCACATCTTCCTTATAAAGGTGATTGCCCTCTGCAATCTTTATTCTGGCTAGCGTAAGAAGGCTCTAGACAATTTATTCTTGGAGCTTCCGAAGAACTCATTTTCTGAGAAAGCTTTGGACGATTTATTCTTAGAGCTTCCGAAGAACTCATTTTCCAGGAGAGGCCTTTCAGCGAGGGAATTTATGGCACTAGAAGAACTACAGAATGGTCGTTATCGAAGGCTACGTTTACTTGGACGAGGCGGCATGGGAGAAGTGTATCTGATGGACGATACACGGGTCAATCGGCATGTGGCTATCAAAATTATGCGCTCCGAAGAGAGTGCCAATCTCGACGAAGAACAAAGTGCGAACGCCACCAGGCTTTTCCAACGCGAGGCCCGGGCAATCGCCACATTGGAACATCCAAATATTTTACCACTCTACGATTTCGGTGAGGAAGAGCAAGATGGCAACACTGTCATCTATATGGTTATGCCTTACTGCGCAGAGGGGTCTCTGGCAGGATGGCTCAAACAGCGCCATGGAAAAGCTAAGATGACTCTTCCGGAAATCGCTTATCTAATTGATGAGGCGACCGAGGGCCTTCAATATGCTCACGATCAACAGGTGGTTCACCTTGATGTGAAGCCCTCGAACTTTCTACTGCGCACAAATAAGAAGAGGCCCGATCAACCAACCCTGCTACTGGCAGACTTTGGCATCGCCCGCAGCTTCACGACTGTTTCAAGCTCCAGCCACACTATTCGCGGCACACCTACTTCTATGGCTCCTGAACAGTGGAGTAGCAACCCGGTTGCAGCGACGGATCAGTATGCCCTGGCAGTGATGACCTATGAAATCCTGACCGGTCGTCCACCCTTCACGGGAGGCATGGAACAGCTGATGTTTCAGCATTTCTCGTCACCAGTTCCAGCTCCCAGTAGCTTTAATCCCCGCCTGACCGACGAAATTGATATGGTACTCACACGTGCACTGGAAAAAAAGCCTGAGGACCGCTACCCTTCGATCACCGATTTCATGGATGCATTTCGAGTGGCTGCACAGGTGCCTTTGCGCAATGTTGTAGTTGATCCACAAGCGTTTAGAGAGGCCAATCTCCACTCCCTACTGGCCGATCCCGACCTGGATCAGATGGCAACGTTCGGTGCTGAAGCCTTCCCTAATACGGGCGAGACATACAACACTCAGCGAGGAAGTGAAATGACTCCTTCCGAGGGATCACTGGTTCTCGCCGATGAGAGAAGCGTTCAAACTCCTGACCATACCCAACCAGACGAGCAAACGCCCGACCTCACTATGCCACCGCGCAAGAAGAGCGAAACCGATAAGTTCGAGCGCTCAAGAAAAGCGGAAAGTGTCGTACTGCCCAGTCCCTCTGCGCCATCCCGCACTGCCCAGGCACAAGCCTCTGCCTCTGACCCGACCTCGGAACATAATCTTCCCACTCTGGCTATTACTTCCCCAGGCACCACTCTCCCTCCTCAAAGTCAGCGCCCCAGACGAACTCCTGGCTTACGGATTATGAGTATTATTATTGCTGCGCTTCTGCTGATCCTGCTCATCGGCGGGACCGTTGTTTATATCAATTCTCGTCCAAACACAACCGGCAAACTGCCGAGTAATACAGCCTCACTCAGTCCCACGCAGACGCCAGCGACGACGGCGGCCCCTACCAATACTCCTGTCTCGACACCCACTGCGGTGCCACCAGGCAAGTATATCGGGGGGACCTATAACGGGTCAATGACGAACCAGTTCACAAACCAGAGTTCACCAATTTCGGTCTTTCTTTCTCAGAAAAGAGGAAGTGGCGTTTTACTTGGCTCGGTAATTGTCAACGGGGACTCCCAACATCCCCAACCCCTTTCTGGAACAGTCGATAAGCAGGGCAATTTCTCTTTTAATGTTCCACATTCCGGCCTGCTCTATACTGGACAGACCCAGAATAAGTCGGATGGGACCTATCTGAACGGCAACTACTGTAGCTCAAAGACAGATAGCTGTCTCTCAAATACGGGCTACTTTAGCGCCGGTCCCGGCTTCTAAAACGCTTAAGAAGAAGATATGAGTCATCCCTCATTTTGGCAAAATGAGCCAACGCTCTTTCTGGCGGCTGCGCCGCCAGATTTTCAGGGAGAGATGACTGAGTTTGCAAGCAGTTTTGCTGCTTGCAAACTCAGCCATTTCTCCCTCTTCTCGGGGAGAGGGGCGGCTTTGCAAGCCGCAGAAAAGTGAGGGATGACTCATGTCTTTAAATGGGATGGCCTGCTATGCAGGCCAGGAGCCATCCCTGATTTTGCAAAATCAGGGATGGCTCAGAGCCACAACAGGGGAGATACAACTCTGATATAGCCCGTTCGTACAAGAGGAAGATATATATGTAACATGCTTTCATCTCAAAGAAAGATTTTGTGACTATGGCGAGCAAAATAAATACTATGGAACCGTCTCTTTCATTCTCGCAAGAGAAAGAGCAAACGACCAGTGGTTTGCGTTTCGATTGGCTGATGGTCATTGTAGGTATCTGGTGGCTTGGGGGTCTCTTTATCGACGGGTGGGCGCACAGCAATATTCCACAGTTGGAGACATTCTTTACGCCCTGGCATGCAATCCTCTATTCGGGCTATCTGGCAGTGGCAATAACGCTGATTGTGAAGGTCTGGCAAAACCTTCGAGGAATGGCGGCCAGTACTTCGCCAGCGACGCCGATGCGAAGCTTTTTACAGGGCAATCGCTGGATGCGGGCAATCCCGACCGGCTATGAACTCTCCCTTCTGGGCGTGGTGATCTTTGGGATAAGTGGAGTTGGTGATTTGACCTGGCATCTCATCTTTGGCATTGAGCGCAGCACCGAGGCCCTTCTCAGTCCAACTCACCTGGGATTGGCCTTAGGACTCGGGCTTGCACTGAGCGGTCCCTTGCGTGCGGCATGGCGCAGGGTTGGAGTTGTCCCCTCCTTGCGATCTCTGGGTCCCGCCATTCTCTCACTCACATTTACGTTCTCGCTCCTGACTTTTTTTACCGAATACGCCTCTCCACTCATCAATATCGCGCCCCTGAGCGACGCTCGCAATGCGCCAACCGAGGGAATCACTGATATCCTCTTCCTTACGGCTACTATGATGAGTTTTATGCTGTTAGCCCTGAGACGCTGGCGATTGCCCTTTGGTACCTTTACCTTCCTGCTTGGCATTAATGGGACACTTATGGCTGTGTTCCTCCCTGTGGCGATTATCGTTTCCCTTCCCACCGCTCTGTTAGGAGGTATCGCAGCCGATCTGCTTTACAGAAACCTCCAGCCGTCCCTCGATCAAGTTGGAAGCGTTCGCCTGTTTGCCTTCCTGGTGCCAGTGATCCTGTTCGCTTTCTACTTTATCGACCTGAATATCATCGGACCAGCTATATTCAATACCACAATTACCTGGACGGTCCCTTTCTGGACTGGAGCACCGATCATCGCTGGCATCGCCGGTTTTCTCTTGAGTTATGTCATGTTCCCACCGTTACAAAGTGTCGAGGATAAAGACGAGACTCTCGTTTAGTCGTAGTTGCTCCTCTTTCCTGTCCCACTTGAGAGGGGCCTGAAATTATGCGAAGAATAGTGAGTTACGTTGTTCTCATTCTGTCAGGGTGCGCAGTTCTGCTGCTGGCGTTCCCTCAATCAGCAAATGCTGATGGGGGAGCACCCAACCTGGCCTATGTAGCTGGAGCTGGACCAGGGATCAGTGTTATCGATATTGGCCAAAAAAAGGTCAGTGATACCTTCTCTCTCAAGGGCAGTCCTCAGAGTGTCTATCTCAGTCTCGATGGACGCTTCCTGTTTGTTACCCAGCCCACGCTTAACCAGGTTTCGATGCTGACGGCTAAAACTGGACAACTGATCTGTACTGCTCATATAGCTGGCAGTCCCTCACTACTGGCCTATGATCCACTGACAAATTCGCTTTTTGTCGCTGGCAACCAGACTACGAGCATCAGTAATCTCGATATGACCGACTGTACTGTGTTACACATGTTCCAGACTACTGCTCCGGTCTACGGTCTGGCAGTGGCAAACCTGACCTCGAACACGCAGAATAATCAACTCTGGGTCTCAAACAGATCCGGGTTGATGGCCTTCGATACCCAGACCAGAAAAGAACTGGCAACTATTCCGCTGTCCGGCGGTCCCCGCTATCTGTGCATACCAGTGGGTGGTTCCTGGGTATATGTCACCACGCTCCAGGGCGATCTGGATGCAGTCAACATTGATTCGCATACAATTCGCCATCTTCTCAGTAACAGTCAATTTGGAACAATGGATTTCAATGAGACGACCGGGGAGGTCTATGTGCCTGATAGCCTGCACCGACAGCTTGATGTGATCACGCCCCCAACGCTCTCAGCGACCACGGGACAACGCGAGCCAACGCATGTCTACGCTCTGAACGCCACCCCGGAGTCGGTGGCTATTACCAGCGATGGACAGTTTGGCTTTATTGCCCTCAGTACGGGCCAGGTTGCCATGCTGGATATCCCTGGTCGGCAGATTGTGCAAACAATCGATGTCGGGGGCGGACCTCACTTTATTATCACTGGTCTCTATCCCCCTGTACTCGGCACTACCCCACAACAGACCTCGCTGGTAGTCACAATAGCGACGATCGGGGGATACCTGCTGATCATCGGCTGTCTACTTATACCTGTCTGGTTTGTGATGAGACGGAACAGCAAAGCACGCTAATTTTTTGCTTTGCAATGCCGTAGGCATCACCGCTATCAAACGGCCACTATATCTTGTGGCCGTCTGGTTAGAACGCCATCTGCCACAAAGCCCAAGAGACCTCCTAACAGACCGCCAATGAGCACACTGACCCCTATGCTCCAACCCCCGATTGTAGCACAGAGCAGAAAAAGACAAAGACCCACAACAGTGGGTATGCCCCAAACTATCCAAGATGAGAGCTTTTCCAGAGCAGAAGGAGTCTCACGTGCGATGCGACGATGAGCCAGCAGAATTTTCCAGATCAAATAGATTGGCCATCCAAAGATCGCCGGAGTGCACACGAACAAGAGCCACGCATTCATTCCCACACCACTCAGAATAGCTCCCAGGATAGTAAGCAGGATAGAGCCAGCAGACAGACCAAGTATACCCATCCCTACCCGTTTACTTGTCACCCCTAATCGCTGCATACTCTGCCAGGGAGTAGGCACAATCTCTCCCGTTAGATGCAGTGTTTTCGGACCCAACACACCAGGAGTCGCTCCGTAATCAATCTGAAAGACAACTCCATACTTCTGTCCACGCGGACGTTTTCCAGTATCAACACTCAACGCGATCTGACTTTCGTGCTGGAAAATCTGGGGCTCCGTGCTGGCCGCAGGATCGCTCGTCGTAATCTGACCGGAGAGCGGAACGAGTGCCTGATCGCCTGCGCGATTAGTGGCAGTGACATATGCAATCACTGGCTCTCCCTGTCGGGCCACGCCGACCCAAATCGGCTGCTGAAGGGTGGCCGGAGGATTGAAAAGGACACGCGGCGGAGTAGGAAGAACGTGTAGCGTAATAAACAGTGAGATTGTACGTACCGGCTGATGATTCTCCTGGCGAATAAGAAGTTCAGCCTGGTAGTCGGTATTAGGAGCAAAACGGCTCTCATTCAACCGAAAAAAGAGCGGTATTTTTATCTCCGAAAGACCAATCAGTGGATCAGTTCCCTCCGGCATAAGTGAAAAACCAACTTTGGTAGCATTTCTGGCAAACGTTACCCAGGCCGTCCTACTCTCAATAGTTCCAAAAACGCACCCTCGCAGACCATCATGCCCGAGTATCAGTTCGCTTTGGGCCGGAACATCCACAATAAAATCGCCAACCTGCCAGATCCTCCCATCAAATGTTGCATTGTGGATACTTACCAGCGGTCGCTCATTCTCAGGATTAAAGAGCATGATGCAGCGCTCAACAGCTTCGTTGATCCCCATGGGTCTCTGACCTTTTCCGCTGACAGCTTGAATAATTGGCTCGACGCGCTTGACCAGACCTGGTCTCCCAGCGCTATGCAAGAGAAAGCCCTGGAAAATATGCACATCATCGGTTGTACTGGTCAGCCACTTACAAGACTGAGACCACTCCTCATCCATTTTCAACGCAATCTCGCGCAGAGTATTCGCAGGAGTCTCTACGTCAAACTTGAACGGATCAAAAAAGAAAGGCTGCTCCAGGAAGTCATCCAGCCCCTCCTCGTCAGCCAAATCACCACGTTGATTCTGGTACTCTTGATAGGCGAGTAGTTGCCGATCATAGTTCGCACGCGCCTCCTGACCAGAAAGCAGATCACGGCGAATAGCAGGTTCAACAATGTTGTGGACGTAGAGCGCCTGATTGGCGGTGAGTGAATTATTGAGCCGCATCTGGGTGCTGATAACTAACTCATCAAAGGCAACCTGGATCCCCTCAATTGAAGCATCCTGTGGTAAGTTAAGATATTCGTAGTAGTCTAGAAATTCTTCTAAATGATCTGCTTTGCCCATTTCAAGCCCTCCCTTGCGGCAGTAATAAGGACGCATAACGAGCGCGTACAACGCTCTCCAGCAGTGAGCGTAGTCCGGCCACGAGAAGCACGATCAGAAAAATGAGCAGCCAGATGGCAACACTGGCCCCAATAACAAAAATGACACTCAAGATCTGCATATTTGCAGAGAGATTACCGATCTGACCAAGCAGAGTGACTCCCTGATCCCAGAAAACCAGGATAAGAGCAAAGAGCAGTGAAAACCAGAAACCCCGCCCGATCAGGCTACGAGCACCCTGCACAGCTGTATAGTTTTTGTGCCCTTTCTTCCGACCGAGCCAGAAGCCAATAAAACCTGTTATGCCCGCTGTAATCAGCACAAATTTTTCTTGTAGAAATCCCATTACATAGAGCACACCATTGCCAAGATCTTGCATAATTGTATTGAAGGTAATATCGGACGATAAAGAGTAGAAAGATTGAGGAACCAGCTTCTGAATAAGTTGGTAAAAGAGCAACGCCAGAAGGGCAGCACTCGCGAAATGCCAGAGAAGACCAAATAGACCCCCACGAAGGCCGAAGATATTGAGTTTCCCGCGCAATCCCTGATAAAAATGCATTGGTGTGAGCACCACTGGAAACTGCTGAGTTCGAGGTGGCCGTCCAAATTCCTGACGAACTGACAAAAGTAACGAATATTTATAAGTGGCGTTCCTTTTCAGTTCATCTAGATGATAGAGATAGAGATTTTCCCTGGCAACCTGTTTTTCGCCAGAAGCGCCTTGTACGAACTGGGGATCATGAGAAAGGGAGAGCCAGCGCACTCCTCTGACATTCTCCTTACTTCTCAAAGCCAGAGAGGCGCTAACATATCCACGCGTCGTATTGGTAATAGTGATAGGCACAGGTACATGATCTATCTCACGATCCCATTCTTTCAGAGTGTAACCGTTGGCCTGCCCGTCGAATGTTACGACCAGTTCAGGCTTTGGTAACGCTGGAAACGCATGCTCTAGCAACAGTTCCAGACCAACACCCTGATCCCGACCGCGCACGTCGGTCTCATATCCGACAATTGCATCAGTATAATACTTTTGCAGATCTCTGATCTTCTGCGAGTGTTCCAACCAGAAAACCATAGAGCCTTTATAGAGATGATACTCCGCGTTCTTCCAATGAGCATCACAGGTCTGTGCCAGATCCTGAGGTGTGTGAGCAGTGGGAATCCTTTGCACATCTTCCCAGGCTTCCCCCCTATAAAAACGGAAGGGACGAGCGGCATCAAGGCAATAGAGCATTCCGTTCAGCGCCCGAAAATCAGACACTTGCCATTTCTGGTATCCCTGTGCCTCTTTTGAAAGAACCCGATCGTTCAATCGATAGAGTATCCACTGCCAGAGTTCACCAGTGCGCAAGTAACGTACTCCATCATCCCACCCATTGCTAAGTTCCTCGCAAGCGTTGCGAAACTCCCTGGCAGTCATAACCACACGTCCGCCCACAGAAATTGCTCCAGTCTGTCCCCGCACCATTTCCTGCAATTTCTCACGCATGGCTTCAAAAGCGATATCGTCCTGAATCTGTCCCTGATACTCACGCAGACGAGTGATCATCTGCTTATAGGAGGGATCGCTCGTCTTCATAGCCCAGATTCTCATCTGTTTGCGCAAGACCTCTCTAATCTCTGGCAGAGGCGTATCAAGCGGGATCTCCATAACCGCAAAGAGGCTATCAGCAGGCAGGTTGCGCTTTAACGAACCGGTGCGCAGAGGCCGAGTAGTAGGACGAACGGGCACGTCCTCTGCGCTGACAGGCGTTCGAGTTGCGTTAACCTGACCCATAGGAACCTGCGCACTATTTGCCCAGGAGATACGCTTGCCCTCCTGCTCAGCCTTCTGACTGCACAAATCGCAAATATAGCGATGATTTTGCATTTCATAGAGCGTAGTATCAGCCGTGGTCAGTTTATTACATCTGACGCAACGAGGCTCTATCTGCAATCCCCCAAATTCAGGCATAATCTCTCTTTTCCTCCATCTACCTATCAGATGTGCATTAAAGCTTCACGAGGAGTGCTGTAGAGCCTCGCGGTACAAGCAAGATTTCATCTTTTTGTAAATGAATCATCCTCGCCCTTTGGCGAGTCGAAAGACCCAGGAAAGTTGCCGTCTGTTCCAGCGATGCAGGATGGCTCTGATGGGCAACCAGGGTCAATGAGGAACGCTGTAAAATGGACTCGTCGAGCAGATCAGCCCGATCATCGATCAGTAGCATCCCTATTTTCTGCGAGATATTCTGTTGGACAAGCTGACCCATGGTCGCTCCGGTCGTCTGAGAAGAGGTTGATCGCCCAAGAAAAAGATGAGCACTTTCCAGGCTGAGCAGGCCACGCTGAGCATTGACGACAGGCATGGTTGCCAATGCCAGGGAGAACCAGTTCCAGAAACTGCCACGGAGGAAAAGATTACGACTATCGCTTCCTGACCAACCTGTGCTAATGATTACAATTCCATCCGGCGCATAGGTGGACTGTTCGGCCCCCTCGAAAAGAGGGCCAGCGGTAATTTCCAGGTCTCGCAGCGGAAGCGCACAGGAACTCTGGAGTCTGTTAGCAATTTCGCGAGATGGCGAGTGCTGTCTTGCCGTTTGCTCAATATGCAGGGCCAGATCACCTGGCGAGAGAGGCTGTCCACGTTCAATATCGATCCAACCAGATGCCAGGTAGACTTCATTCAGAATCTGGCGTAACACCAGACTGGATGCAGTGTCTAGCTGAAAAACGGTTGTCAATATACGCAACAGGGCATCTTGAAATTTGAGCGAGCGAACGCCAACAGGTGGCAGTAAAGGGTTTATTTGAAGCTTCTTTGCCTGAGAGTTCACGTCCAGTTCATCAAGCTGGATATGTGGTGCATGAAATGCTTCAGCCAGAAAAGTAGCCTGCTCCATAGAATCTGTAAAATGGACCCAGGGACAACCACTGCGCTGTGAGCCCTGACCAAGATGGAGCAAGGTCTGCATAGATGCCGATCCTATCTCTCCCAACAAAAGCACCAGCTCGGAAAGCGTCTCTACCGCTATAGTCGCAGGCGCTGTGAGTGGCACGCCTCGATCTGTCAGCCAGCCGAGTGCAATTCCCTGGTCTATTGAGGGAGCATTATCCGTGGACAATGAAAAAGGTTCATCACGGATGGTCGTTCCGGCTATACCACCAGCACCGGGCGCAATCGGTAGACGAAACGCTCCGGCAGCCTCGGAAACCGTCGCCAACTGGCGCAAACGCAGAATGCGCCGATCCTGTTGAACCAGGGGAGAAATGCCCCAGCGAGCAAATTCTAGCCACTGGAAATTAAAGAGTGCCCAGCGCCACTCATCTTCCCGCGCTATAGCTCGTGCCCAGTGACTGGGATAGGCGCTACTTGCGTTAGCCATAATCTCTGAACCGAGTGCTTCAATCAGATCATCCTGAGCCACAGGTTGGCCAATCACTTGCAGACGCACCAGAAAAAGACTCTGTTGCTCATGCACGAGATCTTCGTAGACTTTCTTCCCTAGCACAGCCCGCTCACGCAGATAGGCCACAAAGATATCATCTCGAAAATGCCGTCGATAGACATCAGCAAGCGGATTATTGAGTTGCACATCTCCAAGAGAGGCCTGTTTGTACCAACCAGCCAGTTCATTCAGGATAAGGATCTCCTGATCAGTAAGCCTCTGGGGGCGCAAGGTAATGGCAACGACGCAGGGCTGGCTTTGTCGTGCTAACGTCTCAAACAAACGAGCCATGGCCGAGTAATCGAGTGCAGGAGCAAAGTTGTGAGGTATATAGTCACGAGTATGCAGAACCCCACCAACATCGCGAACAGTAGGCCAATCTTCGTGTTTGCGCAACTCAACGATGCACTGAGGCTGTGTAAATTGCGCAAATGGCAGCGGCTCAAACCATTCCTGAAAGCTGTGCGTTTCGGCAGTGATAGACTTATCCAGGTACTCAATCGGGATAAGTGGATAAGAAAAAGGGTCCTCACGAGGAAAAACAGCACTAAACTTATCCCACAGGTGCAGGGCGGCCTGGCGGGATATGCCTTCGTCAGGATGAAAAACTTTTCCCAGAAACCCAATCGCCACCCTGGCCAGTCCGCTGGCACCGGGTCGAGCGATCAGACGAAGCTCAAAGGTCGTCAAAAGCTCCTGAGATTGCGCCAGATCATAGAGAAACCGTATTTGCCTCTGCAAGTTGCGGCTGACGCGATTAGTTGCTTCGGCATCAAAGGAGCGATCTTCTCTTCCCACATGTGCGGGAATGAAAGGCACTTCAGCCGCCCAGATGGTATGATACCCAAAAATAGTATCAGTAACCAATCCCTCACGCGGGAACATCTGCGGACGATCAACCAGCGCATATGTACGGCCTGAGGTATGAAGATAGGGTTGTGGCAGTTGCATCTTCTCTCTCCGCCTATCAAGGGGTCGAATTCAGGATTTCCTGGGCTACATCTACCAATAAATGATGGGCCAGCCAGTTATGAATGCTATTTGGCTGGGGAGAACTATATCCACTACTGGCCGACGTTCTTACCTGAACGAGTGGAGCTTTATTTGGATAGCCAGGAGGACAGGTGAAAGCGATGGTCAGAATACCAACCGGACGCCGTTTATAGACCATCAATGTCCATTCATTTGTGGCACTGTTGATCTGACCTCTGCCTGCAACATTAAATTCCGCCTTTGTCAGTGCATCCAGTTCGACCGACTGACGCGTTTCATCAACGGCCAGCATATCGGAAGTCTCGAATGCGCCAGAAGGCTGAGGAGCAGAACTGAACGTCTGTGCCTGCGTTACCTCAGAAGTGTTCCAGCCAGATGAGGATGTTGGCATGCCAGATGATTGACCAGCAGAGGAGGGCGAGATTGGACCTGTCTGACCCGTTCCCCTTATAAGTGTGCCTGTAATCTCGTTCCCATAAGGAGGAAGCGAGCCAGAGTTTGGTCCCTGTGGCTGAAATGGCGTTTGAGCCGAGGGTCCAATCTGAGCAACATTGGCGGCAGGCTGAGTGAGATAGACATTGCTGGCTGGCTGATATCCTTGCACCTGATAAGGGTTTTCCTGGAGCGGCTGAATGTTAACACCAGGGTTCAAACCTGAGGCAATAATAAGCTCGCGCAACTTCGCGTCTTGCTCGATCAGCGCCTTCCCAATGGGACTATCCTGGAGTTTGAGGATAGATGGCGCGATACCGAGCACAGCCCCTTGCTCTGCAAAAGAATTGGCGGTCTCTATATCGCGTTTTCGGTTATCCATAGCCTCAACCAGTTCACGTTTACCACGCTCAATCAACTGATACATCGCCAGTATCTGGCGATCATGGGTAGTGCTGGGTTCAAATTTGACCACGAACACATCTGTAATATTCAAACCGATGCGCTGCTCAACATTATAGCGTCCCCCCAGAAGAGCACTGCGTACATTGTCACGCAGCGTTGTCGCCCAATTACCGTACTGATCATAGGGCAGTTGAGAGATGTACTCAATGACCAGATCGTGGAGCGCGGCGTGAAAAACAGAGACTGGTTCAGTAAATTGCAAAAAAGTCTCAACATTTTTGAGCTGGACAGAGAATCTAAGCGAGGCTTTGACCTCACATGCCAGGTTCGTGCCACTGGCGTCGGCAGTTCTGGAGGCATCTTGAGGCACCAATGGACCCCTTATCCGGCCAACAGCGTTATGATCCATCAATTTGATCCGCGTATCAACGCGCTGGGTTTCCCACTTATGAAAAAATTCTCCCCACCACCGATGACGACCTGGATTCAATTGATCTATCAGCGCACCATCCTTATAGATCAACCATCTCTCACCTATGGGCACCTGATGAACGTGCAGCCCGAAGAATCTCGCTTCGAGTGTTTCAGGCTTTTCAGATAAAAGAAATGACTGTTGTTGACGAGTTGCTTTATTAATAGTATCCGTATTCTCTAACATGAAGACGATCCTTTCTCTGATGGAAATCCCAACGACCTACACTCGACGAAGCACACCGGGTAACTCTCTCTCATTCAACAAGAGCTGCACCTGAATCAGCCCATCCTGATCCTGCATCATGCGGATAGTTGCCAGCGAACCCGGGAGAGTGCCAGGGGGAAGTATCAGAGGAATTTCGCCCAGCAAATCTTCAGGGTCTATATGTAATCCCTCACCTTTGTAGATAGCAACAGGTTTGAAGTGCTCGATTGACCCAAAGACACGAACAGTGAAAGGAGCGCACCAGGAGTTCAGCGGATCGCCCTGGTGCAGCATAACCAGTTTCGTCCACTGTGTTCCCTCCCTGTCTACCACTGCCAAGCCAACCGCGTAACTCACGCAATCAACAACCTGGAGGCCTGCCGTTTGATGCTGCGCCTGACGCTGACAGTTAAACGCCTCGTAGGCGGCTCCCTGGGCCACGCTCAGATCAAGATCAAGCACCTGTTCTGATGGATAGCCAAACAGGTCGGTGAGCATAGACTGGATAGCAGGAATTCGCGCGGAGCCTCCACAGAGCAGCACACGGTTGACCTCTCCAGGAGTTTTGTGAACTCTGTCCAGCGCCAGTTCTACGGCTCCCTGAAGTTGGATGACAAAAAGCTCGATCAAATCCTCAAATTGTGACTGTGTAACCTCAATCTCAGCAATCACGCCCTGAACAGGCGCGAGCTGCACACGCGTTGTACTCTGCTCACTCAATGCACACTTGGCACTCTCCGCCGCCGCGACCAGACGGTCCAGCGAGAGATGATCAGTGGGAAAAGGAGTTCCGATCTGACTGCGATAACGCTGTTGAAGTAATTCGGCCAGACTATTCGTGAAGTTGACGCCGCCCAGTTCCTCAATCCCCTGTGTGCCCAGAACGTGCGCCTCATTCTCCGCCAGTTCTAAGATAGTCGCATCGAAAGTACCGCCGCCGAGGTCGAAGACCAACGCCAGTCCCGGCTGAGATTGTTTTTCCTGAGCGTAGGTCAGGGCCGCAGCACTCGGCTCATTGATCATCTTCAGCACATGCAAACCAGCCATTTCAGCTGCCTGAAGGGTGTGATGGCGCTCTTTGTCACCAAAATGAGCTGGCACGGTAATGACAACATCGCGTACTCCAAAGCCCAGGTGAGCGGAAGCATCGCGAGCCAGCTTCGCAAGGATGGCGGCAGAAACCTCAATAGGGGTTGTGGATCGTCCGTTGGAGACCAGTCCCCTGGCTGGAGGATTCCCCATCATACGTTTTACGCTGCGGATCAGGCTATTTGAAAAGCGCTTATGCTCCTCACCTTGAGCATATTGAATACGGCTCAGGGCAACCTGTCCAATGAGAAATGTGCTGCCATCATAGAGCGCGACAGAGGGAGTCGTTAGTGCGCCCTCGGCGTTAGGAATAGCACGCGCACGGCCATCTTCCCCGACAATCGCAATAGCTGAGTAAGTAGTGCCCAAATCGATACCCACAGCAGTAGTTGGCACAGGTATTCTCCATCCTATACTTGCAATCTCTAACCAGAACTTCTCATTAAAGCATCATTGCATTCAGGGTCAGGAGTACAACAATCAACATCTCGCA
Organism: Ktedonobacteraceae bacterium; assembly: GCA_034438135.1. Lineage (GTDB taxonomy): Bacteria > Chloroflexota > Ktedonobacteria > Ktedonobacterales > Ktedonobacteraceae > Paraktedonobacter. The sequence goes on along the minus strand of DAOTTL010000342.1, from coordinate 26,757 downwards.
GGCAAAGAGCAGCCAGAATATCCATTCCAGACCCGCAACGAAACCAAGAGGTGTGCTTAGTAGTTGCATGCTACTCCCCCAATGGAAATACTTATAGGTAAAGCCTGCTAGAAGCGACAATTGAATAATAGCAAGAAACACTCCAAACACACGACCGAATAAAAAGCCTCCCAAAGAGAAGATGAGGCCCAGAACAAAAATGGTTCCAAACAAAACAGATCGGAGAGGCGTCACTATGATAGGGCTGAGCACACATGCCAGCAAACTGAGTACAATCAGAACAATAGGAATAGGGCGCGATTTGATAAATTGGCCGAGAGACTTGAACCGTCCACGCATATCTTTTCTCGACTGACGAGAGATAGGAGATTGCATATGCGCTGATGCCATGTAGATCTCACTACGTCCACCGACATCCATGAGTGCACGCGGTTTTGGCAGTGGCTCATGTTGTGTCGGAGTTCCCGACACACGTGGTTCACTGCGCCAGAGCTCAATTGGCTTGCTCCCAAAAAGATTGGCCTTGGGAGTTTGCTCACGATAGTTCGCAAAGCTATCTTCCAGATAGCCTCTCAGACTGGTAAGTGTGACAACTCCATTTGCATTGCGTGCCTCTCCATCTCGCCAGCCGCGCAGAATCTCATACGTATAAATGCCATGCTGCTTATTCTCGTCCTCATGTGACTTCTGATTGCTTCGGCAGGACATAAAAATACCACCATTTTTATCATCCTTCCCATAGAGCACGTTCAGAGAGCGCAGAGCCAGTTCTGCTGGCGTAAGATACTCAAATTTTGTAGGATCAGTCAGTCCACCTACAAAGCAAGCATCACAGATAATAATCGAATATCCAGCACTGGAATTATGCAGATAATCGTGCAACTCGTTGAGACTGATGCCACCATAGGCCGGATCGGCCATATCGACATTGGAACAGGCCAGGTAGATCTTCTCACTGTGAGGATCCTTCAGCCCATGACCAGAGAAGAAGAAAAGCGCCAGCGTCTGACTGTCAAATGGCAAATTCGTTGGGAATACGTGTTTCATGGCCTCCAAAACTGTGGAGCGCATCGCCCGCTCATTAGTGTATGTGTAGCAATGCCTGCCGAGACGAAACGGTTCTGCGCACGCCGCCATCGCAGCCATCTCTTCAGCATCATGGCTGGCAAAACGCAAAGGATTGAGCCTTGTGTCTTTATAGCGATCGATACCGACAAAAAGCGCACGTACATCATATGTCTTTCCAGGGTTCATCTCCATTGTTGCCTGACCTCTAAGTTTTTTAGAACGAATAACATGAAAAATTAACGTATTTAAACATACAAATTCGTGCGATACGATTGAGAACCCTGTCCTATTGGGATAGCGATACTTTCAACCATACTATATTTGATTTGCTCCAAATTGGCAAGCACCTAGGTAAATAGTAATAGTAATTGATATAGTGTATATTGTGATTTTCCTTGATTAGATAAAGGAAAACATGTTATCCTTTGAGAGAAAAAGCGAGACCTCATTTCAGGGAGTAGAGAATATGAAAGACGATCTATTATTTAGTAATGAATTTTTAAAAGAATCCAGTGAATCTTTCATCTTTGATATCGCCACCGGCGATGACACCACAAGCAAAGGCGATTGGTGGCAAGAACGAGGGATTACTCAGGAGTTGATTGGGAAAATAACGTTTGACCCCTCCAGCACACGTATCTCTCCTCTTCCCTCGCCCAACTATGAAAACGATCCCCTTTGGGATTTCTATTTCATTTATATCCCCTTTAATTTACATCCAACATATGAGAATAGGAAGTATCAGAAGGTTACGTTTTTTGTAGAACTCACTCATCCTCAGACAACGGCCTTCGATCTCTTTCCTAAAAATGTCACAGTTCCAATAGATGAGACGCGAGGCTTTGTGCTCTCTCCACAACTCAAATTCGGGGAAATCGAAACCAATCTGGGCCAGATTAGTCGGGAGATACAATTTACTTCTTTGCATCCCTCAATTACGGCACTTGGAGAGGGCGAACGCATCTTTTACTGGCTATACAGTAGCAACGCGCTGCAAGATGAGGTCCTGCCGGGCTGTAAACATGCCTTGATCGTTCTGCGGGTACCGCGAGGTCTTACAACAGTCGAGGGAAAGATCGCATATGAGGTGGTGACAGCACGCAGATTGGGGGTAGGCTGGCGCTATGTCAATGGGAAAACGCCTCCCTTACCAATTAGCTGGAAATTGGATCGAACCAGCCCTCCAACCCCAATATCGATCATTCAGCCGAACACGCCACAGATTGCACCTGTTGTCCGCCCACCTGCTGAAACGCTGGCTGATGTCTGCATTGTCTGTGCGCTCCCTGAAGAGGTTGATGCCTTTAAAGAAATGACAGAGCAGATCTGCCAGACACGATTTACAGCAGAGGTCAATGTCGAAGACAAACAAACCTACTATAGCGCTACAATCCAGAATAATGTGGGTGAGTCACTGCGCATCCATGTCTCCTATCCGCCATATAATGGACCTGAGGAGATCGGTCTACACGTCAAACCTCTCTTAAAAGCCTTTCAACCTCGCCTGGCTGCTATGGTTGGCATCTGTGCTGGGGACAGGGCAAAAGTCGAGTTGGGTGACCTGGTCGTGGCTGATAGAGCTTTTCTCTATGAAACCGGCAAGTTTGTCAGAAATAAAGAGGGCCAGACCGATCACTTTCTCGATACAACTAGCTGGTCTATGGATTTACATACCCTGCACGAAGTTCGCACTTTTCGCTCGTGGGAAACGGATGTTATGCGCATTCCTCGTCCTCCCTCGAAGCTTCAGCAACGTGACTGGCTGTTGAGCAAGCTGCTGAAGCCACTGACTCCTGCTGTTGACTCTATTCCACTGGATGAAATGGGGCGCTTTGCTCCCGCGTGGCGCGAAATTGTCTTTCAACTACAACAAGGCTCACAGCCGCTTCTTACAGCAGATCTCAAACTCGTTCATCCACAAGTCGTCCAAAGGATGCAATACGGGCGTGAGATTTTCCCCCATCTGGACCCCGTAAAGTCCAGATGTCATATTGCGCCAATGGCTTCGGGTCATGCGGTGCGGTGTGATGCCCCTTTCAAAGAGATACAGATACCGGTACGCAATGCTCTGTCTATTGACATGGAGGGCGCGACTTTTTATCGTACAGTCGCAGAGTTTCCTGGCATACATTCGCTGCTGGTGAAGGGCGTTTCAGATTATGCTGATACAGAGAAAGATGATAGCTATCACAGGTACGCGGCAGCAGTCTCATCACTCTATGCACTCAGCTTTATCAAGGAGCATGTGACGCTTGCACGCATGCCCAGGTCTTTTTAGGAAGGCTCAAAACTGGCCTTTGGAGCGTTCGCGAGCGGGCAAAATCTCCAGGCAGGTTGTCCACCAGCCAGTCAGAATAGTCTCGATAAACTCCTCTGGCAGCTCCTCCTGGCGCATATCATGAGCCAGACGTTCGTAGTCATACACCACCGGCAGCAACTCGCATGTAACCTGATTACTCGTGGGCTGAACGGTGAGCAGGGCGTACCAGACAGTCGTTTGTCCGTTGTTGGGGGGACGTCCAATCGCGCCCACGTTGACCAGGAGACGTCCAGACGAGAGTTGACGCTGCCAGTGGATGCCCGTATGGGTGCAGAGGATGATGTCAGCGTCATAGTCGGTAAAAAGCTTGTTTAAAAAGGGTTCAGGAGTCGTCGATTCCCAGAGAAATTCGTTGACGCGTCGAGGTGAGCCATGCACTAGCAGCAGACGTTGACCGCCCAGGGTCAGGCGCATGTGTGGCTGCAAAGTACGCAGCCAATCCTTATAGTGATCCGCCGTATGAGCCAGAGTATAGTCATAGCTGATTTGCGCGTAATAGTTATCACGCGGGTCCGTATAGCCACAGGCACAATCCGTCAAACGGTTGCCAATGCTATGATCGTAGTTGCCCTGTAAACAAACCACATTGTACTCCCACAGCAACGGAAATACGCGATCGGGATATGGTCCAAAACCTCCCATATCTCCCAGGCAATAGATAGCGCTGGCCCCACGCCTGCGAGCGTCCTCCAGCGTACTCTGCAAAGCTAAATAGTTGTTGTAGCATCCACCAAAAACCGCAATCGAGTAACTGTCCTTTATGGCATCCATTGACTATCCATTCTTTTTACGGCACACTTGACGAAGCACGCACGATGCATTTTGCTCAGGTACGACAAGTCACGCCGAAGATATGACAGGTGTAGCAAGGCTGCCAGGCTAGTTGAATAGAAGTCAAACCGTCAGCCAGGGTCTCGCCCATCTTCGCCTCTGGAATATTGATCAGAAGCGGACAGGGATAGACGCCGTCATCTGTGACCATACGACAACTACTGCACTGGAGCTTTTGTTCTTCGCCGACATGGAGATCCCCTACGTGCAACAGTTCTTCACTACTATAGCCACGTGTGCGCCTCTCCTCTCGTCCAATGAGAAAGGGCACGAGAAACTTGAGGCGCGGCTTGCTCAGACCCAGCTCACTCAGGAAGCGCAGAAAAGCTGCCCGCTCAGCGGGCTGTCCCATTTCAGGACGCACTTCGGTCACGGTGATCACGGGATTCAGACTATGCCTGACCAGAAGCTGAATCCCCGCCAGAATACGCTGAAAAGTGCCTTTGCCACGCACACTATCGTTGTCCCTGGCGGTATAGCCGTCAAGGCTCACGCGCAGATCCAGCGAATAGAGAGCGGTCCGAAAAGTCTCACCAAGCCATGCGGCCATGGCGTCATCGATCAACATACCATTCGTCAGGATCGTGAGCGGTCCTTGCTGCAAGGTCATAGTGATCAACTCCTGGATAGCTGGATGAAGAAAGGGTTCGCCACCTGTAAAATAGTATTCGCGTGTCCCCTGACGGTACGCCTCGTCCAGAGCCGAGCGTACCTGTTGAACACTCATCATTTCGTGCTGGTGATTCTTTGGACCACAGGAGATGAAACAATGGCGACAGGCAATATTGCAGAGCGTCCCTGTGACCTGCAACCAGAGCGTATCAAGTGCCTCCAGTTGAAGTTCCGGCGGATCAGAACTCATGAATGTGGGCAATTGTCCTGATATGAGCGACTGTCCTACAACGGGAAGTCTACGATGGGGCGCAGATTTACTCATGAAAATCTCCTTACTACCGGCGCACTGGCAGAAATGAAGCGGAGGACTGGAAGAGCAGATGGGCGTCTTCTCTTCAGAGCAAGTTCTTTCATTATACATTACTCTATTAAGGGAAATGAAAGAGGAGTTACACTTCAGAAAACCAGCGCTGGAGCATCCAGGCACGTGCCTGAACACCTTCTACAGCAAGTGCGGTACGAACTGTGGGTCCAGCCAACCAGCGCGGAATGGTCCAACCGGACAGCGGTCCTCTGGTAAGAATATGCATCGCAAGTGGAGCAAAACGAAAAAACTGAGGCATACAAAAGGCGGTCGCGGTGAGCGGATCGTGCAGTCCAGGCAGTTTTGAGCGCCACAACGGCTGATCTCTTTGCCAGGCTGCTATCAGTTGCGCGAGCAGATGCAGACGTGTATCACCGGCAGCGTTCAGACGCTCGACATCAGCGGCTCTCAGATGCCAGTGCGAGGTTATGTTCAATCCAACCATGGTCAGCGGGAAATGCGCCGCCAGAACATGTTGCGCGGCTCGCGCATCACTGCGCACGTTCCAGTCCGGCCAGTACATGCGACTGGACCCTCCCATGACAAACACCTGCTGTACCAGTGATCCCAGGGCTGGCTCCTGCTGAAGTGCCAGCGCCACATTTGTCAAGGGACCCAGACAGAGAAGCGTCAAGAGACCAGGATAGGTCCGTGCAGTTTGAACCAACAACTCTGGTCCACTCAGTGAACTCAGTGAGTACGTCTGATCAGCCTTGAGAAGCGCAGCCTGGCACACGCCGGAGGGACGATGTCGGAACTGCAAAGGCATGGACTGACCCGCCGCCACCGGCACCTCAGGATGGCCAAAGACCTGGAGAAGATGCGCCGCCAGACGAGCACGCAGAGTGGTATCCCCAAAGACCGTCGAAACACCAACCACCTCGACTTCAGGTGAGCATAAAAGCAGCGCCAGCGCCAGCGCATCGTCGATATCATCCCCAATATCAGTATCGACAAAGACCAGACGGCGCAAAGGCTCTCTCGTTACCTCATCCATAGGAGTTGAATGATCACCGTTCTTCATGGTTACAGGACTCTTTTTGTCTGCCTGAAACTTAAAAACCAGTAGATCAGACCCAGCAGAAACAGCGCGATCCCTGGAAACCAGAGGGAGAGAATAAAGGGAGCAAGCAGCATTGTAGCAGCCTGACCCGTTGGAGGATACAGAAAAAATCCCACCAGAAGCACAAGCAGGCCCGGAGAGGCAGCGCCGCCGCCGATGTAGCCACGTCTGGTCAGCAGCGCGATGATGAGCAGAGCCAGGCCAATCACAATAACGACCAGACCGTTGTCATAGGGAATGAGCGGTTTGTAGGCAATAAAAATTGCCGCACCCACCAGCGTAAAAATCACACCAGGTATTGCCAGTCTGGTAGGATTAAACACCACAGAGACCAGGAGACCAAGTCCGAGGGTAAAAAGTCCCACAGGATTAGAAAACGCGTTTAGATGCAGAAAAAATGCCCCAAGGAGGAGGAGGAGTCCCAGAGCCATCAGAACATACGCCTGAAGCGCACCGCGCTCGTTTTTCCTGGCTCCTGTCAAGGATGTATTGAGCATACTGTTTCTCCCATATATAGCGATGTCAGCAACCTATTCTCTAATCCTTCACGTCGAGAAAACCAGAGATTTACACGCGAAGTCCGATCCGTGCTGACATCTTATCACAACGGATCGCGTTCATGATTCTGGGGCAGGGGTCAGCGTATATCCAGGTATTTGCGCTGCAACTGCTCTGGTGAAACGCCACATTGGTACAGTGTGCGCAGGTACCACATAAACAGTACGCTCCGAGCCAGTCCGACCTTCTGATGGCGACGTGCTGAGGTTGTGACCGTCTGTGGCAACAGGACCACTCGACCAATCTGGCGCAGACGTGTGATAATCTCCAGGTCTTCCATCAAGGCGATTACAGGAAAACCACCAATCGTCTTAAAGCTCTCCGCACGCACAAAATACGCCTGATCCCCTGTGAAAATACCACGCCAGCGCGAGCGTAGATTTGTCGTAAAGGCGACCAGGCGATAGGCCAGCTTTTCACTGTCAAACCTGAGACAAAACGCGCCGCCCACAACTTGAGGAGAGGTGCAAACCTGTTCGATAGAGTCAAATGCGCCCTCGGGTAAAAGAGTATCAGCATGCAGAAAAAGAAAGATCTCGCCTGAAGCGGCTGCGGCCCCTCTGTTCATCTGGACAGCGCGTCCACGTGGCGCATGGATAACCTGTCCAAAGCGCAGAGCAATAGAAACAGTCCGATCCATGCTTCCGCCATCGACTAGCAACAATTCACAATCATGAGCAGCACTGATACGCTTGAACTGACAAAGCTGCTCTTCAAGGACACTTTCTTCGTTCAGGACCGGCATAATAATGGAAAAACGCATAAACATCCTATTCTTTATGAGCATTGAACAATCTTAGAAGCGCAATTCTTTGCTCCTGAGATATTGTGCTTGCTGAAGCGCCTCTTCAAAGTCGCTCTGACTGAGTTCTCCAAATTGCATGCGAAACGTGGCAATCGCATAGTGGCGAAAGAGGATGACCTGAGGCAATAGCTCTTTTTCGCGTTGAGTGCGTTGACGAATTTCCTGATAGATACGCAGGTAACGAGCCATCCTTTCCGGCGAGCCACCTTCCTCGAACAGCACATCCCAGAGCGTATATCCCGGACAGACAATCAGAGACATATACTGCGCATCATCAAAGTCCAACATAGCTGTGATCCGGTCATCTTCCGTCAAGATATTATCGATATCCACATCAAAATGGCTCATTCCCGCGGGCAATGAGGGATCAAGTTCAACGACAAACGCTTTCACACACATCAGAAAGTCCTGGAAAGAGCTATTGTCAGAGGTCTTCTTGAGCTGAGGATACACGCGAAGCATATACTCTGCTCCCTCAGACCACACAAAAAGCGTGAGGTTCTCGATACCACGAACGGCAGGCTCGAAGCGTGTAAGCGGCAAATTGTAGCAAGCGAGAATGGCGTAGACGCTCTCCTGAGAAGGGATAAAGAGTTGTTCCGGGTGACGCTTGTTCACGGCAATTCCTTTCCAGGTAGACGTATTAATAGTATATTGTCGTAATATACACTGTGGTCACCTGATCCAACAAATTCAGAGGAGGAGTTGTCATATGCTATACTAACTCTATCCTGGCCAGTGTCATAGCATACTCAAGCATACCTATCAATTGTCTCTGAAGGCGGTTCTATCGTTTTGGCTCAACTTAAAGATGTCTCATTGATGGAGCGACTTTTTATCGCTCGCTATCCATTCAGCAAATTCTCTCCGCGTCCCGGTGATCCGCTCGCTTCCATCGCGACCCCGCTGAGAAAACCCCTCAAGAATTGTAGAGTGGCGCTTGTGACCACAGCGGGACTCAGCCTTCCCGGTCAACCGCCCTTCGATATCAGCATAAAAAACGGCGACACCTCTTTTCGTGAATTGCCCGCCGACACCGTCACGCAAACGATCGAGATGCATCAGCGAAGCTGGGCCTTTGACCATACCGGTGTGCTCAAGGATCAAAACCTGGCGTTTCCACTTGACCGTCTCAGAGAGTTGCAGCAACGAGGAGAGATAGGCGAGATTGCACCTCATCACTATAGCTTTATGGGTTCAATCGTTTCGCCCTCTAAACTGATCAAAGAGACCGCGCCGGAGGTTGCTCGCCGACTCAAAGCCGACGCAGTTGATGTAGTACTGCTCACCCCTGTCTGACCAATGTGCCATCAGTCCGTGGGACTGATCCAACGCATCATAGAGCAACAGGGAATTACTACGGTCTCACTCTCGCTACTCAAGGAGATCACGGAGAAAGTACGCCCTCCACGGGCACTCTTTGTCCCCTATCCATTGGGCTATCCGCTGGGTGCTCCAAATGACAGCGCCCTCCAGATACGCATCATACAGGCCGCCTTCGCCCTGCTGACGCGCAATGACTGTCCCGTGTTTGAAGTGTTTCAGGAGTAGCTCAGATCATTTTTCCGAGCTGTTGCGGCGCATTTTCGCCTCAAGTTCTGTCTTGACCTGCGGCCACTCACTGTCGATAATGCTATAGAAAACAGAGTGACGATAGGAACCGTCAGGCATGATCTTAAGGTTGCGCAGAACGCCCTCTTTCACTGCACCCAGACGTTCAATAGCTCGCTGTGATCGGAGGTTGAGGTGATGAGTTTTCAATTGCACGCGAATCGCGCTCAGTTGCTCAAAGGCATGGGTTAGCAGCAAATACTTGCTTTCAGTATTGATGCCGGTACGCTGAACCGATGGAGCCAGCCAGGTCGAACCAATCTCCAGACCACGATCCTCCACCATGACACTCAAATAACGCGTCTCACCAACAACACGACCACCGACAAGATCAACGATCGCGAAAGGCAGAGACATATCCCGTTCCGCAGCATGGAGAGTCATTGTCACTAACTGCTCCATCCGCTCCACTGAACGAGGTTGTCGAACCAACATATATCGCCACAGATCCAGGTTCTCCTGGCTGGCCTCGTACAGACCCGCTGCATGCTCCTGACGCAACGGCTCCAGGCGCACCAGGCGTCCCGTCAAAGTAACCGGCTCAATTTTCATCATCAGAACGCTTCTTCCTTCATACATAAAAGATTTTTGCACAGAAGATTCTCGCCTATGGTAGCAAATGTCTCTTGCAAAGAAAACTACCAATCGCCCTGAGCAGGCAGGCCAATGCGAAGCCCTGTGCTTCTCTTCAGGGTTTCGCAAAAGTCGCTGCTCAGCCTTTGCCAAACCCCTCCCCAGGAAAAAAGAGCATGGGAGGCAGCGCAGTCGCGCTGCCTCCCATGCTCCAAAACGGGTGGGTGGGCGGGGAAAGAAAGACTTTTGAGAAACCCTGTGCCTCTCTTGAAACAGAGTTGACAAGAGTAAGTGGATATGGTTCAATCTACTTAACCGGCTAACGAATAAGATTGGATAATAAAAGGATGAACACAGAATCGCTTCTCCACGTGTTCTCGCATCTTGCAAGAACATCCAAGGAGGTTTTGGGGCAACAACTGCAACGCTTTGGAGTTCACTCCGGTCAGCAGTACCTCCTAGAACTCCTCTGGCAAACACCCGATGGTCTGACGGTAGGAGAAATAGCCGAACGACTGGCTGTTGAAGCCCCTTCGATCACCCGAACAGTGCAACGGATGGCCCGCCAGGGATTCGTGGAGAAACATCCTCATCCCACTGACGCTCGTCTGGTCATTGTAAAACTGACCATGAAGGGGCAGGCCCTTGAGCAGGTCATTCCACAGGCCATGAGCCATTTTGAGGCGCACGTGCTTGCCGGACTCTCCGAGGTCGAACGGGCCTTTCTGATGCGCCTGCTCAAACACATGCTTCAGAACCTTGAAAACCTCCCGCCAGCGCCTTGATGAGGGCAAGTAGAGTACGCTTTACGCCAATCTGTTTTGCTCATTTCATTACCCGGTTAATTTTTTCAGGAATATGCTTGACCGCTTCCTCCCAGAAACGGTCTGGCCAATAGAAAGAGGTATCACTTTATGGCGATGAAATATGGCGTGGTCCTTCCTCAAGGTTGGACGATGGACCTGGCCAGTATCAAAGATCCGGTCGAAGCTTACGAGACGATGACACGCGTGGCGCAGGCAGCCGACGAGCTAGGATTTGAATCAGCATGGCTGGTGGATCACTTTCACACAATTCCCCGACCCTCACAAGAGGTCACCTTCGAATGCTGGACAAGTACAGCCGCGCTGGCAAGAGATACAAAACGCATACGCATCGGGCAGATGGTCACCTGCAACGGATATCGCAATCCCGCCTTATTAGCAAAGATGGCCAGCACCGTTGACGTACTCAGTCATGGTCGGCTCAACTTCGGCATCGGGTCAGGCTGGTACGAGCACGAATATAAGGCATATGGCTACGATTATCCAGATGCGCCTGAGCGGCTACGCTATTTACGCGAGGCCGTACAGATCATTCAAGCCATGTGGACGCAAGAAGAAGCAAGCTTCGAAGGCAAATATTATCAGATACGGGGAGCCATCAATCAGCCAAAGGGAGTACAGAAGCCGCATATTCCCATGCTCATCGGTGGTGGTGGTGAAAAGGTCACCTTGAAGCTCGTCGCCCAATATGGAGACGCCTGTAACGTCGAAGGAGATATGGAGACAATCAAGCATAAGTTTCATGTCATCAAGGAGCACTGTCAGAACATCGGACGCGACTACGAGAGCATTCGCCGCACAGTTACAGGCTTCTGCCTCATTAGAGAGACCGATGAACAGGCGCAGACAGCATTACCACCAGCAGTCTTGCAGCGGCTTGGAGATCGTATCAACTCGGTAATAATCGGTAGTCCGGACACGATCCGCAAACGGCTGGCAGAATATGAAGAGGCTGGCGTACAGGAGCTCTTGCTCGTCTTTCTCGATGCCATAACATTGCAAAGTGTTAATCTCTTCGCGCAAGAATTTATTGGATAAATCCTAAAGAGAATAAAAAGAAGAGCAGATGGCCTGTTTGACGAGGTGGAAACTCCGCCAAACAGGCCATCTGCTCTTCTTTCCATGGGGTGGGTTGACCTGCCAGGCCGATACAGACAATCGGCAAAAGCCCTATACTTGTAAGAGCCTATTCTCCCCACACGTCCCGAGCTACACGTGTGACAAGCTCTAGCTTCTGACGCTGATCCTCAAATGTGAGATGGTTTCCTTCCATAGTAGATGCAAAGCCACATTGCGGACTGAGCGCCAGCCGCTCAAGTGGTAGATACTGCGCTGCCTCTGCGATGCGGGTTCGTAGCTCGTCCGCCGTCTCCATACGCGGCTTCTTGGTGGTAATCAGACCCAGAACGACCACACGATCCTCCGGTACATGCCGCAACGGCTCAAACCCTCCTGAACGTGAGTCGTCATACTCAAGCAGGAAGCGCTGAAAATGGGTATTGGAAAAAATACGCGCAATGGGTTCATAGTCTCCACTGGCATAAAATTTACTCTGGTTGTTCCCACGGCAGATATGCATCGCAAAGGTGATACCAGGATGGTTGTCAATGATGGCGTTGTCCATCTCGATGCAGACGTCAATGATTTTATCAGGATCGTTGCCGCGCTGACGATAGCCCTCGCGCATCTGTGGATCAAGCAGCGCCGCATATTGCGGGGCATCGATCTGTATATAATTGCAACCTGAACGGATCAGTTCGTTCACCTCGTGGCGCGAGAAGTCCACGATGTCTGACAGATAGGCGTCGCGCGTCGCATACGCCGCTTGCGATTTCTCTGGATCATAGTAGGCGGCGGCTTGCTGCGCACTGAGTATGGTCACTTTCCCTGGACGCGTCTTACGCGAGCGCAGATAGACCCATTCCTCGGCGCACATGCTTCTTTTCCATTTGAGCTTCTCTACGACGACTGGACGCTTGAGAACCAGCTCTTCGCCTGCCTCGTCCCGAAAGGGGATCGCCCAACCGCCAAGCTTATCAAAACCTTCCAGGGCATCTATAAGGTGTCCATAGAACGCATAGCGGCGCATCTCGCCGTCGGTGATGACTTCGATACCTGCCGCCTCTTGCAGGGCTATCGCCTCGTCTACTGCGCGGTCCTCTATGACCTTGAAGTCCGCTGCACTGATCTGATCCTGCTCAAAGTGCTTTTTGGCATCCAGTAAATAGGTTGGCCTGAGCAGACTACCTACAACTTCACTGTGATAGGTCATTTTCGTTTCCTTTCTGCAAATTACTTTTCTCAGGTGCCCTGCTCTCTCCGGTAGAATGCAAGGGCGCGGTCGATGAAGGCGTTTGTGCTCCCCAGATATTCAGCGGGATCAAGAGCACGATCGATCTCTTCTATAGAAAGTATGGAGCATACTCGTGCCTCTGCCAGGACGGATTGACGCAGACTTATGCCTGACTTTACAGCGGATGCACAGGCCGCTTGCACAATTTTATGAGCTTCTGCTTTGCCCAGATGCGGTGCCAGCACCATAGTTAATGACTCAGCCATGACGAGTCCATGGGTCAGATCCAGGTTCGCACCCATGCGGTCAGGGTCAAGCTGGAGATTGCTCATAGCAGAGCGAACCTGCTCGACCGCCGTGGCAGTGAAACGAAAGAGGTCGGGAATGGCAATCCATTCCGCCTGCCACCCTCCGGCAGCACGTTCGTGCTCCTGCGCCATCGCCGATAGAATAACCGGGACCATGCCAAGCGCCAGACGCGAGGCGGCAATTGCGTTGATCGACTCGATCGGGTTCTGCTTCTGCGGCAGAGCTGACGACCCTCCCTTGCCTGGTGCGCTACCTTCTGTGACCTCACCAACCTCGGTTTGCGCGAGGAGAACGACATCTCCCGCTATCTTGGCCATTGAACCCGCGACAACTCCCAGCACGACGGCAATTCCGGCCACGCGGTCGCGCTCACTATGCCAGGGAAGCTCTGGCACTGGCAAGCCCAGTTCTTCAGAGAGAAGTTCCACTACTCTCAACCCATGCTCTCCCAACGAGGCCAGCGTGCCAGCCGCACCACCCAGTTGCGCCGCCAGCGTATGCTCTCGCTGCATCTGTAGCGCCTGCACCTGACGTAACGCCAGCGCCAGCCAGCGGGCAGCCTTGAGACCAAAAGTGATTGGCAAGGCCTGCTGCAACAACGTACGACCAACCATCAATGTCTTTCGATGCTGCTCGGCAAGTGTCGCGCAGGCGGCGCACACTCCAGACAGATCATCTATGAGGAGGTCAAGGCCAGCGCGGCACTGAAGCATCAGAGCGGTATCAATCGCGTCCTGACTCGTAGCTCCCCAGTGGACGAATTTCTGCGCCTCTCCCTCAACTCGTGCGGTCAGCATCCGTACCAGGGGAATAGCAGGCGTACCAGCCAGGACTGCCTCGCGAGCTATGGCTGCGACATCAAAGAGTTCCACGTTACAACTGGCCTCAATGACAGCCGCGACCTCCCGCGGGATAATTCCAAGCCGAGCTTCCGAACGAGCCAGAGCAGCTTCAAACGTCAGCATGCCCTGGATATGGGCCTCAACAGAGAAAACAGAGGTCATTCGTGATGTACTGAGAGACGGAACTGCCATATCACTTTGCTCCATTGTATATCACAAATGTATATCGAAAAAGGCAATATCCCTTTTTCTACATGTTTTGCAGCCTACACGCATCAAACGTATTGTACCCTTAAAACTTGCTAAAATGACCACTTCTATAATTAACAAGCTTAACAATTCTTTACACGCCTGTCAAATTACGTGCGACCCCCCTGGCGAACCACCAGCACCTCCAGGGTACGGGGTCCGTGAACGCCCTCAACGCGGTTCAACTCGATATCCGAGGTAGCGGAGGGACCAGAAATAAACGTCAGAGGACTGCTGCGTTGGATGACAGACTTACTCAGACGTGTCACAGCTTCGGGCACAAGATCGACGATCTGCTCTTCAGCTATCACACAGAGATGACAATCTGGCAGCAGAGTAAGCACCCGGCGTCCCTGGGTGGGTCCACCATCCAGCACAATCGTACCCGTCTGAGCGATACCAAGCGCACAGCCGGTAAGGACGCCATCGCTGGTGTCCAATTGTTCATTGCTCAGCGGTGGATCGTCGCGCAATAGCTCGACTTGCCTGGGTAGCCAATCTGACGGTAGATCAACCGGAACGACCAGGCGACGTATCCCATGCTCGGCGCAGGCAGAGGCAATCGCCAGGGACAGTTGCAGCATCTCAATCTGCCGCACAGTGACCTTGTAATCGGCCACTCGCTCCACAAAACGCTCGATTACTTCAGCACGATCAGCGGTTCCACTGTGCAGATAGGTGCGCTCGACAGCGACCTCTTCAGCCTGCTCGTTCGCAGGCACATCCCGCAGCGCCTCACGGATACGGTTCAACATATTCTCACGCGCATTTGCTCTGTTACTCACAGATATTCCCGCCTTTCAAACTGCTTACTCCTGCTTATCAGTCGGGGTTTTCTGACGTTCTCGCCACCAGGCGCGAAAACTCTGGTCAGGAACCACCGGGATGTCGCGTCCGACCGTCCAGTTTCCCAGTTCTCCAGGAAGCCACTCGATGACATCGCCATGCTTTAATGGCAGTTGACCCGTCAGAGCCAGCTTCTGAGCCTGCTCATAACGCGCACGATTGGCGAAGATACGCGCAAGCACCCGCATGACAAGTCCCTCCGGGTTAGCACGATCGCGGAGCAGACGGCTGCGACGCTTCTCACGCACAACACGCCCACGCAGGTAGATCAATATCTGAGGAATATTGATCTTCACCGGGCAAACATCGTAACAGGCCCCACAGAGAGTCGAAGCGAAAGGCAGTGTCTCAGCCTGCTTGATCCCTGACAATTGGGGAGTCAGGATCGCCCCGATAGGACCCGGATAGACAGAGCTGTAGGCGTGTCCCCCTGTGCGCTCATAGACTGGACAGATATTCAGACAGGCACTACAGCGGATACAGTTGAGTGTTTCACGGCTCACGGTATCGGCCAGAACCTGTGTACGCCCATTGTCGAGCAGAACGAGATGAAACTCCTGCGGTCCATCGCCCTCATGGATGCCAGTCCAGAGCGATGTATAGGGATTCATCCGTTCGGCGGTCGAAGAACGCGGCAACAGTTGCAGAAACACCTCCATATCCTGCCAGGCAGGGAGAACCTTCTCAATACCCATGACCGAAATCAACACCTGCGGCAGCGTCACGCACATCCGCCCGTTGCCCTCCGACTCAACCACACAGATACTACCCGTCTCGGCCACAGCGAAATTCGCCCCGCTGATCGCCACAGGAGTCGAGAGAAACTTGCGGCGCAGATGGAGTCTGGCCGCGTTCGCAAGGTCACGCGGCTCGTCAGTGAGCTGATCTACATCGAGCTTACGCAGGAAAAGTTCGCGGATCTCTGAACGATTCTTGTGGATCGCCGGTACCAGAATATGGGAGGAGCTTTCGCCAGCCAGTTGAATAATCAGTTCGGCCAGGTCCGTCTCGATAGCCTCAATCCCTCGATCCTTCAGGGCACCGTTGAGTCCGATCTCGTCGGTCGTCAGCGATTTAACCTTGATTACCTCACGTGCATGATGACTCTCGGCAATCTGAGCGATGATCTCATTCGCCTCCTGAGCATCACGTGCCCAGTGCACCTCGCCGCCAGCACGCTGCACCGAGGCTTCCAGTTCCAACAAATAAGTATCCAGGTGGCGCAGCGTGCGTTCTTTGAGGGCACGACCCGCCTCACGCAACTCTTCCCAGTCAGGCATCTCTGCCACCATACGCGAGCGCTTCTCACGAATGGTATGAGTAGCTTTATACAGGTTGCGGTGCAACTGTGGATCGTCCAATGCCCGTTTCGCCATAGATTGAAAAGAGGGCAACGGCTGCCCCTTGAGCGAGTGACCGATGGTCTTGCTCATCGCAGGCTCCCTTCTTCGGTTGAGGCGAGTATCTCTGCTATATGAACGGTGCGAACCCCTGACCGTTGACGATGGAGCGCTCCCCCAATCTGCATCAGACAGGAGTTGTCAGCGGCGGTACAGATCTCCACATGGGTATCCAGGACGTTGCGCACTTTATCGCTGAGCATGGCTAGCGAGGTATCAGCATTTTTCACCGCAAAAGTGCCGCCGAAGCCACAGCACTCCTCCGCACCCGCCAGTTCTACGAGATCGAGACCGCGCACCGCACGCAATAAACGCAGCGGCGCATCACCGACGTGCAGGAAACGCAGCGAGTGACAGGTCGGATGATAGGTGACGCGATGCGGATAGTACGCTCCCACGTCCTCCAGACCAAGATGGTGCACGAGAAATTCGGTCAGTTCGTAGACGCGTGGTGCCAGTGCCTGCACATCAGCCAGCAAATCGTGATCGTCGAACCACTTGGCTATCAGCGGATAGACCTCGCGCACCATCCCTACACAGGAGGCCGATGGCGCGACAATGACCTCGTACTGACTAAAAATCTGCACAAAACGTCGGATCAGTGGCAGCGACTCTCGCTGATAGCCAGTATTCACGTGCATCTGTCCACAGCACGTCTGCTCTTCAGGAAAAGCGACCGTATGTCCAAGCCGTTCGAGCAGTTCGACCGTTGCACGTCCAGCTTGCGGGAAAAGCGTATCATTGAAACAGGTGATAAAGAGCGCTATTTGCACCGGCTGATCCTTTCTTAACACGCTTATTGAGTATGTGGGC
This sequence comes from Ktedonobacteraceae bacterium, assembly GCA_034438135.1. Lineage (GTDB taxonomy): Bacteria > Chloroflexota > Ktedonobacteria > Ktedonobacterales > Ktedonobacteraceae > Paraktedonobacter. The sequence continues at coordinate 9,373 of DAOTTL010000342.1, read as the reverse complement.
ACATTGAGTCATAGGACACAGTGATCAGAAGTGTCAGCCCCCTCTCTATTATAGCCGCCCTGAATTCTATTTTCACACGTTTCACTTTAACAAGCTTGCTTTTGATTAGGAAAACCCCTCTCTTGCAATTTGATCGTCGATAGGATATACCTATTACACAGTGTAGAGCACAGCTTTGGAGAACCGTTCGCGCTATCCGTCTATAGAGGGTAGAACTAACTCGGTCGGTTAAAATAGGAAAGGAACGCACATGCCCGATTTTGTTTTTCACGGACCAGAGATCTTCATCCTGCCGATAACATTTCTCTGGATTGCAGCGTTCATCCACTGCATCTTCAATAAACGGTTGCGAGGGAACGAAAAAGTTGCCTGGATACTCTTTTTTATCTTTGTTAACTGGATTGGCGCACTGAGCTACTTCGTCTATTGGTATGGTTTCGCGAAACTGAAACGCAGCCAGGTTGTGCCCCCTATGCAGTCGAGCTACATACCATATCAGCAAATGTACACGCCGCCTGAGCAAAGCTATTCTCCCTACGAGCAAGGCTACCAGCCTGTCAGGACGCCGAACCCATTTCAGGCAAGTCACTTCTTTGCTGAGCGAGAAGAGCGAGAAGAGATTATGTCCCCCTTATATGAGCAGCCACAGGTGATGTATCCAGAAGAACCAATATAAGTGAACCCTGGTTCTTCTGAACCTTCCTGGAACACTTTTTTCGACACTAAAGTAAAGAATACCTGAAGTACTATGCGAAATAACTTAGAAAAAAGAAGCATCCGGTCCATACCTGCGTATCTGCTCATACTTTTCCTCTTTTGTGGTATACAGTTAACCGCCTGCACATCAATCGTCATTCATTTACCGGCATCGATCGGAACAGCAACTACAGCAGGTACCCCTTCTACCGCTCAAGAGAGCCAGATCGCGCAGTCCGTCTTCAACGCCATCAACAAAGATCGAGCGACCGCAGGACTCGCTGCACTCCACTCGGATGCCGCGCTTATACGTAGTGCTCGCCAGCACAACCTTGCCATGATGCAAGCAGACCAGCTTGAGCATCAACTGAGCGGAGAAGCTCAACTGGGAGATCGTGAGAAGCAGCAGGGTGTCTCATGGATGGTGGCCGAGGAGAATATCGGTTTCACGGAAGACGTGAGCGAAACCGGAGCATTGGCATTGCACCAGGCGATGATGGCGGAACGTCCCCCCGATGACGGCCACCGTCAAAACATCTTGAACGGCCAGGTCAATCAATTGGGCGTTGACATTCTATTCGATAACGTCCATGGAAGACTCTGGCTGACTGAAGATTTTGCCCAGGTAGTGTAATCTCATCGCTGCACTTTTCACAGATTAGAAAGCCATTTCATGTCATTTGAATAGCGATGCCGAGGTCAAGAATGGATATAACGAATGCAACGAATCTTTGGACCGAGTGGCCCATTGCCGGTCCATGGCACCTCTCCCCTTTAGCTGGCGGCACAAACAATAGTATCTGGCGTGCAGATGCTACGGATGGTCAAGCCTACGTCCTGCGGCTGACACCTGATCTTACGCGCATCCCTCATAGCCTCTACGAAGCTGAACTTCTGCAAGCGTTATATGAGAAAAACCTCCCCTTCCGTCTCCCACTGCCACTGAGTACCAAGAATGGAGAGAGAATCGTCCTTTTTGGACAAGAGCAGGAGAAACCAGCATTTGCCACGCTCTATCCCTTGCTCCCCGGCTTCTCTCCCAATCGTCCACCGGAGCGCAACGACCTTTTGAGTGCCTCACACGCTGGAGCAACCCTGGCGCTACTCGACGAGGCTTTTGCAACCCTTGACGAGATCCCACTCCCCGATGGGTTCACGCCGCTTCCCACCTTTGGAGATTTTGCTCATTGGCATCCATTGGTGACCGATCCGCTGGCGGCGGTGGAGAACCTTCCGATTGACCGTGAGCAAGCCAGACAGATGCGTAACTTCCTGAGCGACATGCAGGAGAGTGTAACCCACCTGTATGCCCAACTTCCTCAGCAGCTACTTCATCGGGACTACGATCCCGGAAATATCCTCCTGGATCAGCAGCGTGTTGTCACCACAATCTTAGACTTCGAATTTGCGGGCAGAGATATTCGGGTTCTCGATCTCTGTGTAGCTCTCAGCTGGTGGCCTCTCGATTTACTGGGAACGGGCAAAGAATGGGACCTGATTGATGCGTTCGGGTCCGCATACACACATCGATTTTCTTTGAGCGCAGAAGAACTATTCGCTATCCCTACGGTGTTTCGACTACGCGATGCCACCTCATTTGTGCATCGCATGGGACGCTATCTGGCAGGGCGAGAAACAGAGAGTCTCATACAAGATCGCGTGCAGGATTCTCTCTGGCGAGAAGCCTGGTCGGCGGCGAACCAGAGAACGCTTCTTGAGCATGTCATGGCCTGGCACTGAGACAGTTCTGTTCTTTCTGTAGCTCGTTAAGCATGTCATGACCTGGCAGTGAGACAGTTCTGTTGCCTTCTCCTTCTCTTTCCACTTCCCTTCTTCTCTCAAGGAGAAATGGCTGAGTTTGGCAGCAGCTTCGCTGCTGCCAAACTCAGCCATTTCTCCTTTTCTCGGGGGATGGGGCGGCTTTACAAGCCGCAGAAAAGTGAGGGATGACTCATGAAAATGGGGTGGGGCGGCCTGCTCACAGGTAGAAGGGTTTTTCGCTCCTCCTTCTGTCGCCTGCGGCGACAGAGAATAAAAAGAGCAACTGGTGTGTTTTGTGGCACGAATGCGTCACAAAACACACCAGTTGCTCTTTTTTAAATGGGGCGGGGGCCTGCCAGGCCGACGCAGCAGATCGGCAAAATACCTCTACTTGTAAGGGGGCGGCCTGCTATGCAGGCCGAAAGCCCTTTGTCCTGCTTTTGCAAAAGCAGGAATGGTTCATTGATGTTTGCTCAGGATCGTGGTCGAGTGATAATTAAGAATACCTCCATTGCCGCTGACCAGCACCAGATCATTTTTCTCAACCTGGCGTTCACCGCCCTGACCACGTGCCTGTACGATGCCCTCGGAGAGTGGAGTGAAACCCCACATATAGTAGGCCGAAAGCTCTCCGCCGCCTGTATTAGTTGGCAACGAGCCACCCGGACCTAGCTTCCCGTCCTCGACAAACGCTCCCCCTTCACCCTTGGCACAAAAGCCATAATCCTCAAGCGTAACCAGTACCGTATAGGTATAGCAGTCGTAGAGTTCGCAGATATCAATATCCTTTAGCTCAATACCTGCCATCTTTAGAGCGGTCCCGCCCGCTTGCTTCGCGCCCGTATAGATGCCTGGATCACGATCCGTACGTCCAACGCCACCAGGGGAAGACTGTCCCAGACCCAGTATGTAGGCTGGCGGCTGCTTGAGGTTTTTCGCCTGTTCCGCGGAGGTAATAATCACCGCCACACCGCCGTTGGAGACCAGGCAACAGTCGAACAGATGCAATGGCTCGGCAATATAGCGCGAATTCAGGTAATCTTCCATGGTCAGCGGTTTCTGCATCTGTGCCCAGGGATTCATCAGCGCCCATTTGCGCTGAGCGATGGCGATGGAACCCAGTTGCTCACTGGTCGTCCCAAACAGATGCATATGTCGGCGTGCCGCCATAGCATAGCCAAGATTCGCTCCATAATAGCCGTAGGCCGCTGGCAAACTATGCATGCCCGTGGGGGAGGACCCACCACCGTAAGCGCTGCCAGCTCCTTTGCCAGGTTTAAGCGGATCATCCGCATACACTAGAACGACCACCTTTGCCAGGCCGTTTTCAATCGCCATCGACGCATACTGGATCATAGCACCAGCCGTTGAACCGTAAGCATTCATCACATTGACCAGCGCCAGGTTCTCCAGTCCCAGAGATCCCTGGAGCTGGAGACTCATCTCTGGTGAGAGATTGGCATTGATAAGTAAACCGTCCACATCGTCCTTGACGAGACCGGCATCAAATAGCGCCAGATCAACGGCCTCCTGCGCGAAATCTGTGGCACTGCGTCCATAGACCTTGCCCATGGGCGTAACTCCCAGACCCACTACCGCACAGGTTCCTTTCAAACTCATGTTCTCCTGCCTCTGCTTTCTTCTGACTATTTGCCGGTCCACTTTGGTTTACGTTTTTCCGCGAAGGCCCCTGGACCCTCCCGAAAATCCTGCGAGTTGAGCAGAAGCTGTAGACGTTCGCGATCAGCCGCCATAGCATCCTCAACGGAGAGAGCCAGACCGCTCATCGCCGACGCCTTTGTCAGTCGTACACTGAGTGGTGAACATTCCAGAATTTCACTGGCCCACCGTTCAGCGGTTGCAATAAGTTGCTCACCAGGAACGACCTCATTAACCAGTCCAAAGCGAGCGGCATCCTGAGCAGAGAGCCACTTGCCAGTCAGAAGCAGGCCCATAGCCATCTTGAGCGGGAGGTGTTGCGGTAAGCGATGCATACCACCAGCGCCCGCCACCAGGCCCACACGTGGCTCAGGCAGGGCAAAACGCGCCTTTTCGGACGCCACGATGAGATCACAGGCCAGGGCGATCTCAAAGCCTCCACCGGCAGCCACACCGTTGACGGCGGCGATAATGGGCTTATCACATTGAAGTCCGACCACGCCACCGAAATACATCGGACGATCCGTCGGCGACTGCGCTCCCATAGACTCTCCCCTGGCGGTTGCCGCAGCGGTCGCTTTAAGGTCATTCCCCGCGGAAAACGCTCGTTCACCTGCGCCAGTCAGGATAGCGATCCAGGCATTGTCATCTTCTTTGAAGTCCGTAAAAATCTCGCTCAGTTCGATATTCGCATCCCTATGTAACGCATTCATCACCTCGGGACGGTTGATGGTTATATAGGCAATATGTTCTTTTTTCTCGTAGAGAGCGTACTGATAGTTATCCAAGTCTTTTCTCCTTAAACGTCAGGACCATGTAATCAGGGCATCCAGGGCCTCAATCTGTGAGCCATCGACCCACAAAGGATTGATCTCCAGAGACTCCAGTTCTGTTCCCTGTGAGTATGCCAGGGTGCTGATACGGAAAATGATCTCAACCAGGGCGTCAATGTCAGCCGGTTTCGTCCCACGTGCGCCGCGCAATAGAGCACTGCCCTGGAGTTCATCGAGCATAGCCCGGATCTCTGTACGCGCGACCGGTAGAACCCGCAGACTGGTATCTTTGAGCACTTCCACCCAGATGCCGCCAAGACCCACGGCCAGCACCTGTCCCCAGACCGCATCACGAACCACCCCTATGAGCAGTTCAACCCCTCCACTTCGCATGGGACTGACCAGAACACCTTCAATCTGCGGCAAAGGCGTGATTCTCTGAGCCGCCTCTTGAATCTGCTGAAATGCCTCTCGAACCTCGCCCTCGTCGCGCAGTCCCAGGCGAACGCCGCCGATATCGCTTTTATGCAAGATATCGGGCGAGACAATCTTGAGAGCTACCGGAAAACCCTGGGACCGAACTGCCTCCGCCGCCTCATCGGCACTCGTCACTACTAACGCTGGCACCACTGGCACATCATGCTCCTGCAAAAACGTACGCGTGCGATCCTCCGACCACGACTCAGAGATCGCTAACCCGGCTCCAAAACCCAATGGCTCAATGTGCTCAATACTCTCGCCAGCCTTCTCCTGCTCATGACGATAGCGCTCTGACCACCACATGACTCTGGCAAGAGCAGCGAAACCGTGGTAGATCCCGCCTGGCAGATAGGGCAGATGATACTTTTCGATTGCCATATGCGCAATCTCAGGGATAGACTCGCCGGTATTGCTGAACAAGTAGGCGGGACAGGGAGCATTGTGCAAAACTTCAGCCGTACGTCCAAACCCATCCAGTTCCCGTTCGTTCACAGGCAATCCCTGAGCACACAGAAATATATCCAGATGGGGGTCCTTGCTGATAACAGTGAGCACCTGCTCATAGAGCGCAGCATTCGTTATGGCCGCTCCAGTCGTATCCAGTGGATTATGAGCCGCGCCCAGAACGGGCAATAATTGGGCCAACGCCTGCTTCGTTTGTGGGGTAAATGGTGGAAACTCAATCCCCACCTGCTCAGCCCGATCTGCTGCCATATCACACGCCCCACCTGAGATTGACTGGAAACCCAGTCGCCTGCCTGACAGCACCCCCGTCTGTGCAAGGATGCTGGAGGTAATCAGCAACTCCTCCAACGAGTCAACCCGTATAACCCCACTCTGTCGGAACAGCGCCTCAATGACCCGGTCATCGCCCACCAGCGATCCCGTATGAGCCTGGGCAACGTTCGCGCTGATCTCGCTGCGGCCAATTTTAAAGGCCACGATCGGCTTGCCTTTGTGAAGCGCACGCTGAGCCACCTCACGAAATCCGGTGGGATTGCGGAACGATTCCACAAAGAGCGCAATCACGTGCGTAGACTCATCATCAACGAAGTAGTTGACAACATCACTGATCGACAGCGAAGCCTCGTTGCCCGTACTCACCAGTGCATTGAGTCCAATATGCTGACTATAAGCATAGGCCAGCATATTGGCTGTCAGCGCCCCACTCTGCGAGATCAGCGCTATCCCACCGGGAACCACGGGCACGCTGGGAATACCCGGCATAGCCGCAATATTGTGAGCAAAGTTTATATATCCCATGCAATTAGGACCCAGGAAAACCAGATCGTTCTCCTGTGCATAGTCAGCAAGTTCTTGCTGGCGCTGGCGGCCTGCGGCATCGATCTCTCCAAAGCCGGAGGTCAACAGGATCGCATTATGGATACCCGCGGCAACTATTTCCCGAAAAATCCCCGGAACCACATCGGGCGGCACCATCACGAAGGCCAGATCAACCGGCTTGCCAATCTCAGCCAGATGAGCGACCGTTGGGTGACCGTGAATGGTCTGGCTGCGCGGATTGATGTAATACACCTCGCCAGCGAAATTTCTCCCATGCAGGTTCGAGTAGACATAATTGAACCAGGCAGACTTCTCAGAAGCGCCCACCAGTGCGATACTCTTTGGCTCAAAAAAGGATCGCAAACGCTCAGGTGAGTATAACGGCAGTGTTGTAGTGGTTATCACTGGATTGCTCCTCTGGTATGAAAAACCATGGATGGACATTGAGGCATCATGCCAGACACAGAAAAACGCTATTCAGCAGGTTTAAATTTGGGCAAGGAAACCTCGTCGGCGATGTCCTCAAAGGTCACCTCCAGCGGCATACCGATACGCAAATCGGCATTAGCACAGCCAACGATGTTCGTAATCATACGCACACCTTCCTCCAGATCGACCTCAGCTACATTGTAGGGTACCTCAGAGGTAAAGCCAGGCTGATAGACCTGATGCATCAACGAGAAGGTGTACAGCGTTCCCTTGCCGCTAGCCTGCACCCAGGTCACATCCGTGCTTAAACACACCGAACAGCGCGACTGTACAGGCCAATGCATGGTTCCACACGCCTGACATTGCTGAAGCATAAGCCTGTGCTCTCTGGCCCCGGCGAAAAACGGCTGCGAGGCCGCATCTGGAACCGGTACTGGTTTCTTGTAATCAATTCCATCTGCCATATGTTTCTCCTATCTCTCTGCTGTAACTGGACTATCATCGCCTGCTACCTCGTTGACAGCAAACGATCATCATTCCTCATTATTTTACTCGTTTGTCTGTGTATCACTCGGCCAGACGTTTGAGAACAGCATCACATTCATCTCTCAAAGCCTGATAGACCTCTGCTGCCGGACGCACCTGGTTAAGCATACCAACAGATTGTCCCACAAAATAATTGATCAGTGCTTTGCCACCTTCTCCTCCTTCACGAGCATCTTTTTGAATACTTTGTTGCGCATCCATGGTTAACAACCCATGCAATGGCATCGGCAGAGGTTCGGGATTGGCTGGATCTTCCCAGGCATCGGTCCAGGCCGAGCGGAGTTGACGAGCGGGCTTGCCAGTGGAGGCCCGTGAGCGCAGAGTATCGCTCGAAGTAGCATGCAGAAACTTCTCTTTCACCACCGGATGCGTCTCAGCTTCCTCAGTCATCAACCAGATCGAGCCAGTCCATACCCCCTGAGCACCCAGAGCAAGCGCGGCAGCCATCTGGCGTCCACTGGCAATCCCACCAGCGGTCACAACGGGCAAAGGGGCCACAGCATCCACAACCTGCGGAGTCAGAACCATCGTAGCAATCTCACCGGTGTGACCTCCCGCCTCAAAGCCCTGAGCAATAATCAGATCAACACCAGCCTCCTTCTGCCTGATAGCGTGCTTGACGGCACCAACCAGGGCACCCACTCGTACTCCCTGCTGATGGGCACGCTCGATGATGTAGGCCGGGGGCACTCCCAAGGCGTTGACAATCAACTTCACGGGGTAAGCAAGAGCAATATCAACGAGCTGTTTGCCACGTCTCTCAGAAATGCCCATACCCGCCCTGGAGGAGAAAGTCGCAGGCGCAGTCTGACGGGGAACATGATACTCCTCCAGAAGTCTGGCGAGGAAAGCGCGGTGCTCCTGGGGGATACGACTCAGGAGCATCTCAAGCGAAAAACCACCCTCCTCACGTCCAATATATTTCTCTGGAATGATCAAATCAACGCCGAAAGACTTGCCAGCGCACTCCCGAGCCAGCATTTGCAATGCCCGATCCAGTTGCTCCGGCTCCATACCAGCGGCCCCCAGAACGCCAAAGCCGCCCGCCTTGCTCACCGCTGCAATCACCGCCGGACTATGGCTAAAAGCAAAAATAGGGGCGCTAATCTCATAAATGTCGCAGATGGTGGTCTTCATAGCACTGCTCCTTGTTGGTGAACGTTGCCTGATGAAAGAAAGAGACTATCGTGCAGAAAGTGGGCAATGGGGAAGTGAGTTCAGGCTTTCCCGTATTCAAACACCGAGGTACTTTCAGCTTTCATAGCCATGACAATTGCCAGTACTACAATGTACAACAGATCAAATAGCCCTCTAAAGCCTCGATACGGACATATAACGTCCGTTATTATAAAACAAAAGAGGCCTATCTGTCAAGGTCGCTGAGGACTTTATGAAGTCATTCCTGCTTTTGCAAAAGCAGGGCAGAAAGCTTTGGCCTGCTATGCAGGCCGCCCCACCCCATTTTATTAAGAAGAAGCGAGGCTGTGTGGTGGGGCTTCTGCCCCACCACACAGCCTCGCTTCTTCCTGCTACTTCTATGAGTCACCCCTCATTTTGGCAAAATGAGCACATGTCTTTCTCGGGCGGCTGCGCCGCCCTATTTTCAGAAGAAAAGGTTGAGATTGCCAGCAGCTTCGCTGCTGGCAATCTCAACCTTTTCTTCTGTCTTTTGGGGGAGGGGCGGCTTTGCAAGCCGCAGAAAAGTGAGGAATGGTAACTACTCAAGTGCCCTCTACTTGCCGCCT
>DAOTTL010000341.1:0-12421 GCA_034438135.1 Ktedonobacteraceae bacterium | reverse complement strand
GCCCCGCCACACAGGGTCGCTTCTTCTTCTTTATGAGTCATTCCTCATTTTGGCAAAATGAGCAAAAGCTCTTGCTAACGGCTGCGCCTCCAGAAATTAGAGAGAAATGGCTGATTTTGAGCGCGTAGAGAGATAACAGGCGTGCCTGACGAGAATTTGACAAATTTAGGCAAACTATGCTATCGTTGATCTGATTTGCAAGGGCTTTAGAGCCATTTTCTAGCTGGTATCCTTCGACAGGCTAGTCCGTGTGGCTGGTCCTTTTTTCTGTAACGACTTTTAGCATTTCTACAGATCTCTCTTATCATATCCAACGCAAAAAACATTCATAACAACTCAGGAAGAGGAAAAACATGGCAAGAATTGTCGTCGCAATGAGCGGCGGCGTGGATAGTTCTGTTGCCGCCGCACTACTTAAAGAACAAGGACATGAGGTCATCGGTATCATGTTACGCATGTGGTCAGAACCAGGTGTGACTGATGACGAGGGAGTAGAGAAGGTCGTCCAAAATAAATGCTGCTCCCTTGAAGCTGTGGATGATGCTCGACGGGTGGCGCGGAAGCTCGATATCCCTCTTTACCTGGTCAATGTAGAGCAGGAGTTTAAGGATAATGTGGTCGATTTCTTTTATCAGGAATATGTTGCCGGGCGAACTCCTAATCCGTGTCTGACCTGCAACCGCCATATTCGCTTCACGGTACTCCTTAAGCGTGCCCTGGCTCTCGATGCTGACTATCTGGCGACGGGCCATTATGTGCGTGTGGATGATCATCCTGTAACGGGCAAGCGCCGTCTACGCCGAGCACTCGATCCCGATAAGGATCAGTCTTATGTGCTGCATGTGCTGAACCAGGATCAGTTGGCCCATGCCTGCTTCCCTCTGGGAAACTATACAAAGCCTGAGGTTCGCGCATTGGCTGCGGAACGAGGTCTGAGTGTGGCGACGAAGCCGGAGAGTCAGGAGATCTGCTTTGTGGCTCAGAACGATTACGGCGGCTTTATCAATCGCTATGCTGCGGCACAGGGTAGAGATGAGACGCTGGCCGGCAGCACTTCGCGAACTGCAACGCTTACTATTCCACAGCCCGGTCCTATCTACAATCAAGAAGGTGAACTGCTGGGACGCCATCGGGGTCTGGCTCACTATACGATTGGACAGCGCAAGCGGCTGGGCCTGACCTCAAAGACTCCACTGCACGTCTTGAACATTGATGCGACGCGGAATGCTCTAACTGTCGGTCCCGAGGAGGCACTTTTACGCGCTACCTGTATCGTGGGCAAGATGCACTATGTCAACGGAGAAGTTCCTACGGACCCCTTTAAGGCTTACGCACGTATTCGCTATAAGGCCATAGAGCAGGAAGCGCTGGTTACTCCCCTGGAAGGGCAACGCGTTCAAGTAACCTTTACCGACCCACAGCGTTCCATCACACCTGGACAGGCAGCTGTCTTTTATGGTGGCGAGGACGGTGTTGAGGTGTTGTGCGGCGGGATCATCGAATGAGCAGTTTCTCTAAACGCTTCTATTGATCGATGATAGTAGACTTGACCTTCTCGGTCTGCTCGACTTTCTACTATTGTAGTGCATCGATTGTCGCTTAGTATAGAGTGCTGCACTCCCGCTGTCTCTGGAGGATAAAACAAGGGTTTCTCAAAAGTCGCTCTCTCCTCACTCAACCATCCTTTTTGGAGGCTCAGAGACAGCGCGACCGCGTTGTCTCTGAGCCTCTTTTTTTCCTGGGGAGGGGTTTGGCAACTGAAACGCGACCTTTGAGAAACCCTGGAAGGGTAAAATCGCTCTCCTGTTGTGTATCTCCCAAAGCATGATATACTTAACACTGCCGAAACCTCTGATGAAGTAGGATTGATAAAGATGTCTGAAAAACTTACACCAGGAGAGTAATGTAGATTGCAGGACATAACTGAATGACGGATCAAGCACATATTCGCAATTTTTGTATTATCGCGCACATCGATCATGGCAAGTCCACCCTCGCCGACCGTTTACTTGAATTCACCGGAACCGTCTCCAGGCGTGAGCTGATGGAGCAGACGCTCGATCAGATGGACCTGGAACGTGAGAAGGGTATTACGATCAAGGCCCAGGCCGTACGTATGCTCTATACCTCTTCCGTCAATGGGGAACAGTACGAGTTAAATCTGATCGATACTCCTGGACATGTTGACTTTACCTATGAAGTTTCGCGCAGTCTGGCGGCATGCGAAGGTGCCCTCCTGGTCGTAGATGCGACCCAGGGCGTTGAGGCACAGACGCTGGCAAATCTCTACCTGGCAATTGAGTCCGATTTGACGATCATTCCGGTGATCAATAAAATTGATCTGCCCAGCGCGGAACCCGAAAGGGTCATGCAGGAGGTAGAGGATGTCATTGGACTGCCACGCGAGGAGTGCATTCTGGCCTCGGCCAAAGAAGGTATCGGCACGCAAGACATCCTGGAGGCAATTATTGAACGCCTCCCGACGCCCAAAGGCCACCCAGAGTTGCCGCCTCGTGCACTGGTCTTCGATTCACATTACGACTCTTATAAAGGAGTTATCGCCTACGTTCGGATGATGGATGGGGCGTTATCTGAGAATGAGAAGATCGTGATGATGGCGACCGGCAGTACAACCGAGGTGCTGGAGGCTGGTTTCTTCCAGCCTCGCTTGATCTCATCTGGAACAATAACCACTGGTGAGGTTGGCTATATCGCAACCGGCTTTAAAAACGTGAAGGACTGCCATGTCGGCGATACCATCACGATCCCCTCGGCTCTGCACGCTCACATTCAACCACTGTCCGGTTATAAACCCGCCAAACCTATGGTTTTCGCTGGCATTTATCCAGTCGAAGGCAATGACTATCCCCTACTGCGCGATGCGCTGGACCGGCTACAACTCAATGATGCCGCCCTCTTCTATGAGCCTGAAACCTCGACGGCGCTGGGCTTTGGCTTCCGCTGCGGCTTCCTGGGTCTCCTCCATATGGAGATCATTCAGGAACGCATCGAGCGCGAGTATAATCTCGACATCCTCGCCACCGCTCCTAGCGTCGAATATTATGTTACGAAGACTGGCGATCAGGTGGTTAGAATTGATAATCCCTCGGAAATGCCTGATCCTGGCACCATTGAGAAGATCGAGGAGCCAGTGATGGATATTTCGATCTTCACGCCCTCACGCTATATCGGCACGATCATGGACCTCGTGACGACGCGCCGGGGTACGTTCAAAGAGATGAAGTATCTTGAAGCCGAACGTGTGCTGATGACGTATAAGATCCCACTGGCTGAACTGATTACGGACTTCTACGATCAGCTTAAGTCGCGCACTCAGGGCTATGCCTCACTGGATTATACCTACGGCGGCTATCAAGAGGCTGATCTGGTGAAGCTGGATGTCCTCGTCAATGCGGTCCCTGTCGATGCCCTCTCGCTGATCCTGCATCGCGATAAGGCTTACTACCAGGGACGCAGTCTGACCGAGAAACTCCGTAAACTTATTCCACGCCAGCTCTTCGAGGTGCCGATCCAGGCCGCGATTGGCTCACGGGTTATCGCACGAGAGACCGTTAAAGCCATGCGTAAAGATGTACTGGCAAAGTGCTATGGAGGCGATATCTCACGTAAGCGCAAACTACTAGAAAAGCAGAAAGAGGGTAAGAAGCGGATGAAGGTGGTAGGCAGCGTGGAAATCCCTCAGGAAGCTTTTATGGCTATCCTCTCGCTTAACGAGGAATAAGAGATAAGGGGAAGAAATAAATCCCAAAAGAAAAGGTCCAGATAGTGCAATCTGGACCTCTTTTTCTTTCTCTTTTTTTCTTTTTTTACACTCCCGTGCTTTTTCAAAAGAGATTTACGGTCAGGAAAAATGGGGCGGAATATAATCCACACCCCCGATACTCCGAATCTTCCAACTAACCCGCGATACAGTCTATCGCTAAAAACCGGCTATGCAAATGTTGTCTTGTCAATAGTCTCGGTGTTACAGGTACTAGCTAGTAAGCAGGAGATATCTGATTGCCCGTCTTTACGGGCACTCCTGGTCAATTTGAAATACTACTCCTAAAAGGCGTATAGGTTTCTTCATTGGTATCATAAATGCTCCTTTCGGATTTTCCAATGCGAGCCCTCTCGCCTGGTCGGTGCCAGGGTCTCTTTCCTTCCTGGATATGTCCCCTTGGGACTTCTAAAGTATAACATGGTACATCAGAAGATGTCAAGGTGAGCAGTTGCTCACCAGGGTTATTTCATTCTCGTGAGGAACCCCTCCCCCGGTTCAAAACAAGAGGAATGGAAAGGGCTGTGGCCACCGCCACAGCCCTTTCCATTCCTCTTAAATTCAGGGAGTGGGGCCGAAAGCCTTTGGCTTTCGGAGAATGAAATGGTCCTGGTTGCTCACGACAAGGGCGTCTTTGAAGATCTCTTCTCCCTCTCACAGGTAGAGAGATTTTGTCGATCCTCTACATTGGCCTGACATGCCACCCCTTTTAAAAAGAGCAAGTGACATGTTTTCCGGGGCGGACGCCTCGGAAAACATGTCACTTGCTCTTTTTATATTTTGTCGCCTGCGGCAACAGGCCGCAGGTCAGAACAGTAGAAACTACGAGTTGGGAATGGCTTTCAAGAGAAACCCTGAGATCTGGTCGCCGACGACGACGGCATCAAAAGCCTCTTTTAGTTTCTGACGTGTGCTTGTGGCCGCGGCCATTTCCTCATCAGGGTTCAGGAGGAAGTGAATCTGTCGATCCACGGCTGCTTGCAAAACACTTGTTTCTAGATGGGTCAGTCCGATCTCATCGAGGGTGTATTGTGCGTTGTTCCCCAGGTAGACGACTCCATCGATTGAGATACGGGGAAGGATGTCAGCCTCCATAACCGGATAGGCGTGTGCGCTTATCATGCCACTACCCAGGGCAGCAGCCTCCAGGAACTGATTGCCGAAACCTTCCTGATAACTTGGGAAGGCCAGCATGTCAACAATGGAGTAGATAGAATAGAAGGGGATTTTGTCGGGCTCGCCTTTGTAGGCATTGTCTGCAACTATTTTGTCGCCGATGTAACGCACTTCGACGCCTAGCTGCTCTGCATATTGACGTAATTTGTTGAAATAGACGGCGTTATCTGGCTCGTCCAGACCTGCGGACTGCGGCAGAAGCAGGAGTATCTTGCTCGTTTCTGTAACGGTTCGCCCATGCACACCACGGTTCTCTCCTATAAGCTCCCCCTGACGCTTTTGCAGTTCCGCAATAAAGGCGACAGCGACCTCCATAGCTTTACGAGGAATGATTCTGGCCATAGTACCAACAACCAGATCATTGGCACCAATGCCAACTTTTTCCCTCAGATCAGCTATCTCCAACGGCTTCGTCCCAAAGTCGAAGGAATCGGGAATAACATCGGCATACAGACCGAATCTCCTCTCAAGCTCCTTCTGCATGATAGAGTTGATGGTGGCATTGTGGACGTTAGGGGCACGGTACAGAAGTGAGTCCTCAACACGTTTCTGGATCGCGGGATAGGGGATAGTGTAGGCCTTCTTACGATCTCCCGGTACAAAATCGTCCTCAAAGCTAAAATCATGGTGTTGTGCCAGAAAACCCACATTGGGGTGCGCAGCAATGCACTCTGCCATGGCAACGGTGGCCGCAGGATGAATGGGCAAGGAGAGAATGTTCCGCAGGTGAATGACTTGTGGATGATACTGCGCTATCATCTCTCCCAGTTTCTCTTTGATCGTCAGAACCAGCGCCTCAAAAGCCTTCTCGATGCTCTCGACATCCTGAGTTCCTACAAGATCGACGCGCTTGAAAATTTGCGCCTGCGGGGTAGAATAGTCGAGTTCTGGCAGCAGAAAACTATTCTCGCCGGTAGCGTCGGCACTACACCCAATGACTTTCCAACCATTCTCGGTAAGGACACGATTATTCTCTTGTATCTGCAACGAAACCCCATCCGTACGTTCGGAAAAAAAGTGGACGATGGCTACTGTTCCAGGACGGGACGCATTTTTTTGTTCATTCATATGTTATCTTTGTTTCTCCTCTAGACGTGTGTTAACGTAAATACTTCCAGGCATACTACTAGCAGGTTCTCTGACAGGCATACGAGCACGCGGAAAACCTGCTCTCTTTGTGAAAGGTACAAGGGGGTCGTTCAGGGATGTCTGATCTGGCCGTATCGTGCTGCTCCGTGGGGATATGCTGTAAGACACTGATACACGATGCAGCCATTTGTCTATCAGGTTTGCTATGCAGGGTCGCCCACAGCGACCCCAGGAGAAAGGAAAAACCCGGACTATGATCTAAATGAGTCCTCCTTTATCCATAGAAAGTCTAGCATTACAGCGCTAAATTAGTCAACAGAAAAATCAGCTTTTGCGCTGAGCTTGAACCAGAACGTTCTCAAAAAGGCTTTTTCGATAAACCTTAGTTCATTCTCCGAAAGCCTTTGGCTTTCGGAGAATGAGCTAGCCCTGGTTCTCTGCTCAGGGCTTCTCAAAAGTCGCATTTCAGCCGTTGCCAAATCCCTCCCATCCTCCAAAATGAGTGAGTGGGCGGGGAAAGAAAGCCTTTTGAGAAACGCCACCCTGCTCTGACCGATTGCATAGCGGACAAATTCCATCTATAATACTAAAACGGAACAGACAAAAACGAGGGGAGCGGGCATGCACGAAAGGTTTAGTCCATCTAAAGCCAACGAGGAAGACCGTCCTCAAGATGTACTCCATGACGGGTCCGACGAGGATGAGACGAGTTCGCATGAAACTCTCGCGAAGGATGATGAGCCAGACAAGTCAGCATATGAAGCGACACAAACTGACAAAACGATCTGGACCCCTGCCTTCATACTGACTTTCTTTCTCCTGCTCACGTTGGGACTAAGTGCGGAAAGCCTGCTCACTCAGCTCTGGGCAAACCGAGGACAGGTCGGTCCCTGGGTTATCGAAGCACATGTACTCCTGGCCGCCAGCGGCTGGATCAGCCTGGCCCTTGTAACTCGCTCGCGCTGGACACGGCTGGGCTGTATTTTTGGATGCGTCTGGACTCTTTTTATGACGCTGAATGTGATCCTCGCTGCTCACGGCCTTGATTTCACCACACCCATTCAGACGTATATAAACGTCGCGATCTCTGTGGCGCTACTCGGCGCTTCTATTGGACTCTCTATCGAAGATCCTCCCTTGACCGCCTGGGATCAATGGCTCTTCCTACTTATTCCTGTTCTTAGCGCCTGTGGGATTACCTTGACCTATTTCCTGATACCTCAAGCCAGCATTCTCACCTCAGAAAATGCCCTGGCAACGGCGGTGACGCTTGCCTCGTGTTTCTTCTGGTGGCTACGCCCATCTTGCTGGAGCAGCCGTCCTGGCGCGACATTTCTCTTTGGACTCGTGCCAGCGATTCTCCTGGTCTCCGCGCTGATCAACGGATCCGTCTCTAGCTTCTTTTTGCTCCAGATCATAGACCCCTCTCCTCAGATCAGGTCCTATGGAGGGAGCTTCTTCTTTATCCAGATCGCTCTCTTTGCTCTCTTTCTGGGCTGCCTGCTCCTGACAAAACGCGAGCAGAGC
Organism: Ktedonobacteraceae bacterium; assembly: GCA_034438135.1. Lineage (GTDB taxonomy): Bacteria > Chloroflexota > Ktedonobacteria > Ktedonobacterales > Ktedonobacteraceae > Paraktedonobacter. Next base: position 4,848 of record DAOTTL010000341.1, on the reverse strand, counting down.
CTCTTCAACTCGCTTTTTACCCGCTTTGCAAAAAGCAGACGTCATTGAGGAGATTGGAAAGTGAACAAAAAAAGTCTCAAAAAGTGAAAAAGGTAATTGCTTATGCTCGGTAGATAGACTATACTGAGTCTATCTACTTTCTATTTCCATACGTGGGCGAGTGAGGTAAGGGCATGGAACATAAAAGAAAATCTATTTCTCTATTCATCGTCCCGTAACACACAAAAGACTAGAAATTTTTTGAGCGAGGTGCAGTAAATATGTCTACCTTCGAGAGTCAAACGGGGAAACTCGCTCCCCAATCAATATTAATCAAACGGTACCTGATCTTACAAGTGGCTGGCAGAGGCGGAATGAGTGCTATCTATCAAGCGATAGATATGCAGATGGACCAGAAGCGCGTGGCTATCAAGGAGATGAGCCAGGAAAATCTGGATGACGAGGAGCGCCAGGAGGCTATGATCCGCTTCCAGCAGGAGGCCAATCTGCTCCGCTTGCTCCAACATTCCAATCTACCGCGCATCTATAACGCTTTTGGAGCCGGGGGACGTTCATTCCTGGTTATGGACTATATCAATGGTAAAACGCTGCTCCAACTGCTCCATGAAGCCGGTCAGCCACTCCCTACCGAGCAGGTGCTCCGCTATGCCGATCAGCTTTGTGATGTCCTGACCTACCTGCATAAGCAAAACCCTCCCGTGATCTTTCGCGATCTCAAACCAACCAATGTCATGGTGACATCTGAGGGTCATGTCTATCTAATCGACTTTGGGATTGCTCGCATCTTCAAAGAGGGCCAACCAATGGATACAACCATACTTGGCTCACCAGGCTATGCCCCCCCTGAACAACATGGCACCGGTCAAACAAATCCTCGCTCCGATCTCTATGCACTGGGCGCTACGCTTCATTGCTGCCTGACAAACCAGGATCCCTATCACGCAACTGACCGCTTCTCTTTCGCTCCTGTCCGGCTGTTTAATCACTATGTTCCTCCGGCTCTCGATCAGTTGATTATGCGCCTCCTCTCGCTGGACGAAACCCGACGACCAGCCAGTGCCCAGGAAGTAAAACTTGCGCTGAACCGTATCTATCAGGAAATGCAGCAACAGAGAACCAGTGCTCATATGCCCGCCGTCACTTCTCAAGGGTCAGCGCCAACCCAATATGCCCGACAACCTCAGCCAGTCCACCAGGCCACTCAAATGGCTCAGGGAATAACCGCGGAACCCCAGGGCAGACTGATTCTGCCTGCCACAACAGCCTCTCCAACTCCACCCATCTATGGACAAAGCCCACCTCCTCCTGCTCAACAGGGACTGAAGTATCCACAGAAACAACCTTCTGCCCCGTCAGCTCCTCCCAGGAGCGCTCGCACGGCGGTCTGGACCCCCGGCTTCGTGCTGATCTTTTTGCTCATACTGGCAATCACTCTTGGGGGTAGCATCTTCTCATTTATGATCGCCCAACCATACCCAAATAATCCCGCTGCCAGTCTAACCCATACAACAGAGGCTGCACTCTCTGCTCTCGCTCTCATTCTCGCTTTTATCATGCTCATACTTACACGTAGCTTTATCGCTATCATTCTTACTCTACTCAACGGAATTGCAATCCTGGGCTTTGGCACGATCTTTCTACTGCAAAGCCTGCTCGATATTAAACTGCAACCTCCCCCAGTCATTCTCCAGCAGTTGCAAACAATCCCGTTCAATCCTGTCATCACTTACGCTCTCCTGGGAGCCGGAGTAGTATCATTGTTCTGGCTCTTCCGTCCAGCCTTCGCCTGGGGAGATCGCATCTGGATACTTCTTCTCTTTGGTATTGTCTGCACCTGTGCCTACCTGCAATCTTCCTACCCCGATAGTGGACCGGGCACAATCATCAAACACTTGCTCCTGCTAGGGGCCTTGATCACTCTTATTCAGGGTATTTTGACAACTGGACAAATAGAACGCAAAAGGAGGCGTGTCTAAGCCGTCCAGCCCAGTATCAGGAGAGCGAGACGAGCATGCAAACAAAAAGTTTCTTCTTCGGACCACCTGGCCTACGCGGACTGATCACTCTGCTGGGAGGATTCCTCCTTGGTTTCTTTGCCGCCAGGGTAGGCGAAGGAATACAGAATCTGGTTCCTTATCTGCTCTTTCCTCTACTCATCGGCATTCTTGGAGCATTCACTGTCAGAGCAAATGCTGTGCGCCCATATCTGGCGACTATCATCACCGGACTCGTCGCGTGGCTGGGCGTCAGCATCTACCTGCTTGTCTCTTCGCCGTCCAGAACTAGCCAGGCCTGCAATACCTCAAACTGCGCTTCCACTGCTGTTTTCTCTGACCTCCTCCCTGCTTATGTGTTCATCGGCTTTTTTCTTGTCACTATAGGCGCTTTTATAACCTGTGCCATCGTCCGCTACTACCGTAACCGACACACTTTCTGACCTGCCTCCTCCAACTCTTGACACAGCATAACACTATCCGTATACTTCTCCATATCACATCTATCGAACAATTCATGGACATAAAATTTGATGGAGATCAAACATATGGGAAAAGTGCATCCTGGATATTCTCCCTTGTTCACGGTGGAGATTGATACATGCCCGATCTACGAATTTCTGATCAGTCTGGACATTGTGTATGATACCTATCACGGTGATGAAACGTATGAGGCAGGGAAAGCATGGTTTGCTGCTCTGCGCTCAAAGGTATCAGTCGATCTGCATGCAGCGATGAGGGAACTGGATGCTCTGGACTTTGGGGCATTTGGTGGACATAAGGTCTGGTCGAACCTGACCGGACTGGCCTATGCCTGTCCCGCGCCGCGCGACGTTCCTACATTCATCGAGCAAGTGGAAGCGCTGACTCCCCTCGAACTGCAAATGATTCTCTCAGGCTATTACCTGCGTGGTACTCGTCGCCTCGTCCTCCCTGATCTCATTGTGCAGGCAGCCCAGGGAGAGAGCGAGGCACAGGAGCAGCTCTGCGCTACGTCACCAGCGTGGCAGGAGATCGTTCGTGTGCTCTTTGTCGCTGACGCGGATGACCTGAAGAGCAGACTTGTCTCTCTCCTTACACGTTGGTACGTAGACGTGTTTCGTCACCTGGAGAGTCAGGTTGTTCCGTTGCTTCTACGTGATGCTCAGATGAAACGCGAACTAGCCCATACCATGTTGAGCAAAGATCTGATAGAGACAGCAACCAACGGCCTTGAATTTATTCCTGAGCCGGGTCAACGCAGGGTGCTACTCATTCCAAGTTTCACTCTCCGGCCCTGGATCATCATGACTGAGTACCTCGACATGAAAATCTTCTACTATCCCATTGCTGACGAGATTGTGCAGCAAGGCCACCTTCCACCAGCTAACCTGGTGAGAATGTACAGGGCACTGGCGGATGAACGACGTTTACGTATTCTCAGAGTGCTTGTCCAACGAGATCATGTTCCCCTGCAAGAGGTCGCCGATGCGGTTGAAGTGACAAAATCAACGGCTCATCATCATCTTGCCACCTTACGCGCCGCTGGCCTGGTGCGTGTGTCAGACGCAGACAAAGGATACAGCCTGCGCAAAGAGATGCTGCCCAATGTCTGGAAGGCACTCAAAGGATATTTGCAACTGGAGATCGACTCCACCGCGTAGCAACGGTCCTCGCCGCTGTCGCTCATACGCAGGAAGGAATATATGTCAGTCAGCAAAAAGAACCAGCAGACTTCCTCGCTTCATCCTATCGTCCCATTGTGGCGCAACTGGGATTATCTGCTCCTGTGGTCCGGCCAGGCCGTTTCTTCCATTGGTTCTCAACTTTCGCAATTCGCCCTGCCGCTCTTTGCCCTGGCTTTAACCGGCTCTCCTGTTTGGGCAGGTGTAGCTGGTGGGCTGAGAACCATACCATACCTGTTCCTGAGCTTGCTGGCTGGTGCGCTGGCAGATCGCTGGAATCGCAAATGGATCATGCTCGTCTGTGATAGCGTGCGAGCCATCTGTCTGGTGAGCATTCCCATAGCTGCCTTCACCAACTCACTCTCCATTCTTCAGATCTGCCTGGTATCGCTGCTCGAAGGCATGTGCTTTGTCTTCTTCAATATTGCTGAGGTCGCCTGCTTGCCTCGTGTGGTAGCAAAGGAGCAGTTAAATTCAGTAGCATTGCTGCATGAAATGACAGATAACATTTCGTTCACACTTGGCCCCTTTCTGGGAGGCATCCTCTTCAGTGTTGGGCGGTCTTTGCCATTCCTCTTTGATGCAGTTTCGTACGTTATTTCAGTCGTTTCGCTCTTCTTTGTCAGGAAGGACTTCCAGGAGCAGCGAACCAAACCGATGAGAAATGTGTGGGCCGAGATAGGCGAGGGAGTCCACTGGCTTTGGCGGCATCCTGTTCTGCGCTTCGTGGCGTTCCTCAGTTTCATGGGAATGTTTCTGGATTTTGGAACAGTCTTGATCGTCATCGTTATCGCAACAAAACATCATACTGACGCATCGGCTATTGGTCTGATCTATGCTATTGCCGGGGTTGGAGGCATCGTGGGTGCGCTGCTGGCCTCTCCCATGCAGAAACACTTTCGCTTTGGAGAATTGATGAGTGGGACATACTGGTTCTGGTCGCTCCTTCTGCCCCTTTATCTCTTCGCTTCCAATACACTTATGCTGGGTTTGATTACTGCGCTCACTTTTACACTCGGCTCGGTCTACACGGCTGTGCAATTCAGCTTTCGTCTCTCGCTGATCCCAGATACGTTGCAGGGACGCGTCAACAGTGTCTTCCGTCTGGTCGCTTTTCTTGTACCACCACTGGGATCAATGATTACCTGAATCCTGCTCCAAACACTCGGCATCGCTCCAACTGTCCTGAT
>DAOTTL010000340.1:0-4083 GCA_034438135.1 Ktedonobacteraceae bacterium | reverse complement strand
CGGAACCGACGGGATTCGAACCCGCGATCTTCTGCGTGACAGGCAGACATGTTAGGCCACTACACCACGGCTCCTGGGATACTCTCTCGCACCATGTGAAACGTTTCTTTCATCGTTCCGTCCGGCGCACATGGATAATAGCAAATTACTACCGCTCCTGTCAAGCCCTTTGAGAACCGATTCCTGATCCATTGCCAAAACTCGTTCAGGAACTGCTCTACAACACCCGAAAAACCTTGATGTCCACGGTAGTCGTGTGACGTTCGCAGGTAGCAAAGACTATATGGCAAGAAAATCGACAATCGCTGATGCAAAACGCGGCAGTTGAACAAGATTGAGATGGTCACCAGGCAGCACAAGCATCTCGGCGTGAGGAATGGCGGCAGTCAGTACCTCAGCACGTACCGCCAGCGGATCTTTATCTCCACTGAGCAGCAATGTCGGAGCCGTAATCTGATCGAGCGAGATATGACCAGTATATCTGGCAGTTAATTGAGCAGCAAACGCGACGCGGTCACCGCCTACCCGGTCGGCAAAGGTACGAAACCCTCTGGCAGTCGGGTCGAGAATGGTACGCGGATCCTCAGCGTTCATAGCGTTGACAAGAGCCATACCGGAGTCCGAGCGTTTGTCCACCCCCTCGCGCTCCACTATACCAGCGCCTATACCACCTATCACCAGACGACGGATACGCTTATCCTGACTGGCAACGATGAGTGAAACAATGGAACCCATAGAATAACCAACCAGATCAACCCGGGTCGCTTGCAGTTCATCGAAGAGTTGACGCAGATCCCGGGCCATCTTCTCCTCACCATAGATAGAAAGCGGAATCATGCGGCTTGTCGGAGTCCCCATGACCGCGTGCATCAATGGCTATAACCTGACGGCCAGCATCTGTGAGAGACGCGACGATACCTGGCCTGACCCAGTTAAGAGTGCCATTGGCGATAAACCCATGATGCAGAAAAACAGGCGGTAATGCGCCCGGCGCTCCCCATACCATATAAGCGATCTTGAGGCCATCAAACGAAGTAAAGTAATCCATACTGGCAATCCTTTCAGGCGAGACATTCCTTCAACCTTCGTGTCGGGTCAAATGTATTATAAAACAAAGCGTTGAGAAAGAACTATCTCTCATTTAGATGCTCGAACGTACAGGGTTTCTCAAAAATCGTTTGCTCCCCTTAGGGAGGGGACTGGCCACTGCTAGCGACGACTTTTTGAGAAACTCTGTCGAATGTAGAGAGGCACTTGACTTTGAGCGCACTCTAAACTGTATACTTTCTCATAAAGAGAAACCTCGCGACGAGATAAAGAGTTGGTTATCAAAAAGATCGGTCCTTTGTTTCCAATAGAAAGAAGTGTATCCCCAATGAGCTTACAATTTGGTATTATCGTTCCCCAGGGCTGGCGCATGGACCTGGTGGGCATTACCGACCCGGTCGAGGCATATGAGTCAATGACTCGTGTAGCCCAGGTCGCGGAAGAAGTTGGCTTTGACTCAGTCTGGTTATTCGATCATTTTCATACCGTTCCGCGACCCACTCAGGAGTTTACGTTCGAGTGCTGGACCAGCACCGCAGCCCTGGCACGCGATACCAGCCGGATCCGCATCGGACAAATGGTCACCTGCAATGGATATCGTAATCCGGCCTTGCTGGCAAAAATGGCCAGCACCGTTGACGTACTTTCTCATGGCCGCCTGGACTTCGGTATCGGCTCAGGCTGGTACGAACACGAATATCAGGCGTTCGGCTACGAATATCCCGATGCCCCCACTCGCCTGCGTTACCTGCGTGAAGCGGTCCAGGTTATCCGCGAGATGTGGACGCAGGAAGAGGCATCTTTCGAGGGCAAGTATTATCAGGTCCATGGCGCAATTAATCAACCCAAGGGCGTTCAGAAACCCCATATTCCCTTACTCATCGGGGGAAGTGGCGAGCAGGTAACGCTCAAACTTGTCGCTCAATATGGCGATGGCTGTAATATCAGTAGCCAGAGCAACGAGGGCCTGAAGCAGAAACTCGCGATCTTACAAAATCATTGCGATGCCGTCGGACGCGACTATAACGAGATCCATCGCACCGTCTTCTATAACGCTGTGATTGCCGATACCGATGAAGAAGCACTGAAAATGGTCCCTGAAATGTATAAGACGATGATTCCCGATGGACAGATGATCGCACGCGGATTGATCGGTTCACCAGAGACTATCCGCCAACGTCTACAAGAGATCGAGGATGCAGGCGCTCAGGAAGTCATTCTCTTCCTGCAAGACTCGGCCCAACTTACCTCACTTCACCGCTTTGCCGCAGAGTTCATAAAGAAATAAATACTCTGTATGGAATGAACCCACAGATGACGCCATCGGCCATCATCTGTGGGTTCATTCCATACAGATCACGACCACCCCCCTCATAACCTGAAGAACCTGTTGAAAAGCACCTCCATACATCAACGACTGACGATTTCTCCCACTTCCTTATACTAAGAAAGAACCAGTTGTAGTGTATTGTATGGTTCACTCTCTAGCTATCAGGAGTTGTTTTATGTTTCGCAAGACGCGTCACCGTGCCAGTACGCTTTCTAGCTCAGGTACCAGTCTGCAAGAGAAAGATTTTATTGTTCACGTAGAACCGCCTAAAACAATTGAATGCTCTCTTTGCCAGGCGGTCTATACACCTTCAACCCAGCAGCAAGAAGGTCCTTCAGCCGCTTCACCCGCACTGGAGACCGCTTTTCTGCACGTCTGCCATTTCTGCTTTCGCTGCCAGCGGCAAGCCTGCCCACAGTGCTGGAATCCAGTCCATCATGTCTGCACTTCTTGTGGAGAAGAGGCTCAACTGCCGTTTTGCTCACCTGTACCTTCACTGGAAGGTCTGATTCTCTTTCCGACAGACGATTCTCCTTCTCTACTATCACAGTCGCCTGTACAACCCTTTATCTGTCTACACAATGGCCGTTTCTATACGCCCACATCCTCCAACCCGGTTTCTCGTCCACACACACAGAAGGGTACCTCAGCAGAAACAGCTAACCATAGTAGAGCAGGTGACAACGCTGCTTCTCTTTCCGCTCAGGACGGCTCTACCCCCTCCCAGGAAATCTATCCTTCCTGGATTCAGGAGATCATGGGCTACAAGCCTGGCGACCAGCCTGCCGCTCACTCTGCCTCGTTCTCCCGCAACCAGATCATCAACAGCCCTGGCTATCAGAACGCTGGACAGGTCATCCCTCAGAACGAGTTCAAGCTCAATGAGCATCAGCCTGCCGCTCACTCTGCCTCGTTCTCCCGCAACCAGATCATCAACAGATCTGGCTATCAGAACGCTGGACAGGTCATTCCTCAGAACGAGTTCAAGCTCAATGAGCATCAACCTGCCTCTCACTCTGCCTCGTTCTCTCACATCAATAGATCAAGGCCTGAAAACCCCTCTCAGATCTATCCACCAGAGAATAGTGCAGAGGCCCCTCTCACTCGTCGCTTACAGTGGACACCTGATACCCTTACCTCAGCTCCACATACCAGACGGCTGGAATGGGAACCCGAACCTCCCTTCCAACCACCACAACCTGAGTTCCTTGCCTACCCTGGTGAGGTCTATGGGACAGCAACCGCTCTCCCAGATAACCATCCACAGACGAATGGAGATTCTCGCGTCATTGAGCGAATAGAAAATATCCTGATCGTAATTACCTCCACCATCTTAATGGTTCTAATTCTCTTAATCGTATTCGCTATGAGTTCTGTAAATATGAACGATCTCTTTTTACATCTGCTTCATGTTGACATTCGGGGAGAAATCTCGTATCTTCTACAGTTAGTATGATCTCTTTTTCAATTGAATGGAGCAAAGAACGAAGGCGCGAAACGGTGGGACAAGATATTCTGATTGATGGCTATAATGTGATTAAATGCGCACCCTCATTTCAAGCTGCGCGCGTGCAAAATATGGCGGCTGCACGCGCGCAACTGATCTCTCTGCTGGTCAATCGCTATCGACACACACCCCATCAAGTAACCGTTGTCTTTGACGGCGATGCTCAAGTTGAGCAAGTGAGCAATGATCAACGTATTCG
>DAOTTL010000339.1:0-2329 GCA_034438135.1 Ktedonobacteraceae bacterium | reverse complement strand
GCCGGGTGATGCCGCTCTTGACTGGCGTGGGTGAGCGCTACGCGCCGCGAGTGACCGGGTTCTGCATTGATGAGTTGTCAGACGGGCGGTCACTCTCGCTCTACGAGTCTACCCACTGGTCAAGAGTTCCAGGACGGCATCACTTACCCCGGCACACTGACAAAGTCACATGGACAGCGCCTCATGGCTGCCTCAAGCTCCCAGGATGCTTGATGAGCCTGACGGCTCCCACCATGCCACCCCTGAACGCTCTCACGGCTTGCCATTGGCGCGTTACATACCTCCCTCTCCCGTTTTGGGGAGATGAAGAACATACAGAGGAGCATCATTGCCCCCATCAATCGGGTACATCTCAGCCCCGAAGAGTTCATACCCATCAGGAAAAACTATTTTCAGAGGTGCCGTCCGGTGCAGGCGATAGCCATACTCTAAGGTTGTCCCCGCAGGAAACGCAATGGTGTATTCACTGAACGTTGCTGGAACCATCGTTCCATCCGGTCCAGGCTTGTGATACTCTTGTGTCGCTGTCTGCGTGCAGCTTGCGCCATGCTTCTCTAAGAGCGGGATCAGGACGTTGGTAAACTCGTGGTCTACGGGGACATTCTCCAGAGATGCTAACGGTTTGCGTGTTTCTGGGATCGTTTCGATGGTCGTGCCTCCATTCCTCTCTTACTACCCCAGGTGGTGCCTGTTCAATCTCAAACTGATTCGGGACCGCCTCTTTTGCATCAATCAATTTCAATTGGAAGTCCAGACGAGCCAGGACGCGATCATCTGGACCGATGAAAAGGTATTCCCGTTCTCGTCCTGTGTTGTCAGTCCAGGTTGCGACCCATCTCACCTCGTTGCTCATGTCATCCTCCCACTAGTCGAAATGGCTCAACTTCCGCTCAGTCCTCCTGTGAAGCCCTTGCAGCGTTCTTGCTGATTGAAGCCTGAAGGGTTATAATATGTCTATGCGTTCTGTCTATCGTGCAATCAGGCGTGTGAGTGGTGTTTCTCTTATGGCTCTCAAAGCCATTTTAAAATCAGTCGTAACCCTGGCTCGAAAGACTTTTACAAGAAAACGACTATTGAAACGTCATACGAGTTTCTCGTTCTAGTGCAATTATCCCTTGTTCGCACCTGACGTTACAGGCATAGAAAATGGCGGCGTGCGACACTGAAGCCCATGAGAAAGAGGAAGAAAATATGACAGGACAAGAATTTAAAGAGGGCCAGTCACTTTTAAGTCTGGTATTGAAAAACTATCGCAAAGATCATAAAATCACTCAGGAGCAACTTGCTTCTGATCTCAGCATAGAACCGCGTACCCTCCGATCATGGGAGAATGAACGCCCAACTCACAATATCAATGAGTTACGCCGAATCGCTGATCTTTTAGGCGTGATGCCTGAGCGTTTAGGGCTTGCGGCATCTGTGTATAGTCCCCGCACACCTGAGCAGATTGACGAGGTAGTGAATCACGTTTGGGAGCTGGTAGAAGAGGCGCGAGTAGCTGAAGCGCAAGCAACTATTAAGCAGCTTTTAGAGACGATTCGTGTACAGATCACATCAGAAGATCATACGTTGCTACACAGCCTGGCACATGCCTACCATGCAGCCGGTTATGTGGCCTCAATCAATCTGCGTTCTTACGAGTCATACAAAGCTCTCCCTTTTTATCGTCAAGTAGAAGAGATTGCCCGTATTATTAACGATCACACACTCATAAACATAGGACTGACTTATCAGGGAGATATGTATCAGAGAACGGGCGACTTCACAACAGCTATAAAGTACCTTGAAGCTGCGCGAGATACAACGCCTCTGGCCGATGTAGCCTCTTTGGGAAATGGTATTCAGCTTTTAGGGAGGGCACATTTCAGGATCAAAGACATTAGCAATTTTGAACGCGAAATGGCGAAAAGCGAGGAGCTAACTCACTTATTCGACCCATCAGCGAGTAGCACCAGAGGGCATTATAATTTAGGGACCGTTTATGAGGAGTATGGGCGCAGTTACGCTAATCTGGGCCAGATGCAAAAAGCATTAGAGTACTTAGATATGGCGTGGGCAAATTTACCACAAACAAAGTTTTGGGAACTGTTAATAACCACGGCCAGGGCGTTGGCATTGGTCAAAGGTGGGGAGATAGAGGCAGGTGTACAGTTAGCCGTTGAAGCGGGTGAGGACTGTATCAGTACCGGAAACATTCGGTTTTTAGATCGTATTCACATGATCGAGCAACACCTGGACGACCATGAAAAGAAAATCAGAGACGCGAGGGCTGAAATTAGGGACCTGGTACATAAAGGCAACGTAGCAGAAATTTAGTCAGAAGAAAGTG
>DAOTTL010000338.1:0-5753 GCA_034438135.1 Ktedonobacteraceae bacterium | reverse complement strand
AGCGTGGGGGGATGGTTTATGAATACCCTGGTGCTACGGAGTAGGGTAGATCGAAGCAGCAGTTATCGGGAGGTGCTTCGGCAGGTCAAACACACGGCGATGCAGGCCTATGCCCATCAGGATATTCCGTTTGAGCGCTTGGTGCGCGAACTCCATCCAGAGCGCGATCTGAGTCGCAATCCTCTCTTTCAAGTCATGTTTTCTCTACAAAATGCTTCCTCAGAGGTGCTTAGTCTGTCAGATTTACAAATTGTACCCATCCCCGGGGAACGCAAGACAGCTAAATTTGACCTGACCGTCTACGTTCTGCAACAAGAAGAGGGGCTGAAATGCGAAATTGAGTATTGTACTGATCTTTTTCGGCAAGAGACTATCGAACGTTTTATAAACCATTGGGTAAGTATACTTAAAGAGGTCGCACACAATCCAGATAAGCCTATCTGGCTCAGTAAACTTTTGAACGTAGCAGAGGAAAACAGGCTACTTCACCACGAGACGCGTGCCTGGGTAAACTATTCAGAAACGGCTTGGTTACATGAGCAAGTTGTTGCCCAGGCAGAACAACAAGGAGACGTCATCGCCCTGGTGGCTGAAGACCAACAGATAAGCTATCGCGAACTTGTTCGACGAGCAAGAGTACTCGCAAATTATATACGACAGAGCATAGAGCAAGAAGCGCATATAGGTCTTTGCCTGGAGCGAACTCCTGAGATGATCATCGGCATCTTAGCAACTATGCTTGCTGGCTGTGCCTATGTCCCACTCGATCCAGCTTATCCGCCGGAATTACTGGAATATATGGCAAATGATGCACATCTGGCGCTTATTCTTACCACGACAACAATGTATCAACAATTTGAAAACATTGAGCACACGCGCATCCTGGCGTTTAACGATTTAACCGCCCTCTTTATAGAAGAGGTCGAATACCAGCATTTCCCAATCTTAAGTGGACAACATCTCATCTACACGATCTATACCTCTGGTTCTACAGGCAAACCTAAAGGTGTAATGAATACACATGAAGGGCTGAGCAATCGTATTGCCTGGATGAGACAGGAGTATCCACTCGATCAGTCTGATCGTATCTTGCAAAAAACCTCATTCAACTTTGATGTCTCTGTCTGGGAAATATTTTATCCCCTGACGAGCGGTGCGTGCCTTGTATTAGCCCGAGTTGGAGGTCAGCGTGATCCCCAGTATTTATTGGAGATTATACGTGACCAGCAGATCACGATCACACATTTTATCCCCTCCATGCTGTATGAATTTCTCGAAGAGCCTGAGTTGGAAATAGTGAATCATTCACTGAAAAGAGTCTTTTGCAGTGGGGAAGCGCTGCTTTTCGAAGCCCAGCAAAAATGGTTCTCGCATCTGAACGTTCCTTTGATCAACCTCTACGGTCCTACCGAGGCTGCTATTGAGGCTACAGTTTGGGAATGTCAAAAGGGGGAGAGCGTAGCCATAGGGCGAGCAATTACCAACATGCAAACTTATATTCTTGATGCCTGGCAGCAAGTTGTGCCCGCAGGGGTCGAAGGAGAACTCTATTTAGGAGGTATAGGAATTGCAAGAGGATATTTCAACAAAGCTGAACTCACAGCCGAATACTACCTCCCCAATCCTTATGGACGAGCAGGAGACCGTTTCTATCGGACTGGCGATCGTGCTCGCTATAGATTGGATGGTGCAATAGAGTATCTTGGTCGCCGCGATCAGCAGGTCAAGTTGCGTGGTTATCGTATTGAATTGGGGGAGATCGAAGCGATCTTGTGTGCACATTCCTACATTGAAGAGTGTGTAGTAGTAGTGAAAGAAGAGTCTCAGTCTCTGTGTGCCTGTATCAGAGGAGAACAGCAGGATTCCCAAGAGCTTCAGAACTGGGTAAAAGCAAGATTGCCAGCCTATATGGTTCCGACGGAATGGCTTTATATCAAAGAATGGCCCAGGACTACTAGTGGGAAAATCGATCGTCAGGTCCTTGCTCGTATCGCAAGAGAGGTTTCAGTCAGGTCGGAAACAAGCAGAAATGAGCAATTGACAGGAGATGTAGAGCATGTTATGGGAATCATTTGGGAAGAAGTTCTCAATGTAGAAAAGATCAAGCAAGAGGAGAACTTTTTTGAGATAGGTGGTCATTCGCTCCTGGCTGTCAGAGTTGTGAGTAGGTTAAATGAGATGCTCGGCGTCAAGATCAGTCTGCCAACTTTCTTTGAATATCCAACTATTGGATCCCTTAATACATATCTTTGCCAAAATGAGCATGAAGCGCAGCGACTGGCGAAGGCTGCTCAGGCACTTCTTCTCATTATACAAATGTCAGAAGAACAGGCGACTCTCTTTCTGGTAAATAATGAGCACGACCAGCTATAAAAAGGATTATGAGCATGCAACAACGAGAGTCACACAAGTTTCGGGCCAGACCATTAAAGTTCTCGATACAGAAAAAGCCTGGCCTGATTTCAGCATGTACTAACAGAGAGAGTTTTCCTTTAACTTTTGAACAACAACGTTTGTGGTTTCTTGAACAACTCTCAGGGAAAAATGCGCTGCACAACATTGCCAATCGCATGAAGTGTAAGGGAAAAGTAGAGTTAATACTCTTTGAGCAGAGCCTGAGACTGATGGTAGAACGGCAGACTTGTCTGCGTACTAGCATTCAAACGTTTGCAACGCAGCCTGTTCAGCGCGTTCACTCGGAGATCGATATTGATCTTCCCATCATTGATTTACGCGGACTACCGAACCATCTTAAACAACAAGAACGAGAATCTTTAGAGAACAATGAGTGGAATCTTCCATTTACTCTTAGCAGAGCTGGTTTGTGGCGGATAAAACTCATTTGGATTGAAGAAGAATACTATCAATTTTGCGTGACTACCCACCATATTATTAGCGATGGATGGTCGATGGATGTTTTTTATCGAGATTTGCTGCTCATTTATGCTCAATTGCAGAGGGGAGAATATGAGCCACTACCTCCATTAGCTTTCCAATATGGTGATTATGCTCTCTGGCAAAGGAGCAAAGCAGAAAGCGACCAGTGGGAAGCACATCGGACTTACTGGCGTAACCAACTTACCGGAAAACTTTCTTCAATCACCCTTCCTGGAGATTACCCTCGCCCAACGAAACGTATCCTTCAAGGTGAACATTACCCTTTTACCTTTTCGGCCTCGACTGTTGAGAATCTTAACTGTTTTTGTCAGCAACAGAGAATCACACTCTTCATATGCTTAATAGCTGTTTTTGCTATTATTCTAGCTCAATGCAGCGAAGAAACCGATCTTCTTTTCGGCACGACTTTTGCCCAACGAAGTCTACCTGAAGTGAGATCTCTAATGGGCCTTTTCGCCAATACACTGATAATGCGTATACAGAGCACGCCAACTTTAACTTTCCTGGAACTACTTACTCAAGTAAGAGAGATCACACTTGGAGCATATGAACACCAGGACTTACCCTTCGACCAGATTGTAGACATCTGCAAACCGATACGTAGAGTTAATCGCAATCCTCTTTTTCAAGTAGCATTTGTTTTGTTAAATCTGCCTCTGTATTGCGGTAGCGTAGCCGGACTAGATATCGAAGTTAAAGAGACCTTCACTCAGACGACCAAATTTGATCTTATCATGTATTGCACGCAACAGGACATGACGCTCACTGGCGTTGTTGAATATGCAACAGATCTTTATCGACAAGAAACTATCGCCATATTTGTCCAACATTATCAAGATCTGATGGCATCTCTTCTACAACATCCAGAGAGCACCTTAGCTGCGGCACCTTCCATCATATACCGCCTGGACTGGCAAAAGTTACGGCAAACAGTTATACCACGGAACACAACTGAAAAACGTGTGATCGACATCTATCGGCGTCAACTGAGGCTAGGAAATGTGAGTATTACGGAAAGCTTCTCTTCCCTTGGAGGAAAGCCAGAAGAGCTCTCTTTACTTAGATGTGCTCTTTTGACGGAATTTGAGATCAACCCTAGCTTTTCAGTAGATATCATGCATAAAAGTATAGAAGATGTATCTTTATGCATTTTACAAGATAAGGTACAAAATGTAGATAAGACTACACTGGACCAGCTTCTAACTCTGGTAAAAGATTTGTCAGAAGAAGAAATCGCAGTTCTGCTCAAAGAGCAGAACTAAACGGAGAACTCATGCAATTTTGAAATCCGTACCGATTCTCGATAGAACGACACCTTCATAAGAATGTAGAGCAGCTTATAAAGGAGACGATATAGAATGGCCGAGAAGCAAGAGAAAAACACAACTACATATAATTTACTCAGTTCGGAAACACTAATGAATCCGTATCCTTTGTACCATCGACTTCGCGCTGAAGATCCTATCCATGTAGATAGTTTACTTGGTTGCTGGGTACTCACACGTTATGAAGATGTTATGACAATCCTGTCAAGTTCGCATGTTTTGGCAGATAGAATGAACAATGATCGACTTCAAGGTTCTTTGTGGGAGCCTCTCCGACCATTCTTTCACAATATATCAAAGCAGATGGCTTTTTCTGATCCTCCTGATCATACACGTCTGAGATCACTATTTACCAAATCCTTTGTTCCCCATATCGTTGAAACGCTGCGTGGACGCATTCAACAGATTGTGGATACTCAACTGGACGCTGCACAAAAAGTTGGTGCGATGGATATCGTGCAAGATCTGGCCTATCCCCTGCCAGTGACAGTTGTGGCAGATTTACTTGGTATCCCACGAGAAGACCATAAAAAAGTAAAAGCGTGGTCTGACGCTTTTGCTCTGTTTATGGGGAATCCTACGAGTCCGGAGATATCTAAACAGGCGTCTCAAGGCATGGATTATCTTATGGATTACTTTCGCGCTCTCATCTCAAAGCGTCGTGAGCTTCCTCAAAATGATCTTTTGAGTTCTCTCATTTTTGCTCAAGAGCAAGAAGGATTTCTCGACGAAGAAGATGTGCTCTCGAATTGTGTGCTATTACTTTTCGCGGGCCATGAGACCACAACAAATCTGATTGGGAACGCTATGCTCGCTTTATTTAATAATCCAGTTCAATTTCAATTGCTTCGAGATCAACCATCGCTTCTTCCTCTAGCTTTAGAGGAATTTCTGCGCTACGATAGTCCTACGCAGTGGACTGCTCGCCTGGCAAAAGATCCCATAGAAATCGGTGGTAAAACGATTCATAAGGGACAAAACATTATGCTTCTGTTGGGGGCTGCAAATCGTGATCCCAGCCAGTTTGTTGAACCGGATCAACTTGATATTACGCGACGAGAAAACCGCCATCTGGCCTTTGGCTATCATCGACATTTTTGCTTTGGCGCAGCCCTGGCACGCTTAGAGGGTCAAATTGCCATTGGTACACTTATTCATCGTTTTCCTTCTCTGAAACTAGCTACGACATCCTTGACATGGAAAAAATTCTCCTCTCTGCGTGGTTTGCATTCGCTACCTGTTACAATGTAAATGGAAAAGCGTGCATTGGAAAGGGAGTAGGCTCTTTCACTGGTTTGAAACGTCGTAAGATGGGAAAGCGAAAGGAAGAAGCTGATGCATGCAAACAGCCCTGGATATGCCTCTGTCCTGTCGGTGTCGTGTCCATCTGCATGGAGCCTTAGAGGTCTGGATGCGTCCAACTAATGGGACCTGGGTTGTGGTCGAGAAAGACGCCTGGGGAACGGGCAGAGCGACGCGCTCGGTCTTCAAACGGCTGTTGGCCGCGCCAGGACGACGGCTTTCTCGGGG
>DAOTTL010000337.1:0-7551 GCA_034438135.1 Ktedonobacteraceae bacterium | reverse complement strand
TGGCGGCGCAGCCGCCAGAAAGAGCGTTTGCTCTTTTTGAAAAAATGAGGGGTGACTCATAAAGGCGCGGCTTTGTAAGCCGCTGAAAAGCTAAAGCTCTCGTTCGCGGACGCGTCGTGCGATGCGGCGGGGGGGATCTACAAACCAGCTCCAGGCGCATTGAGCGACATATATGGCCGGTGAGAGGTGTACTGGTGGCTGTTCCTGACCGCCAGGTCGCACGGTATGCTCTAAAATGGCCTGACGAAGTTCCTGAGGTGTTGTGCCTGGAAAAAGGGTATAGGCTGAGCCGATATGTTGCCAGAAATGAGCATCGCTGCCGCCAGTTTCGGCCAATCCCCAATCCAGGTTAGCGCTGCGCACAGTGGAGCGCATTGAAGCGTTGGCTGGAGTTGGATTGTAGATCTCGATACCGTCGATAGAGTATCCTCTCTGGAGCAATTGGTCAATTTTGGTTCGGCTCAGACTGGGAACCAGGCGGCCTAGCGGATGGGGAACAACTACCAGGCCACCTTGCTCTTTAATGGCCTCAATGCTCTCTTCGACTGAACGCATGGGGCGAGGAGCCTTTTTGACAAAAAGACCAAGCAGGTGACCCTGACGGGTCGAAACCTCGACACCAGTGATCATCTGGAGAGAACTATTTTGTTTTTGCAAAAGCTCTTCAACTCGTTTCGCTCCTTCCAGATGATCGTGATCGGTAATCGCAATCAGGGTCAGTTCGCGGCGCATTGCTTCTTCAATTACACGTGCGGGACTGGCCCAGCCGTCACCCAGGTTTGTGTGCATATGCACATCCGCTCGATTGTATGCCACTGTCGGAGCAATTGATGCTGTCTGTCGTGATTGTGATAGTTTATCCATAGATCTTTCTACCTGTTAGATTATTCTGCTCGGCAAGCAGTTCGTTATAGTAGTCGAGTACCTGGGTGGCGACATGCGGCCAGGCGTATTCGGTGGCTTTATATTTTCCGGCCTGAATGAAGCGTTGACGCAATGTGTCATACTTGAGGAGCTGTTCAAGTGAGGCCGCCAGATCATTGCTGTGGCGTGGTGCGGCCAATAGCCCGTCCACTCCATGCGTAATCACTGTCGCATACCCATTAATGTTGGAGGCTACAATTGGTACTCCAGCGGCCATAGCTTCCAGAAGGACAATGCCCAGGCTCTCTCCCCCCGTGGCAGGTGCGCAGAAAATATCAGCGCTGGCAAAATAACGCCATTTATCTTCATCTGATACATATCCTGTAAAGACTACATCTTTCCAGTTCCGACGCTCTACGAAACGTTGAAAACCGGTACGCAGGCGTCCTTCGCCGACGAAAATAAAACGTGTATTGGGATAGCGTTCGCGAACGAGGGGGATAGCTCGCAGCAAGTACTTGGCACCCTTGCGTTTCTCGAATCTGCCCAGAAACAAAATATTTTGTTTTCCGTCCATAAATTCTGGCAGAGGATCAACGTTTTGGTCAACACGCTCCAGGTTGACTCCATTGGGAATGATGCGGTAATCGGAGGGAAAGAAATGGGTAATAAATTGATAAGTAGCGCTGGAAACGGCGATGCGTCCGTGCAGGTGACGAAGCTGCGGACGCAGAAATGGCACCGTTGAAGCATACGCCAGACCAAATGTCGAGGTTGTACTGACATCGGAGGAGGCGTGGAATGTGCCAACCGTGATAGTACGCGAACAACGCAGTGCTGCTAGTGATAATCCGGGTGCGAGAGGTTCATGAATATGGATAATATCGAAATTTTCGCGTTGCAGAACGCGGCGCAGACGGAGCGTTAGCGCAGGATCAAAAGCAATTACCCGCGCGATCGATCCATTGGCTGGTATGGGCGTTGTCCATCCGCTTAGTTTATAGATGTGTTTTTCTGCTATTTTACGTTTCGGACCAGAGGCTGGGGCAAGGATGCGCACATCGTGTCCCATGGCCGTTAATTCGTTGGCCAGATGGATAACATGATCACGCACGCCTCCAGGATAGCTCCAGTCGTAAGGTGAGACAAGACCTATCTTCATAGGCGCTTACAATTACCTTTCTTCTATACGGAAATGCATCACTTGTGGTCAACTGCAATGAATTATGGTGTAGGTTAACGCTGAAACTGGTGTGGAGCATACACAGGTCCCCCTCTGATATATGCCAGGCCAGTTTTGTTGTTTGCTCGGTGACGCTCTTGTCAGCTCTCACTTATGTATGCAATTTTGTGGCAAATGTCACAAAAAACTGCATAGACTCCGGGTTGCTTAGAGCTCCTACGCTGATAGCCTTTTCGAGAGGTGTACCTAGAAAAATTTTCTTGATCGGAACCTCTACTTTTTTTCCACTCAACGTACGTGGAATTTCGCTAACAGCTATAATCTCATCTGGAATGTGATGAGTTGTCAGATGTGTACGCAGTTGAGTCCGAATTTTGTTCTGTAAAGACTCATCCAATGAAAACGTTGGTTTTAGTACTACGAATAAGGGCATATAATAGTTGCCCCCGGCTCTTTCAAGACCGATGATCAGACTATCAAGGATTTCGGGTAGCTCTTCGACAACCTGATAAATTTCGCTGCTTCCCATACGTATGCCCTTGCGATTGATCGTTGAGTCAGAACGACCATAAATGACCGATCTTCCACTTGACTCGATCTTGATCCAATCGCCATGTCGCCAGATCCCTGGATACATATCGAAATAGCTGCCGAGATACCTTTTGTTCTCTGGATCATTCCAGAAGAAGAGCGGCATTGAGGGCATAGGCTGAGTGATGACCAGTTCGCCCATCTCGTCAATGAGTGGTTTGCCCTGTTCGTCGAAAGCTTCGACCTTTGCACCCAGTGCTCGACATTGGATTTCTCCCGCATAGACGGGGAGTGTGGGCGAGCCGCCCAGGAAAGACGAACAGACATCTGTGCCTCCGCTGGTGGAGGCCAACCATAGGTCTCGCTTGACGTGGTTGTAGACCCATTGGAAACCTTCTGGTGGTAACGGGGAGCCAGTGGAGCCGAGTCCTCGCAGTGTATGTAGATCACAGGTTTGTCCTGGCTCAGTCTCAGCCTTCATGTTTGAGAGAATAAAGCCAGCGCTGGTTCCAAAGAAAGTCATGTCTGTCTGCTCAGCGAACTGCCAGAGTCGGTTCATCGTTGGATAGGCTGGACTGCCATCGTAGAGGAGAATAGTTGAACCGACGAGTAGACCGCTGATCAGCAGATTCCACATCATCCAACCAGTTGTTGAGTACCAGAAGAAATGATCTTCGGGCAGGAGTTCCAGACTGAGAGTGAGTTGCTTGAGATGTTCTAATAGAATACCACCGTGTCCCTGGACGATCGCTTTGGGCAGACCGGTTGTCCCGGAGGAATAGAGTATCCAGAGTGGATGTTCAAAGGGAACCTGCTCATAGCTTAGTTCATGCTCTCCGCTGGCCATATCATGCCAGAGTTGTGCATGGCTGTAATCGTCGGGGTTTGTGTCGAGAAAAGCGTAGGGAAGAATAACGGTATGGGTGAGCGTTGGAAGTGCTGCCTGTAGTTCATGAAGGATACCGCGTCTGTCAATACGTTTTCCATTGTAGCGATAGCCATCGACCGAGAACAGCACTTTTGGCTCAATCTGTTGAAAGCGGTCAATTACGCTCTGCGTGCCAAATTCAGGCGCACAGCTTGACCAGACTGCGCCCAGACTGGCTGTTGCCAGAAAAGCAATCAATGTTTCTGGTATATTTGGCATGTAGTTAACAACGCGATCGCCGCGTTGTATACCCATCTGTCGCAGGGAACTGGCTACAGCGCTGACGCGTTGATAGAGTTCATCCCAGGAGAGTTCGATTGCAGGGCGCGTCTCCGAGTGCGCTAGCACTGCGGGTCGTGCGCTGGTGCGATTGAGAAAGATATGTTCGGTATAGTTAAGCTCGGCTCCTGTGAACCAGTGAATGTCTGGCATACGTTGACCTGTAAAGACCTCTGTGTAAGGTTTGGAGGCTTTAATCTGAAAATAGTCCCATAGCGAGGCCCAGAAGTCGCTCAGGTGGCTGACTGACCAGCTCCATAACGCTTCGTAATCGTCAAAGCTGCTCCCATTGCGTTGCTTGAGCCAGTCTGTATATTTCGACAAATTAGCCTGCTTGCGTATCTCTGCCGTTGGTTCCCAGAGCAGTGTTCCTTCTTTGATAGCCATAAAAACCTCCTTTATCGGCGCGAGTGATGCGTGCATCGAGAACTCTCTGTGCTTCTCGCTACGTACATCTTATAACAGATAGTCGGTGATTGCATACAAGGCGTGTGTGTGTGCTTTAACTTTTCTCGTTTGCATGTTATAGTATATTTCTGCCTGAGATACAGAGTATTCGGTGAAGAGTTCTAACGAGTAGCATTGTATAATTTATAAGATGAGACTGAACTTTCAAAGGAGAAGTAGTATGCAGCCATCCCCATTTATGGATCGTCCGCTGATAGTGCTTAATCCGGCAGCGAATCGCGGAAAGATGGGCCATCTGCGCGAACTGGCGTGTGCACGTGCTGGCGAATTGCAGGCTGAGTATGTCGAGACACACCAGACTGGAGAGGCCACCGAACTAGCTAGAAAGGCCGCGCATGAGGGTCGAGCGGTGATCGCTATAGGCGGAGATGGGACCGTTCATGAGGTCGTGAATGGTCTGCTTGCCGTCGCTCAGCGTGTTCCCCTGGGCATAGTCGCTGCTGGCTCTGGAAACGATTTTGCATGGAATACCCTGAAACTGCCACGAGATCCGGTGGCCGCCTTTGAGCGTGCTTTTCATGGTACATTGACAGATGTCGATGCTGGTCAGGTCAATGGGCATTTCTTTGCGAACGCTTTCAGTATTGGGCTGGATGCCGATATAGGTCTGGCGGCTCAGCAGTTGAAGATCTGGCCATTGATGAGTGGATCGCGTCTTTACACTACAGCTGCGCTCAAGCAATTATTGTTTGGGTACCACCGTTGTCCCTGGCTTTCGTTCAAGCTCGACCAGGGTGCATGGCAGGAAAAGAGGCGTTTTGTGCTCCTGGCAGTCAGCAATGGTCCGACGTATGGCGCTGGCTTTCGGATTAACCCTGCTGCTGATCCTGTGGATGGACTGTTCGATATCTGTGCTGTTGACTATATTTCTCTATTGAGAGCAATGGGACTTTTACCTGTTATGCGCAAGGGAGAACATATTAGCAGACCAATGGTCCACATTTTCCGGGCGAAGGCGATTCAGGTAGTCTGTCAAGCTTCAGTCAATATGCAAATGGATGGAGAGGGACTGTGTGAGAGCCGTTACCAGGCAGAAATTCTTCCAGGAGCACTGTGGATAAGAGTATAACGTTATGGTGCTTTACAGGTTGTTATGGCTTTTGAGCTGGGTGCTGGCGCATATCCTGTGTCGTTACCGGGTTACAGGTCGTCAGAATATTCCCCATACCGGGCCAATCTTGATTGTGGCCAATCATCTCATGTGGTACGATCCAGTGCTACTGGGACTTATCTTGCCCCGCCGACTCTGGTTTATGGCAAAGATCGAGATCTTTCGTCTCCCACTGGTGGGTCTGGGCTGCCGCTTGACCGGTCAAATTCCTGTGTATCGAGATGGAGGTGATCGGGCAGCGTTAGACATGGCACTGGGCTATTTACGTGAATGGAAAGCGGTCGTGATATTTCCTGAAGGGAAAGTGGCTGAGGGCGAACGCCTTCTACCGGCCCATACAGGGGCGGCGATGCTGGCACTGCGCTCTGGCACAGCGATCTTGCCGATAGCCCATAGTGGCACAAGGCATATCTTTATGGGCAGACGTTCCTGGCTTCCACGTGTGGATGTGCATATTGGTGAACCCTATGTGCCAGAGGTACCAGAGGGTCTTTCTCGCAAAGCCGCGCTCAAGTTGGTGACTCAGGAACTCATGGTGCGCATCGCACGTATGATGCCACCTGAGGAGCGCGGTGTCTATGCACGATCGTAGGGATAGTAGAATTCTCTTTCTATGACGTTGTTGGCAGATGCGATTCATGGCCGAACGGCCCCACCCTCATGCTTTTTTGAGGGATTTTAGGCAAGGCGTGCAACGCCTTGCCTAAAATCCCTCTGTTCTTCTTGTATGAGTAGTTACCATCCCTCATTTTGGAAAAATGAGCAAACTCAGCCATTTCTCCCTTTTTTCGAGGGATGGGCGGTTTTGCAAGCCATAGAAAAGTGAGGGATGGACTCATAGAGGGAAAAAATGAACAATGCTTCAGCCAGGGTCAGGGATGTCGGACGAGGGCTGCGGGACAGAGTTGTGTCAGGGTGCATATTTCGCAGTGAGGTTTACGAGCGTTACAGATAGCTCGTCCATGAAAAATGAGCAGATGTGAGAGATCGAACCAGTCCTCATAAGGAATGATTTGCATCAATTCTTGCTCAATTTTTTTGGGATCTCTGCTAAGAGTCCAGCCAAAGCGATAGGCCAGGCGTATATTATGGGTGTCAACCGTGAAACCTTCTACGATCCCAAAGGCGTTTCCCAGGACAACGTTGGCGGTTTTGCGTGCCACGCCAGCTAGACTGAGCAATCCATTCATGGTACGTGGTACCTCGCCGTTGTAGTCGGTGATGATTTTCTGACAGGTCGCACGAATGTTTTTCGCTTTGTTGCGGTAGAAGCCGGTAGGACGTATTTCAGCCTCCAGCTCTTCCTGACTGACTGAAGCGTAGTCTTGAACTGTGTGGTATTTCTGGAAGAGAGTTGCGGTGACTTTGTTAACTCGCTCGTCGGTACATTGGGCGGCCAGCTGTGTGGCGATCAGAAGTTCCAGTGGATTTGTATTGTCGAGCGAACATTGCGCGTTCGGGTAGAGACGCCGCAATTCGGCAACAATAGCCGCTACCTGTGCATGTGAGCCAGGCCTGGGACCATTGTAAGCGTTTGCCATTGGTGTTGATACTACTTCCATCTTCTCGATGCTTTCCCATAGAAAAATTTTGTTGTGCTCATTGCAACATAGAGTTCTGGTTTTAACGTTTCTGACGTTGTTCTTTCAGGATTGTACGCAGTGCTGCTGCCTGTCCACGATTCCAGGAGGCTGAACGGGTGCCTGGACCAAGCACTGGCAGTGAACTTTGTTCACGGATACGCACGGCTCGTTCGCGCTGAAGGATTTCATGAACTAGCTGACGGTCGCTGAGACGCCAGCCTTGAGTCTGGGCGCGTTGGGCAAACCACATGACGCGGTTATAGCCCTCCTGATATTCTCTATCGGTCTCTTCTCTTGCGGGCATGGGTTGTGTACTCATAATATTTTCTGTGTCCTGCTATAGTTTTTTTTGTCAATGGTTAGTACTTTCCCTCTTCAGATTATGCCAAATATGGACCCTCGACGTCAATGTCTGCTCTTGTTTCTCTCAGGGTTTCTCAAAAGTCACTGCGTAGCAGTGGCCAGACCCCCTTACATGTATAGGTTTCTTGCTGATCTGCTGCGTCGGCCTGGCAGGCCACCCCACCCCATGTAAACAAGAGCAACTGGTGTGGAGTGTGGCGCATTCGCGCCACACTCCACACCAGTTGCTCTTGTTGTCCTC
>DAOTTL010000336.1:0-6143 GCA_034438135.1 Ktedonobacteraceae bacterium | reverse complement strand
TCTGTGTCTTGCCTCAGGATCGTAAAGTATCCAGGAAGGACCATTCAAGGGGGGATCTGAGGCAGAAGAGAGAGTGATGGTTTGTTTGCCTTGAGTATTGATGGACAAGGTATAGGCTGTTATGTCAGGCTGCCCAAACTGAAGCCATTGGCGATACACTGCCAGAACACGTTCCCACAACGATGGTTCTCCTCGCACCTCAACCTGAAAGGATGTCTCTCCTGTGGGCCGGAAGAGCAGCATCGTCTCTGATTCCTGATCGATCAGGCACGGACACATGGGCTTCACTCCAACCGAGGCGAAAGACATCTGCGGGAAGGCAAGTTGCAGCGCAACGTCCAGGCGACGCTCCCACAATGCCGAGAGATCAACGTCTGCGTGGGTCGCAGCCTGCTCTAAGGTGATTGGCCGAGCAATATACTGACCAACCAGGGTCGCTCGTCGCTTTGGATACATGCCTGCCTCATGGAGTTGCATGAACTCCGAACGAGAGAGAAAGTGACCACGCGCCGCAAGCCCTTCGTCTTCCTTCGCCACCCTGAGAAAAGCGCAGGCCCCCATATGTCCGCTCAGGTTCATCACGATCATTCCTCCCGGTCGGAGCTGCTCCAGCCAGGGCAATGGAACCGTCAAGGTACTGCCCGTTGCCAGGATACGATCATAGAGTGCATCCGCTGCGTATCCCTGCAAGCCGTCACCCGTTTGCACCTTCACCCCTGCTCCAACCACCTGATCGAGTCGAAGCCTGGCCTGTGCTGCCAGATCCGCCTCGATCTCCACTGTCACGACGAGTGAAGGATGCCCAACAATGGCGGCAAGCAGTCCCGCATTGTAGCCCGTCCCTGTGCCAATTTCAAGCACGCGCAACCCGCGTGTGAGCTGAGACGCTTCCAGCATGATGGCCATGGCTGCGGGCGACGAACTGGAACTAATGGCGGTCTGCTCTCCGTCACAAACGATCGCCAATGGCTCATTGGCGTAGATTGCCTGGAGCCACCTGTCAGCGTCTGAAAAAGAGGCAGGGCGCATCTCTTCGACAATCATTCTGCGTTCACGGATATCTCGACGAAAAAAATGATCGATGAAACAGTGTCGTGGAATACGCGTAAACGCAGCTTCGACCAGAGGCTGTGTAAGCGTTCCATTCTGCTTTAAGGTGGTCACCAGTGAGTCAATGTAGGGACGAGCCAACTCGTCAATCTGTTGCATACGTTCTACTCTTTCACGTTCTCTTCGACCAACAGATCTACCAGTGTTTGACAGATAGGTAAGCCTGTCGCGTTCTCGATCCACCTCCACTGGCCACCTGCGTTCGCCTCCAGGAACACATAACGATCGTCAGGGGTGACAATCATATCTAATGCAGCAAACGAAAGACCCAATCGTTGCAGAAAAAGCAAACATTTTTGGTGGATCTCCTCTGGCAATGTGTAAACACGATACTGCAAGTTCTGGTATGCCATCCGCCAATCAAGCGCGGCTTGCTCAGGATTGAGGTAGGAGATCTCAGCTGCAAAGACCCGCTTTCCGACAATGGTGATGCGCAATTCCACTTTCTTGGGAACGTTCTCTTGAAAGAGACAGGCAGTCGAGCGTACTCGGTTGCTTTCCATACGCAAGTCGTCAAGCGTGACCTTGCTAGTGTAAATGCTCACTGCTTCCCCGCTCTCTGACATAATAAGCCCCCCTGAGAGCGTTTTATAGATCATCTGCGATTGACATTGCTCAAAAAACGCAAAGACGTGAGCAGGGTCATTGGTGAGAAGGGAGGCAGGGATCTCCAATCCGCATTCACTTGCTACCTGTAACTGCCACGGCTTGTAGTCGGCGCTGACCATTTTTTCAGGATGATTGACCCACAGACAGTGAGTGCTCCTCAACAGTCCTCCAAGTGCCATGCGAGCCTCTGCGCTCGCAAATTGCTGACCAGATGGGGGCAAGGTTGGATCAATATCAAAAGGGGTTGGCCGACGATACCAGATGCTGGCGATGTGTCCGAACTCCAAGGTTCGATCTTGAGTCAAGAGTGTTCCTTCCCATCTTCCTCCTCTGATACTGGCCGTAAGCGTTGCGCGTTGGGGAAAGTCGGAGGTGTCGAACCGCAGCACTGGTCTCCCACGCCGATTGAGTTCAGCAATGACCAGATCGGCGTGCGCGTCGAGTTGCTGCGTGAGCACGAGCACCGTTTTGTCAGCAGTCAATACTTCCCTCCTTTCCCGTCAGCAACACTTAATCTGTGACATGGTCTTCGGTCACATCCCACTCTTTCGAGGGTTTTTCTCCATCACCTCCGCATTTTTCGGTGTAATGGCCTGTATCCATCGTGCCTCCCTCGGTATCACCACCAGCCTGGAGAGGAATCGTATAGGTCTGCGTCTGTGGATCATAGTATCCTTTCGTCAGATCAATAACTGGCCGATTCTTGAGAAGATGCTGTTGTCGATACTGAAAGCCAAAGGGAAAGATTGTAGGAGCGGTAAGATTGGCACTCGTTGGGTGCTTTGGAAGGAGAAACGTCGGTGAGAAGGGGAAGCCATTGCTGGCTAACTCTGGCAAACGAACTGGCTGCCAGCCATGATCAGGTGGCGAAAAAATAGACGAGGATGACCCGCTCTCACAGACAGTTTCCTGTTCAGTCCATGATGGCTCTTTTGACATCTCGTGACTCATGCGTGCTCCTTCCTCAGGCAGCCTTCCAGGAATTTATTCTGCTGAAAGACAATGGCATATGGGGATAATGAAAATGCTTCAAGTATATGCTATCACATAATTATTCTCACTACTACTACTTAGTCTACTTTCTATGGAGTGGGGCATCAGTCACATAAATAGCACTATTGCTCACTGTTGTTTGTTACTTGAAGAAGCTCTCTATGCTCAACAATTTATGGCTTATGCTCTACTACCGGGAGGATCGCAGGCAGGCGAGATACCGTGAAAGGAGAGATCTGATGGATCTGGGATTGCGTGATAAGGTCGTTATTCTTACTGGAGGGAGCCGGGGAATCGGTCGCGCTACAGCGCTTGCATTTGCGGCTGAAGGGGCGCATGTCGCATTTTGTGCACGTACCCAAGGACCTCTGGACCAGACTGTGAGAGCATTGCAGCAATATGGGACTCGTGTGGTAGGTCAGGTCGCTGATGTCACAGATGTACAAGCATTGGAGCAGTTTCTGCATGCTAGCGCACAAACACTTGGAGGGATTGATATTCTTGTCAACAACGTTGGGGGATCGCAGGGGAAAAATCTTGCCACTTCGACCGATGAGGATTGGGTACGTACCTTTGACCTCAATCTCTTTCATGCTGTTCGGACCTCTCGTGTTGCTGTTCCCTATATGCAGCAACAAGGAGGCGGATCTATTGTCACTATCTCCTCCATTTCTGGGGTTAAGCCTTCTCCTTCGCTCCTCTATGGGAGTGCTAAAGCTGCTGAGATCTTCTTCGGCAGTGCACTCGCTCTGGAGCTTGGCCCTTCACGGATTCGTGTGAATACCGTTTGTCCTGGCTCTGTTTGGTTTCCCGAAGGCGGCTGGGAGCGCACGAAGCAGCGTGATCCAGCCCGTTTTGCTCAGTTTGAGCAAGAAGAATTTCCTCTTGGGCGATTAGGAACGCCGCAAGAGATTGCTCGTGTCGTCGTGTTTGTCGCCTCCCCGGCAGGAAGTTGGATCAATGGTGCACTTATCCCCGTGGATGGAGCACAACAGCAGCCTTCCCTTTTCCAAAAAGGACCACTATGGAAATGAGTGCCGATGAAAAGAGGCAGGTCATGTGAAAATAGAGGGAGAGAAGGCCTCAATTACATCGTCGAGTTTCCTCACAGAAGGACGTTCTTCCCAACGGATAAGTTCTTTTGAATGATAAATTGGGTCAGTCCTATAGCCTTCTCTCATTTATCCGCTTCACTGAGAAAGATTGTCATCGTGCTTCCAAATGCTTCTTTGCCCATTTCACCGAGGACCCTTTGTTTGTTTCTCCTGCTGATCTTTTTCCTGTTTGCGCATTGCTGAGCATCAAGTCTCCCTGGCTTGTTCGTAGCATCGTTGAAGTTCCTGTGCCCATAGTTCGATTTCAGAGAGAGGAAGACGTGCGCATGTGTATCCCAGTAGGTCGCGATATAATGACACCGCCTCATCCGTGAATAGTACCGTTCCATCAGTCTCAATGCGTGCGATCCCATCGAGCTGAAGACCCGCCTCATTGATCATTTTCGCTTCCTCTAAGGAGAGTCCCGCTGGCAAAAGAACCTCCACTCCGTGAGCATCTACCTGTACGGGATAGCCTCCTGGCAAACCGTTTGGACCAGGAGCATGGGTTATCGTCCGTTGATCTAGCATCATGGCCTGACACATTACCAATGCAGAGGCTGCTGTCATAAGCAGGCCTGTTTCTCCTCCCAGGCGTTTGAAGGTTGTTGGCAAGGCCGCCAGAAGAGTCTGTTGGTCCAGCAGAGCGGTCTGATCAGTGTCATTAACTAGCGCTGTGAAATGAGAAGGGGCCGTTTCCACACTGGTTCGTGACATCCAATAGCTGACCCAATGAGCCATAATTAATCGAACGTCTACCTGTTCGACTGGAACATGAAGGGTCTGTGCAATAGAGAGCCGAAGCGCAGGAACGTTATTCGCAAGATCGCCAATGCCTGTGGATGGCGCGAGACCCACCTGCTGGAGAATGGGATGAGCCATGTCGGGAAAAATGGCATTGACTACTTGCGGAGAGTGAGCGAGTTGTGCCCCACGAACGGCTTTCATTAATGGGTAGAGCAACGAAAGCGCAGATGGGAGACGAGGTGCAATTGGGGCCATAGTCAGACGTTTTGCCAGCGCTGAAGGGAGGCCAGAAGTGGCACCTAATGGTTGTGAGGTGGCTGCAGAGACAATCAGGTCGGGCTTGAATTGAGCAAGCACCATAGTGGTCTGCTCGCTGTTCTTGAGATCAAGAAAGACACATTCCACTTCTGGCTGATAACCCAACTGAATAGCTGCAAGCAAGGAAAGATTGACCCGTAGGCGAAGGGCTTCCAGATGCCTTCCCCCGACCAGGAAGCGGTGCTTTCCAGGCAGACGGAGCAAGAGATCGAGCATTTGTCCACCAAGGTTGCCCGCTCCAATAAATAGCAGACGCATTTCTTTCATAGGATCAGGATGGAAGCCCCGAGAGCAAAATCGGCATTTTCTCTACAAGCTGCTTGATTTCTGGCTCTTCTCGCCATGCTTGTGGCATTTGTTGCTGAAAGATGGTCAGAACTTCTGCCAACCGTTTCTGGCTACGGATTGCTTGTGCTCCTGTCACTCCTTCTTCTAAACAATGAGCATACATTTCTCTATCTCCTAAATGAATGGCAGCCTGTCCTTGACAATTCACTATTTCGAGTCGATTCCGCGCGGGAATCGTATGATTCCGTGGATGATTGGTGGCTTTTTCAAAGGCTCGAAGTGCCTCTTTCGGTTGTTCAAGTTCCAGATGAAGCAACCCTTCATAGTAAGCCAGCATAAACCATCCATTATCAGCAATGAAGAACATTGGATCGTCTTCTGGATGCTCTGGGAATTGTTCATAAGCAAGGTCAATCAGATGCAATGCTTCTTGTTGTTTTCCCTGTGAAGCAAACATTGCTGATGCGCCGGCATATACACGCGTGCGTAACAATGGCGTTGCTTGTTCACTGACCGAAAGAGCAGCCTCATATGCTGCAAGAGCATGCTCATATTGCTGATTATATTTGTATGCAACAGCAAGACCATTCAACGCCGCAGAAAGGACATTTGGATCACGCGTAACCTGAGCATAGGTCACCGACTGCTGACAGAGAGGAATCATGTGTGCAAGTTGAAGCTGGTGTGCGCAGAGAAGACTCTTAAGGCGTAAACCGTGAGAGACCAGCAGAGCCGTTTCTAGCTGAAATGATGCTCGCTCAGTCAGGGTAGCGAGCAAGCTTTCTAAAATGTACCCTGCAAGCAGAATATGTCCCCCATTACATAGTTGCCAACAATTTCCTAAAAGATTTTGGAATGTCGAAAAGGTGAGTGCATCAATATATTTCATCTCTCCTTGAGATTTTTGTGTGCTCTCGTCGAAAGGGAAACGAATTGCTCCAAATCCAGCCAATGTCCAAAAGTGTTCGAGGAGGAAACGTCGTG
>DAOTTL010000335.1:0-6775 GCA_034438135.1 Ktedonobacteraceae bacterium | reverse complement strand
CCCGCTGGGCGATGCTTTAAACATTGCCCGTGACGCGGAAAAACGCGCGAAAAAGGGCAAGAAGAACTCACTGGCCATCACCCTGCAAAAGCGCAGCGGTCCACCCTGCGAAATTGGCGGTGCCTGGCAGATATTCGATACACGCCTGGAGCAACTGATCGAGCTATGCACAAAGATTATCCCTTCGGGGATGGCCTATGAATTACGTGAACTGGCGCTGCGTCTGAATCCCGATCCTGAACAAAAAAAAGACCCAGCTTCGGCTTCAGAGCAAAAGGTCAGCACTTCTCCCGACTACATACAGTATGCGGCCCTGCGCGTGCTTCAGCGCAAGATGGGCGAAACGAGTGCTGCCCGGCAAGATAAAAAAGCCGCAGCCCTGGCTCTCTATGCCCTGAAATGTATGATCGGCCTGATTGGAGCAAATGGCGAAAAGCCAGAAGATGCCCTCAGAACTCTCTACAAAACGCTTGATCCACAGGCAAAAGATCCGCAGCTTCTGCTTGAGCTGGAACAAAAGGTAGAACTGATGAACAGATTGCAGCCCGTGCATGTCGAAGACCTCGCCAATGAACTGGTCGTGGCCCGCTTTTTCGCCGATGCACGCCGTCTGGCCAATGGCGGCGGCACCCCTGAAGGAGCAGAGATATGATTCAGCAAGAGACTGAAGCGTTGTCCGACGACGAGAAAAAGGTAGAGATGGAGTCCTGGATCATTGAGCCCCGCGAACCCCTGATCGTTCGCGATGGTCGTCCCTTTGATCCCAGGCCCGGAGCCGTAGCTTCCACGCTACCCTTTCCTTTTCCCTCCACCACGGCGGGCGTGGCACGCAGCCAAGCTGGCAAGAAAGAAGGCATTTTTCAAGTTACCGGGCAGAAGGATCTGCTCAAACTCAAAACGATCCAGGTACGTGGTCCTCTGCTGGCCAGGCATGATAGCAGCGGCGACACCTGGCAATTGCTGGTGCCAGCCCCGGCTGATGCTCTCCTGCTTGAGGAAAAGGACATTCTCAGTTGCAAACAACAGGTGCCACTCAAGCCCTTTGCAGATGGATTGTTCGAGCCTCCAACTGGTCACGCTGAACTGGCTCCCGTAGGCCCGGCAGTCTACAGAGCTATCAAACCGGCTCCTGATCAGCCTGCTTTCTGGTATTGGGATATGTTTTGCAAGTGGTTGAGCAACCCGGAAGCTATCAGTACCAATCTCAAAAGAGAGGAACTGGGACTCTCACCCTTAAAACAGGAGCAACGGACACATGTGGCCATGGAACCAGATATGAAGATTGGTCGGGAGGGCGCACTTTTCACAACACGGGGTCTGGAATTTACTAACCGCTCCTATGACAGTTCTAAAAAAGGGCTGAATAACTTGCTGCGCCTGGCTTTATGGCTGGAAGTTCAAAGCAATAATCCAACGTTCTATCCAATTCAGGAGGGACTGACCAGCATGGGTGGCGAACGCCGTGTGGTGCACTGGCACAAAAGCAGCCTGCCCTTCCCGACCTGTCCAGAGTCACTGGCGAAGCAGATCAGCAACAGCGGCTCCTGCCGCCTCATATTGTTGACACCAGCCTGCTTTCAAGAGGGTTATTGGCCAGATCTCCGCACCTGGGCACACGAAAGCATCCAGCCAGTCCCCCGCGCGATTCTGGTGCAACGCCCTCAAATTGTTTCAGGCTGGGATCTCGATAAGCGGGGAGCCAAGGCCACACGTCGCCTGGCCCCCGCCGGTAGTGTCTTTTTCCTGGAACTGCCTGGCACACCCGACCAGCGGCTCGCCTGGGTTAACAACATCTGGGGCAGGTGCGTCAGCGATCAAGAGCAGGACTGCCTGGACGGCTTTGGCCTGGCTGTGCTGGGCAACTGGAATGGCGAGTTACAAGAAATGTCTCTCTAAACAAGGAGGAGTCCATAGTATGGCACGCAGAAAACAGCCCAAGAACCCGCCACCGGCTGTCCCGCAATGGCAGGCAACTCGAACAGCGGGAAAAGAGCACGGCCAGAACGTCCAGTTACAAAAGATTGGCACCAGCGAAGTCGTAGTCCAGACCCGGAAGTATCGCTTAATCACTCCTCTCCTGGGTGGGGGAGTCGTCACCGGGGCCAACGATCCTGACAATCTGATCCGCCCCACAGGTATACGCGGCCAGTTGCGTTTCTGGTGGCGCGCTACCCACGGTTGGCAATGTGGCGCAGACATGGTTGCGATGAAAAGTCGCGAAGATCAGATCTGGGGTACAGCCAACTTGACCTCTACTGAGCCAGAAGAGGCAGCACCTGAGAAGCCGGGCTATAAAGCTGTACATATCATGGTCGAAGTGATCAGCGAAGGTGATCCTGTCAAACCCTTTGTGATGAACAGTCGGAGGCGGCCTGAAGGCGCTAACGCTATACCCGAATACGCAGCCTTTCCCTTACAGCCAGAGAAGGAAACTATCACCATATACGGGCAGAACGCGCCCATCAATGATGTGCGCACAGATGTGACATTCCTTTTAACTCTGATCTTTGCCAGAGAGGTCTGGCAGGAGGTCCAGGATACGCTCTGGGCCTGGGAAACCTTTGGCGGTGTGGGAGCCAGGACACGCCGGGGCTTTGGAGCTTTAAAGCTGGTAGAAATCGATGGTCAGGCAGTCAGTAATGACTATTTCCCTCCAGCTCAACAGGGAGGAGCTGAGATCTGGCTGAAGCAACGAATCTCCAAATACCAGCCAGAGGAGAGCAACCAGATCACAGGCCAGGTTCCCTATCTGGCCAATCATCCGCAGATAGCTCTGATCGGTCCAGATAGGGAGGCAGCCGGAAGTTGGAATGCCTTAATTGAGAAACTCAAAAAATTCCGGCAGCGACGTTTCGATTTTAAGATGAACCACTACTCAGATTTTGGCAAAAGTCTCTGGCCAGAAGTCAGCGCCTTGCGCAAACGTTTATATCCAGAACGCGATGTACGCACTCCCGACAAATTTCCGCGTGCCGCCTTTGGCCTGCCTATCGTTTTTCACCTGCCGCACGACGAAGAAGCAGGGAAGCCAAACATCACTTTGCAGGGTCCGGGCAAAGAAACCGAGCGCCTGGCCAGCCCGCTGATTCTGAAGCCCATTCCCTGTCAGAGCGGGCAGTTTCTGGGATTAGCCATCATTCTGAGTGGCCCAGACCTGCCTGTGGATACGCTGGCTTTCCAGGGGGACATACAGGCTTTCCCGGAAGAACAGAAAACTATTCCCAAAGCCAAAACCCAGATCCAGACGGGTGAACTATCGCCATTGCTTGATGTTCTTAATGGCGAAACCAATATTCTGGTCGCCTTTCTAAAGTATCTCAAGAGACATTAGGAGAGAAGAGATAATGCCTTCATATCTGACCTTCATTCATGCCCTGTCAGCCTTACATGCAGGCACAGGCCAGGGCAGCGGCGTAATCGACCTGCCTATCGCACGCGAACGAGCTACTGGCCTGCCTTACTTGCCTGGCTCATCGCTAAAGGGATCGCTGCGGAGCCATAGTGACAAAACGATCCAGCTCGCTAACGGCCGCACTGCTGAAGCCGAGCAGATCTTTGGCAGCGAGGAGACTGACGGCCTCTCGGCTTCAGCGGGCACTATCCAGTTCACTGACCAGCGCCTCCTGCTTCTGCCTGTGCGCAGCCTGGCCGGGACCTTTGCCTGGGTGACGTCTCCCTATATTCTCTATCGTTTGAGACGTGACCGGCTGGATTTGCAAATCCTCCAACAGAGTATACCTGTACCAGCAATTAACGATGAGAATCAGGCTGTCGTTATCACGACCAACAAGGAACAGACCTGTCAGTTATATGCCGCTGGTCGGAACATCTACCTGGAAGATCTGGACCTCATAGCTACTCCCAGCACACAGATAGATACCTGGGCTCAGTGGTTGGGAGAGCGTATCTTTCCCGGAGATAATACCTGGCAGAAATTTTTTCGAGCGCGCCTCTGCCTGGTTCACGATAATGTCATGAACTTCCTGCTGGAAACAGCAACCGAGATCACTGCGCGTATTCGCCTGGAAGAAGAGAGCAAGACCGTCAGAGCGGGTGCGCTCTGGTACGAAGAAGCCTTGCCTGCGGAAAGTGTACTCAGTGGTCTGGGTGTGATTACTCCACGCCCACGCATCAACGGACGCAATGGCCAGACAGAACTGAGTGGCAATGACATTGGCGAAGCCCTGGAGAAAATCGCCAATAAGCATCTACAACTGGGTGGTAAATCAACTGTTGGACGAGGCCAGTGCCGCGTGCGGGTCTTTAAAGGAGCCTAGATCGATTATGGAAACACGCGATCAGAAATATGCCCGAGACGCTTTTACACGCGTTAATGCTATCAAAGACCAGAAGGCCGAGGCCAGCCGTTATGGCGCAATGGCTCATAAGCTGCCTATGCTGATTCATACTTCTGGCTTAATCCAGGCTCTGACCTTCGTCGATGCTCGCCACAAGGAGGCCAGTGGCCCGTCTCGCCTCATGGATGACCTGAGTAAGACGGTCCTGGGCGAAAATGGCACCAGAGAGAAACTTCTCAACGAAGCCAGAGGAGAAGGCTCCGGCAATCTCAAGGCTTATATCTACCTGACCAGACAGATCCTGGCAGCTCTACTCTGGTACAAACGCTATGCGCAATCTATCCTCGGCGTCGAAGCAGGCCAGGATGAAGATAGAGAAGGAGATAACCATGCCAGCCACCAGTAGTCGCCGGGCCACTTTACAAAATCTGGCTCTGGCTCCTATATCAGCGCAGACGCCGACTCTCGGAAGCTTGCAAGAACGATCTCAGGGCCGCGCCTCTCAGATCAATCAGGTTCACATCGCTCGCGCTGGTGTACACGCCGGGCTCTGGCTGGATAAATATATTGGCTCGCTAGAGCGCTATAGCGCCAGTACTCAGGCCAATGATACTGAGCAAAGCCCGCAGCGCCAGCTGGTCGAGGAGGCCACCAGCCTGCCAATTTCCGACCTCTATAAAGCCTTCTACCAGCGCTGGTCAACAGACCTGAGTGAGTCCGGGGCGAGGGTCGCCACCTTCAAGGCTAAAAGCCCTCTGGCCATTGGCCTGGGCAATGAAAGCGTGCTGGAAACATCGATTGCCCTGCACCGTACCTATGGTGTGCCCTATTTGCCTGGCAGTGCCCTCAAAGGTCTGACCGCCGCCTACGCCCGCCTGATGGGAGGGCAAGAATGGCAACCAGGTGAAGAGGCATATCAGGTCGTCTTTGGAGACACAACCAGCGCAGGCTACATCACCTTTCTGGATGCCCTCTATAAGCCCGATCAGGAGCAGGCAGCGGAGTACGCCCTGCGCATCGATGTTATCACTGTCCATCATGGCAATTACTATAAAGGCCCGGATGCTCAGAAACAGATAGCGCCGCCCGCTGATTGGGATAGTCCCAATCCGGTCAGCTTTCTCAGCGCACGCGGCAGATACCTGGTCGCCCTGAACGCAGACCCGGAACTCGACAACCGTGAACGCTGGCTGGATGTCGTCCTCTCCCTGCTCACTGAAGCTCTGCTGGTCCTGGGCATTGGAGCCAAAACCTCTAGCGGTTATGGCCGTATGAAACGCGATATCGACACTGGCAATCCCGCTGAATTAAGCGCGGAAGACCAGGCCGAACTGGCAGGGATTGCTACTCACCTGGAAAAAATCCAACATATGCAGCACACCCAGATTGGATCACAGATGATAAATATAGGCCTGAAGTGGATGCTGCTGAAATCACCGATCGCCCGCGAGAATCTGGGCAAAGCCATCATCGCCAAAGTTCGCGAGACAGGTAAAGAAGGTGAATTAAGAAACCAGCCCTGGTATAAGGTAATATTGGACGGAGTGGAGTAGGAGCCAGTCTGAGTCAATAGTTGGCCTGTCAAGACGGATAAACAATGGCTGCTCAGAGTGATAGATGCAAGGAAAGGGATTTATGACAACAATCATCACAACTGCTGGAGTATCCTTATACTCTAATACAGGAAGGCATTTAGAGGCGACGACGGGAAAAAAGGTTAATCCCGGCGATGACGAAATGCAAGCATATCTGCGGGAAGCGCCAGAAAAAGCTTCTGCTGAAGCCAACTCTCTGTTAAAAATGATCCAGCCGGGAGATCACCTGGTATTCCTGGCCACAGAGGCCCTCCTAGCCCAGCGCTGTGTAAGGCAGCTTGAGGTTTTTTTTAAGGATAAAGGCTTCCAGGATATTTCGGTCATCCATCTGCAATTTCAAGATAACGCGGAGCAGATTGAAAAACGCGGCATCCGTAACCTGATAAGCAATCTGATGACAGCCATTTTCAACGCACGCCAGCATGGCTCTGTTATCATCAATGCGACAGCCGGTCTCAAAGCGCAGGTAGTTTATAGCACCATGCTAGGCATGCTTTTTCAGGTTCCGGTCAAATACATTTATGAAGGCTTCCAGCATCTGGTGACCTTCAACCCTATAGCTTTAAGCTGGGACATGAGCGTTGTTCTCGATAACACCGACTTCTTCCAGTGGATTGAAGATGACTTCCGTACATATCATGAAATAGAAAAACGCCTGAGCAATTATGAGGAAAACGTCAAAGGGAGCCTGCTGGCCTTCATAGAACCACCAGACAAAGATGGGTACGGGCTTTTATCTCCGATGGCATACGCTCTCTTCCAACAGGCCAGACAATATAAAGAGCAAGCTCAGGAGGAACCACTCCCATCAGCCAGCACCAAAACTGGCATCGATGAGAAAATTGGCGAATCTATTCTGGAAGTAAAGCATCATTACCTGTC
>DAOTTL010000334.1:0-2489 GCA_034438135.1 Ktedonobacteraceae bacterium | reverse complement strand
AGGAACCTCCTGGGCCTGGCTTTCGGTGCAAAGTATCGGACTTTTTGCGGTTTTTGTCGGACTCCTGGCCCTCTTTATCTGGTTGGAGAAACGAGCGTCCGAGCCGATTCTGCCTCTGGACCTGTTTAAAGATCGGATCATAGCCGTTGCCAGTCTCGGCGGCCTGATTCTGGGCGTGACCATGTTTGGCATTACGACCTATGTGCCTCTGTTTGTCCAGGGTGTTAGAGGTGGGACAGCCACTGATGCTGGCATCGTCCTTACTCCTCTCCTTCTGGCGTGGCCAGTTGCTTCCGTCGTTGGTGGACGTCTGGTCCTGACCTTTGGCTATCGCAAGATTGGCGTGCTGGGGGCTTTGTTGACCACCGTAGGTGTGGGAATGATGCTGCTCTTCCATACTAGCACAAGCACCTTCTTTATTGTCGTCTCGATGGCCCTGGCAGGAGTAGGTCTTGGTTTTGATAGTATAGCCTTCATTCTCTCAGTCCAGAACTCGGTTCCATGGAATCTGCGTGGCGTAGCTACGGCCTCGACGCAGTTTGTGCGCACAATTGGTGGAGCGATCGGGGTCGCCTTTATGGGAACGATCCTCAATGCTCAGGTGGCTCAGCGGTTCGCGCCCATCTTTGCAAATTTCAGCGGAGTGACGGCTCGTTTGCCGAAAAACGTAGCGCCTGCCAATATCCTGCTGACACCTGGCATTCGCAATCTGGTGCCTGGGAATTTCTTACAGCAACTTGAGGGTGCGCTCTCCCAGAGCCTGTTTTGGGTATATCTCATCATCTTTATTTTGATGGTGATAAGTGTAGTCGCCCTTTTCTGGCTACCCGGCGGTCGCGCTGATGAGCATATGTATAAAGCTGTAGATACGGATGTAGAGAGCAGTGTAGAGGAGATAGTGCCGGAGGTTTCGCTCAGTAAACTGGGCAGTTAGAACTTTGAGTCATCCCTCATTTTGGCAAAATAAGCAAACGCTCTTGCCGGCGGCGCAGCCGCCAGCTTTCCAGGGAGAAAGGGCTGATTTTGCAAGCCGCAAAAAAGTTAGAGATAACTCATAGCTTCATCCTGTTCGAGGAGTTCGAGCCGATTGCCCCAGGGATCGCTGATATAAAAGCGGGACCAACCGGGCAAGGGCTCGTCTTCGACTATAGCCACATGTGAACTCTCTAAATGCGTTCGCATAGCCGGAAGGTCGTGTACTTCGAGGGCGGGATGTCCCTTATGGCGTGGAACGAAGTTGTCCGTGACCCCAATATGGAGTTGTTGGGAACCGCAGGCAAACCAGACTCCCCCACGCTTTTTGAGGTTTTCAGGCTTCTCAAGCTCTGGCAATCCAAGTAGCTCACCGTAAAAAGCTCGTGCCTCGGCCTCGCAGTTTCGAGGAGCCTCTATCTGAACGTGGTTAAGTGCTAGAATGTGTGGCACACTCTCTGCTGACATCAACAATCTCCTGAGTCAGTTCTTTTTAGAAGACAGATTGAAAACTACAACGTGCAACTTATGCGCTGATTGGTTTGCTTTCAGGTTTTTCTACCAGGTCTGATGAAAAACGTGCCAAGCACCCTGGCAATCTCTTGCTGCTCTTCCCCTGTGATGAGTGAGACAATAGCCTCCATGACAGCGGTTGAGGTCCCCTGCTGGATAATTTTTCCTTCAGCTACCAGTGTACCAGAGCGTACCGGGCGCAGATAGTTAATTTTGGCCTCGATCGTTCCAAAGGGCGTTGAGGGCGGCAGGACCGAGATCAGTGCCATTGACATGGCTGTATCTGCCAAGGTAAAGATGACCCCACCGTGTACGATGTGTTGTGGATGCATCAGGCGTTCATCTATTTCGATGCTAACCCTGCCAATCCCATTCGCCAGAGATTGAACTTGCATCCCCAACAGGTTTGCGATGCCAAATTGATTAAAGTCAGATGTGGAGAAAGTAGCGGGCAGAACATCTGGCTGGTGCGATGATCTGCCCGCTGCCTTTTCTACTAGCTTTTCATCCATAGATTATCTTCCTCGGACAATGCGTTCCATCTCGCGTTTTACATCTCGTTCCGCGATAGACTCACGTTTATCGTACAATTTTTTACCCTTACACAGTCCCAATTCCACTTTGGCACGTCCACCTTTCAGGTAGAGCTTGATCGGAACGAGCGTCAGTCCCTTCGTCGCGATCTTACTCTCTAACTGCTCGATCTCACGTCGATGGAGCAGGAGCTTGCGACGACGGGTGGGTTCATGGTTGTTACGATTGCCAAAATCGTAGGTGGCAATATGGACGTTCTCTAGCCAGATTTCTCCCTGGCGGATAAGCGCGTATGAGCCGCGCAGGTTGACTTTCCCTTCGCGGATCGATTTGATTTCGGTGCCTACCAGTGAGATGCCTGCCTCAATTGTGCGCTCTACTGTATAATCGTGATAAGCCTGGCGGTTGACTGAAATCATCTTCACTGCCTGGTCGCGTGGTGAGGATCTGGCCGACTGATTGGTTGGTTG
>DAOTTL010000333.1:0-9163 GCA_034438135.1 Ktedonobacteraceae bacterium | reverse complement strand
CAGATCGGCAAGAAACCTCTATTTGTAAAGGGGTTCTGCACGAGCATTAAATGACCCTGCCAACTCCCTTTTGCAGGGAGTCCCTGTCTGCCAGGAAAAATCCACGACGGATAGAACGCCTGCAACGTGCGGACCTGTTGGTTTGTGTACTCAGGCAGAGAGTGCTTACTCTTTTAGGCAAAAAGTGCTCACTTTTGAAAGTCATTGACTACTTACTTCATCAACGTCTTTGCCAGGACCGGGAGAGCGGCGAATGCATGAAAGAATTCTTCACCGCCATCGACTGGCGTGGGATACGAGCTCAACTTCGCCACCACGAGTTGCGCACGAGGATCAACGTAAAGCATTTGACCTCCGAACCCCAGAGCACAATAGGCACCATGCTCCTTATTCACCATCCACCAATGATGAGAATAGGGCGAAGATCCTTTCGCGCTCCGCTCAATGTCCTCGACGATAGCGGTGGGGATAATCTGCTGTCCGTTAAACCACCCTTGTTGGAGTAGCATCTGGCCAAAGCGTGCCATATCACGCAGCGTTGTCAGCAACCCGGAGCCAGCAGTCTCTTCTGTCGTTGGACTGACTACCCAACATGCATCTCGCTCGGCACCCAGTTTTGACCAGATCCGCTCCTGCATGACGTCAGCAAGTGGCTTGTTCAGTAAACGTTTCATGATCCATGCCAGGATATCCGTATTTGGCGTGAGATAGGTAAAATGCTCCCCATGCCTGCCCGTACTTTTCATGGTTGCGAGCACTTCGTAACTGGTTTCTGGGCCTGTATAGTTCTGAGTGCGTGCACGCCAGCCCTGAGCCACGCTATATATCCAGTTCTCGACCATGCTTGGATGAGCCATGCCTGGCTGATTCAGCAGGGGATCTGGTTCACCCTCAGCGAACGTGATAGCGGTGGTCATATCCATTACCTGGCGGACTGTGGCAGAGGCCCAGCCGCTTGCATTCAGCTCTGGGAGATACGTTGTCACAGGAGCGTTGAGATCGAAGAGACCCTCATAAGCCAGTAGCTCTGCGAGTGTCCCCGTCATGGACTTGCTTCCAGAGGCCCAGGCGTGACGAGTGGATGCCTGCATCCCATTGAGATAGCGCTCATAGATCATTTTCCCTTGATGTACAACGGCGATGCCGTCTGTGTAGCTGAGTTCAGGCATCTCGCCAAAGGTATAGGTGGTCCCATCTCGTCTCTGGTAGGGAATTTTATCGATGTCGCCAGGCTCTTCGTCGAAATGTGCGACTGGCCTGTTGCCACGCCACACATCCGCAGTAGGATTGAGTTTTTGAATGTTCTGGAAACTCCAGCGATTATAGGGACCCAGGAGCTGTGTGGCGTGAGTGACACGCGTCTCTGGGAAGGGGGGAAAACCATGCATCAAGCCCAGCTCATCGGCTGTTTTGGGAGGTTGTTGGGAAGACATTTCGTTATCCTTTCGTGTCTATGCTAAAAATCGCCCGGGTGTAGAAGAGCAACACGCTTTGAGATGCAGTGTATCTCGTTTATTCAGGCAGTCGGCGTTGATCACGCAAACGCTCCACTTGAGGCCGAAGCACACGTGTATTTTGTTGAGGGTTGGCCACCGAGGGATCAGGAACCCATTCTAAGAAGCCACTGTCGATCGCACGTCCGATGCGCATGCGAGTGGCCTGCGTGTTTTCTCCAAAGGCCAACACCGCAGCATTGCTAATGGTAATCAGGTCATCGACCGAGATCCACCACCGGACTCGCGAGACCAGAATGCCGGGGTCCGTTTTCCAAAAGTCATTCGGGATGACTACTCGGCTTGCCAGCGCATTCCCCCACAGCACATCCAGCAGGCGCGTAAGTGCCTGTTCGGCGTGACGAACGGCCTCTTCTGTTCTGTGGTATTCCCCATTGGCAACTCCGATCAATCGTTTCAGATCTTGTTGCAACGGACTGGACTCGTTCCATTGGTTCAGCCCCTCTTGTTGACATACCTCTCCCAACGCGTCTCCTAACTCTCCATACCGCTTTCGCACCAGCATGATGATTTCCTGGGCCAGCCTGTTGTCAAAGAGAGCCATCGACTCCCTCCTTGTCTTTGAGATAGGATCAAATCTTTTCTATCATTATAACGTAACTAACGTGAGTTTGCAAGACAAGTGATTTCGATTTTTTTTGCTGGGAATCTGGACGATTCACATGACTGGGGGAAATGTGGGACACGAATTGGATTGCGGAGTTGAACAGACCCGGAGAGATCTCGGGAACCGGTGCATGAAGCACCTGACCAGTTCCCGTATGGGGGGCGAGTATGATCCGACCGAAAAACAACGAGAAGCAGCTTCTAGAGCATTGGTCAAGTAACTGTCACAACAGGTGACAAGCCCGCTATTACGACGGTCAAAACGTGATGGGCCATCACCTCTTTCGAGATACGTTGGTCTTCACGGCTCCATTGTGCTGCGGGGCCGAAGATGGCCCAACTGATGACCAGCGCCGTGGTTTCTCTCGTCTCCACGCATTCGGGAGCCTCCGATGAAACGTGCTTGAGTCACGTCAAAAGGATCTCATAAAGCTCTTGTTGGAGAGCGATCTCGAAGAGCGGCTCAAACTGTCGATCGACTGGCTTGAGGTGATGACGAAAGCCAGCAAGAAAGTCGAACACGGCGAGAATAAGCAGGCTCAGTGTGCTCATCTGCAAGGTGGATGAGGCAGGAAGTTGGCGCTCCAATGTCCGATGAAACTTCTCGCGCATCCAGCTCTCCAGGAGGGCATATTTGTCTTCAAAGTGGGCATAAAAGGTGGCTCGGTTGACTGTTGCGCGTTCCGCAATCTCTTGCACGGAGATGGAGTGCATGTTCTGCTTTTCTTCAAGTAATGCGATGAACGCTTGCAGCAACAACTGGCGAGTCCGTTTGACCCGTGGATCGCTCGCATTCACTGGTGTGGTCATGTCCACTCACTCCTCGCCTCGGCATCTGCTCATATTCCCTTGTGAATGCAACAATTTCCCACTGGTGTTGTCTACACAACGATCCCGCCCGTTTGCCGATTGCTTTCAGTTCAGAAATATCTTACTAT
The DNA here is from genome assembly GCA_034438135.1 of Ktedonobacteraceae bacterium. GTDB lineage: Bacteria > Chloroflexota > Ktedonobacteria > Ktedonobacterales > Ktedonobacteraceae > Paraktedonobacter. Next base: position 6,105 of record DAOTTL010000333.1, on the reverse strand, counting down.
TCCTACTGTGTAGTATACACGAGACTGATAGATAAGCAACACCGTCGGATTTCTGCCTCAAGGTTTCGCAAAAGTCATTGCTCAGCAGTGGCCAGATCCCCTCTCCAGGAGAAAAAGACTTTGTTGTAGAAAGACACTGTCGATCGAAACCGCCCCACCCTAAAGGAAGAAAAGAGGGATTGCGTGCGCTGCGCAAAGAGCAGCGCACGCAATCCCTCAAAAAAAGAGGACACCAACTATGCAAAAATCTCGGGTTGTGGTGACGTATAAGACCTTTGCTGGTCAGAAACCACTGATTCACGAAATCCTCGATAGTCTTGGCGATGTGATTTTTCTTGAAGATATCCCCCAGGAGCGGAGGACAGAGGTGCTTTCACAAGCCGACATGCTTTTTTCCTGGATTTTTACCCGCGACATCCAACCGGCGGAATATCCTTTTCTCCAACAGGTGCGTTTTTTGCAACTCCTTTCCGCTGGAGCTGATACGCTGCCTTTCCAGGATCTCTCATCGAGTATGACGCTTGCCAGCAATGTCGGAGCATATGCTGTACCGATGGCCGAGCATGTTGTCGCGATGACCCTGGCCCTGGCTAAGCGTCTCCTGGCGACAACTCAGTCGTTAAAACAAGGGGTATTCGATCAATCGACGATGAATCGCTCGCTTGCGGGTAAGACGGCTGGTATTCTGGGGTTTGGTGGAATTGGGCGCGTAACGGCTCGCTTCTTCCGCGCCTTTGACATGACGATTTATGCCATCAATCACAGCGGAAAAAGCTCCGAAGCGGTCGATTTTCTGGGGACCTTGAGCGATTTGGAAACCGTCTTACGGAAAAGTGATGTGGTGGTGCTCTCGTTGCCTCTTACCCAGGAAACCAGGGGCTTGCTCGGCGCAGAACAACTGGCGTGGATGAAGCCGGAGAGTATCCTGGTGAACGTTGCTCGTGGTCCTATTCTGGATGAAGAGGCATTGTACAGGCATTTGCAGAGCCATCCCCATTTCCTGGCTGGACTGGACGCCTGGTGGAATGAGCCTGCTCTTCCTGCTCCTTTTCGCCCACGGTACCCCTTTCTTGATCTTCCAAATGTACTGGGTTCTCCACATAATTCAGCCGTTGTTCCTGGTGTGTTTCTTTCAGCAGCCAGGGATGCAGCCGAAAATATCAAACGCATGCTCTTAGGGGAAAAGGTTCAGGGGATTGTTCAACGCGAAGACTATCTGTGAGCAAAGTCGTCAAACGCGGGATTAGTTCACCCCTGACTTTTGCGAAGCCCTGTTTCAGCTTCACAATGCACTTGACAAATCATTGCATGAAGTGTTACATAATCTATTATGTAGAGACTCCGATACATAGTGCACTTGCGTATCCAGCTTCCAGACGCTCATGAGGGTAAATCCAGGAGAAGATAGGTCTAGCACGGATTGCCGTATTTAAAGGTATCTCACTGAAGGAGACTCTTACTCATGGAAATTGGCACCCGGCGAAGCTCAGTCGCGCTCTTCACTGGCTGAGATCTTTAGTCAGCAAAAAGAGGTTTGAGATATGACAACAATCCCTGTGGTTATAGGTCCATTGAAGTTCATTCTTCAAATGGAAGAAGCCGACTCACCAAAGACTTGCCATTTTATCCGCCAACTCCTGCCTTTTCAAACACATGCTATCCAGGCCCTATGGTGCGGAGAAGCAATCTGGATTCCTCTACTAAATAGTCAGGATGTTCCATTCCATGATGAGAATGGAACATCTATGCCAAATCGTGGAGAACTATTATTTTGCTCCGACTCATCTGGCAAATCTGGTTTGCTCTTCTCTTATGGAAGTTCTCGTTTTATGGGCAGTTTTGGTATTCTTAGAGGAAATCATTGTTTGACAGTAATCTCTGGAGAAAACAATTTACAAGTATTAGGAAATAACATTCTCTGGCAAGGGGCGCAACGTGTGTTTTTTGATCGGGAAAACACAGGAGCTTGCTAAAAAATCAGCGGAAGGCACGATGTCAGTACTCAAGAAATAGCTAGCGTCACGACGCTAGCTATTTTCATTCGCGGCAGAACGTGGAGAGAATATACATTTTCATACCATTGAGCACTGGTAGTACATTCACTCTATGCCTTATCGCGCTTCGTCCTGCTCTATCTACCTACAACAATTCAGGCAAAAAGCTCCTCAATTTCTTGCATATTCAACGAAACCGTCTCTGACCAGAGAGGTAACTCATTGATTCCTTGCTCAGCGTCCGCGATAATTCCTGCCAACACGTTCTGCCAGTGTTCCACCATGCGTGCAATCGTAGTTACATCAAAGAGGTCTGTACTATACTCTAAAGACCCTCTCAAATCCTCTGTCTCTTCTTGTAAACCAAGCAGTAAATCAAACTTGGCTGTGCCGTTATCAACGCTAAGAGGCATTTGGCGAAGGTTGGCAACCTTTTCCGGGAGAGGCAACTTGTTCTGGAGAATAAACATGACTTGAAAGAGTGTATTGCGGCTGGCATCTCGCTCCAGTTGCAGTGCTTCTAGAACTTTTTCTATCGGAACATCTTGATGAGCGTACGCCTCCAGAGCTACTTCTCGCACTCGTGCTAATAACTGGCGAAATGTCGGAGCATCGGAAAGATCTGTACGCAAAACCAGTGTATTGACGAAATAGCCAATTAAGCCCTCCAGTTCCGCGCGTGTACGCCCGGCAATATTCGTTCCCACCAAAATGTCTTCCTGACCACTATAACGGAAAAGTAAGATTTGCCAGGCTGCTAGCAAGGTCATAAACAAGGTCACGCCCTCGCGCTCACTCAGCGCTCTGAGATCTTTGAGCAAATCTCTGGGCAAAGCAAAACGATAGGTGGCTCCCTGAAAACTCTGGCGGGATGGTCTTGGCCGATCAGTGGGTAATTCCAGCAAAGGTAAGTGACCACTGAGCTTTTGCTTCCAGTAACTCAACTGCTTCTCCATCATTTCGCCTTGCATCCATGAACGTTGCCAGCACACAAAATCAACATATTGGATAGGCAAGGCAGGAAGCGCTTGCTCCAGAGGACGACCATCGATAGATGCTGTATAGAACGCGGCCAGTTCCCGCAGCAGGACACTCAGAGACCAGCCATCGGAAACAATATGGTGCATATTAAGCAAAAGAATATGCTCTTCCTGGTCTACATGGAGCAACAAAGCGCGGAAAAGCGGCTCGTTTTGCAGATCAAATGTCCGCGAAATTTCCTCTTTTATCGCAATCATCGCCTGCGTCTCACGCTCTGGTAAAGAATACTCCTGAAAATCACATATATGAAAAGGTAATGCCTGAGTCTGGGCAATAGACTGGAAAGGTTGCCCAGCTAATTCCATGAAGTTTGCACGCAACACTTCATGGCGTTGCACAACGTACGCCAGACTCCGCTGAAGCGCTTGGATGTCGAGCGTACCGTCCAGGCGGACGGCTGTATACATATTATATAATGCGCTTCCTTTCACAAACTGATCAAGAAACCACAGGCGTTCCTGTGAAAAGGAGAGGGGCAAGCTTGCAATTCGCTCGACAGATTGCAACAAAGGAATAGGTGATATCTGCGCCAGACAACCTTCCACTCCAATTTTCTCTGCAAGCGCTGCGATAGTTGGAAATTCAAAAAGATGTCGCAAGGGCAATTCTATCTGTAAATCGCTGCGCAGATGCGAGATAACCTGAGTAGCGATCAGAGAATGACCACCCAGCTCAAAAAAGTTTGCATAGATACTTACCTTTTCCAACTCAAGAAACCTGGCCCAGATCCCGGCAATACTTGCTTCCAAAGCATTTCGTGGGGCAACATAGGCATTTTCTGGTTCAGAGGATACAACATCTGGTTCGGGCAGAGCTTTTCTATCTAATTTCCCATTTGGAAGTAGAGGCAATGCATTCAGCATAACATATGCTGATGGTATCATATATGCTGGCAAGTTTTCTTTGAGTTCGTTGCGTAATGCACTGCTCGAAGGTTTCTGCCCGGCGATAGGCACATAGTATGCAACAAGTCGCTTATTACCAGGTGTATCTTCACGTGCTATAACGACCACTTCCTTGATTGCCGAATGCTGCTGTAGGAGCGCTTCGATCTCCCCCAACTCGATACGAAATCCTCGTATCTTGACCTGATGGTCTAACCTCCCCAGAAACTCAAGGCTGCCATCTGGCAGATAACGCGCCAAATCACCGGTCCTATAAAGACGTGAGCTTGATCCATTACCAAATGGGTCAGGCAAAAACCGCTCAGCAGTGAGTTCAGGCCGATAAAGATACCCTCGCGCCACTCCTGAACCACCAACATACATTTCACCTGCTATCCCAATGGGCAATGGCTGACGATACTTATCCAGCACATATACCTGGAGATCTGGCAGCGGTCTCCCAATCACACTCCCAACGTCATTCCCAAGGTCAGCCATTAGTAAAGGTTTGTAGGTCACATGAACTGTTGTTTCCGTGATGCCATACATGTTGATAAGCTGTGGAGTTTGATCGCCATGTCGTGCAAACCAGGGTTCCAAACTCGGGAACTCAAGTGCTTCTCCCCCAAAGATCACCAGACGAAGATTAAGCTGTGATATGAGCGATTCTTCGAGCTGTTCTTCTATCTGGATAAGCTGACGGAATGCAGAAGGGGTCTGATTGAGAACCGTAACCTGTTCCTGGCAGAGCAAACGATAGAATGCTTCGGGCGAGCGGCTGACGAAGTAAGGAACAACGACAAGACAGCCTCCGTAAAGCCATGCCCCCCAGATTTCCCAAACGGAAAAATCGAAAGCAGAGGAGTGAAAGAGGGTCCAGACATCATACTCATTAAAGTGATACCAGTCTTCCGTTGCTGCAAAGAGGCGAGTCACATTGGAGTGACTTACCATCACCCCTTTAGGCTTGCCAGTGGAACCAGAAGTATAGATCACATAGGCCAGATCTTCCGGCTTGACCAGGGTGGTAATTGATTCCTTCGACTCCTGGGCTACGCGCTCCCAATCTCTATCCAGGTAAAGTATTGACAGGGTACTTGTAGGAAGATTTGTGCCAATGTCTTGTCGGGTCAAAAGCACAGGAGCTTTAGCATCCTGTAGCATAAAAGCCACACGCTCAGGTGGATATGCTGGATCTATGGGTAGATATGCTGCACCAGTTTTAAGGATACCAAGCAGACTTATCATTAATTCCAGGGAACGTTCCAGATACAAACCAACAATCACGTTCGGCCCGACCCCCAGGGTCTGTAGATAGCGGGCAAGCTGGTTCGCTCGCTCATTCACCTGACGATAGCTGAGCCGATGCTCCTCAAAGACCAGTGCCAGCGCCTCAGGGATTCGCTCTACCTGTGCCTCAAACAACTGATGCAGGCTGCTCTCGCGCGGATACTCCGTCTGGGTCGCATTCCACTCCACCAGCACCTGCTCCCGCTCCGCCTGACTCAAGAGGGTCTGTTCTCCCAGAGGCAGCTCCGGGTGTACACTTACACTCTCCAGTAAGGTGTACCAGTGCCCCACCATCCTCCTGATGGTAGCTTCCTCAAACAGGTCCGTATTGTATTCCAGCCGTCCCTCCAGTCCCTCTGCCGTCTCGCTCACGTCCAGAGCGAGATCAAACTGCGCCGTCGTATTCTCTACCAGCAACGGATGAACCTGCACCCTCGGCCATTCGACGGCTGCCAGCGAAGAGGCATTCTGCAACACAAACACCACCTGGAAAAGCGGATGATAGCTCAAATCCCGGCTCGGCTGCAACACTTCGACCAGGCGCTCAAAGGGCACTTCCTGATGCGCATATGCTTCCAGGGTCACTTCTCGCACCCGCTGCAAGACCTCCTGAAAGGTCGGATTTCCTGAAAGATCGCTTCGCAGCACCAGCATGTTGACAAAAAAGCCAATCAAATCCTCCACCTGCCGCTGCGTCCGTCCGGCGATCGGACTCCCCACCACGATATCCTCTTGCCCACTATAGCGGCTCAGCAGCACCTGGAAGGTAGCCAGTAAGGTCATAAACAACGTCGTGCCTTGCTGGCGGCTCAAGCTGCGTAAGGATCGGGTGAGGGAGGCTGGTACCTGCACCGGCACGGTTGCTCCCCGCAAGCGCTGTTGCGCCGGTCGTGGGA
>DAOTTL010000332.1:0-3327 GCA_034438135.1 Ktedonobacteraceae bacterium | reverse complement strand
CGCCCCACCGAACATGCCATCTGCTCTTCTAAAGGGGGGAGGGGTGGCCTGCTTACACGTAGAGGTTTTTTCTCGCTTTTCCCTCTGTCGCCTGCGGCGACAGAGAACAAAAAGAGCAACTGGTGTGTTTGATGGCGCGAATGCGCCACCAAACACACCAGTTGCTCTTTTTTAAAGGGGGCGGGGTGGCCTGCCAGGCCGATGCAGAAGATCGACAAGCAACCTCTACTTGTAAAGGGAGGCCTGGCTATGTGCCGAGGATACGTGCCACAGGAATACCTGTCCACATTGAAACCACCTGCGCAAGATCTTCCTCACGGACCGCAAGCTTCTCATTGCCGCGCTCGCGCTGCCAGCCAGCTTCCAGCTTAGCGATACGATAGCGTAATGTAACCTCTCGGTCACGCAGATCTGCCGCCAGTTCATACTCCTGCTGATGGATAGCCTGCTCTTTTTCACGCAAAACCGTTTCCAGGCTTTTCATAGCATCTTTCAGGTTTAGTGGGGCCAGCGAACTCTGCATGCGTACGCGACTGGACGCCTCATCAATCAAGTCAATTGCCTTATCAGGCATCAAACGGTTCGTCACATACTGGTTAGCCATTTCCGCTGCCATAACAAGCACTTTGTCAGCAATCCTCACACGATGATGCTGCTCATAGCGTTCACGAACGTCCCTGAGGACCTCTATAGTCTCTTCGACGGTTAACTCGCGTACAATGACTTCCTGGAAGCTCCTCTGGAGCGCTGAATCACGTTCAATGTACTTGTGATAGTCCTCGGGTGTGGTAGCGCCAATACATCGCAATCTACCATTGAGAAGAGCCGATTTAAAAATAGTTGCAATTTCGGTTGGCCCATCTCTGAAAAGCAGATGAATCTCGTCAATAAAGAGTAGACAATCGCGACTCTGGCGCAGTTCCTCAATGATCTTCATCCAACGTTCTCGCGCTTCGCTCTGGTTATCAGTAATTGTGATCAGAAGGTCGGCATCGAGTGCAACCAGACGCAGTCCCACGAGTTTTTCGGGCACCTCTCCCAAAGCCAGACGGAGCGCAAGCCCTTCCACAATTGCGGCTTTACGAATACCTGGCTCCCCAACAAGTATTGGATTGTTTTTGCTTAGACGAGAGAAAGTCTGAGAGAGGCGCTCTATATCCAGGCTCCGACCGATGATAGGGTTGAGGGTGCCAGCACGAGCGGCAGATGTCAGGTCATTCCCTATGCTATCTAAGACAGGGGTTTTCGAGAGAACCATCGATGAGGCCATGCCAGACTGACTGAGTACTTGAATGGTCTGTGTACGCACCTTATCTAGCTTCACGCCCAGACTTTCCAGAACCCCTGCTGCGATCCCTTCACCTTCACGTACCAGACCAAGCAGGAGATGCTCTGTCCCAATATAATGGTGGTTCAGACGACGCGCTTCGTCCACAGCTAGCTCGATCACCTTTTTGGCCCTTGGGGTCAGACCGATCTCGCCGAGAATGATGTGATCTCCTCGACCAATAATAAATTCTACGGCACTCCGAACTTTATTCAGTTCGACCCCGAGATGGCTTAACACTTTGGCCGCAACGCCCTCACCCTCACGTACCAGACCGAGCAGGAGATGCTCTGTTCCAATGTAATTGTGCTGGAAACGCTGTGCTTCTTCTTGCGAAAGACTCAGAACTCTGCGTGCTCGCTCAGTAAATTTATCAAACTGATTTCTATCATTTGGTTGAGTTTGAGAGACGCTAGCAGGTGGAGGAGCAGGAGGTGGTACTGGGGTTGCATTCCCTGATGTGGATGCTACAGTAAAAGAAAAAGCGGGGGATGACCCACCTCCACGCGTCTGCGCGTCCAGTCCACGAGCCACATCCTCCGCAATAAGGCCCAGAGCCAGAGCCCAGGAGATGACTCCCCAACGAGCAAACTCCTCCGCCAATCCGCGATTCTCATGGAGGCGCGTCGTTACCTGCACCACCTGCATAGCGACTGGCATACTTGATGCCCCCAGCAGATCAATAGCTCCCTGCTCTTCTGCGACACTTATCAGTAGATTGATCTCTCGTCGGTACTCGCCGCACAGATCCATGAGCAGGCTGCGACAGCGTCCAGGGTCATTGCTGATCCCACGCCCATAGTGAGCAACAATTTCTCGTAATTTCTGGCGAGGCAGTTCATTCAGTTGAGCCATGCAGCAAGTTTCTCCCCACATATACGAGCAAAAACGCCTCTAGAGACATTTCGTGGTGTTTTAGTAAACAGTAAATCTCTATTGTAAATGCAAATATGTAGCTCCAATGCTTCTTTTTTATTTTAACATACGAAAACACAGATGTATAGATTGTTCGATGAAATATTCAGGGTTTCTCAAAAGTCGCATTTCAGCCATTGCCAAACCCCTCCCCAGGAAAAAAGAGGATGGGAGGCAGCGCGACTGCGCTGCCTCCCATCCTTCAAAACGGGTGAGTGGGTGGGGAAAGAAAGACGTTGGAGAAACCCTGATGAAATATTTCGGAAGTGACTCATAAGTTCAGAGAAACGCAGGTCAGAGCAAAAAATGGAGGGCGAAAACCGGTCACAAATGCTTTCACCATGAGTCTCATTGTATGAGTACAACTCTCTCATGAGCGTTCTGAGCGTTCAGAAAAAAAACGCGTGTATGAGAGGAAGAAAAAAGAAACATACTAGAAGAAATGGAGAATGCTCTATGACACCTGAACAAATCAAACAAACCATTCAAGGAAGCGAATGGGTAAGCATCACGACCGAGCTACGCCCAAGCACAAGCAAGTCGGCAACAGGGGAAATCCCACCTTTTTATTGCTCAAGAGTTTTTACCTATGCCCCTGAAGACAGATTTGCCTGTACTGTTATAAATTATGCCGATCCCAATGGAAAAGTGCCTCTGGTGAAAATTGTTATCAAAGGACATAACGCCTGGCAGGGAAAACACCCGCTTGCGGAAGGCGCGTACAACCTGGACTATATTGCAGATGAAGCATATGAGGTGACCCCACTGCATCCAGGATTTGCCGCTATCGCGAACAAATTTCCAGGAGCTGGTCTCAACATATGGGAAGTCAACGTCATGCAAGATGTCAAAGGAAAAGCCTTTAGCCTGTTTAGTCTTGTAGAAGGTCAAACGTATGTCGATTACGATCTCATTATATCTATAACGACATGCTTTTTAATGGCAGTAAAAACGTTGACGGTCGTGCTTTCGACAAACCCGAAAACAGACCAACCAATTTGCAAATTCCGTTGGTGAGACAAAAATTGTCATAGATCAGAGAAGTAGGAGAAGCTTGCACCCCAGGAAAATAGATGAGTCTGTGA
>DAOTTL010000331.1:0-3426 GCA_034438135.1 Ktedonobacteraceae bacterium | reverse complement strand
TTGATTAAACCACTATTTGCAATCGTCGATAAAAAAGCACTATATGCATTCACAATCTCCTATTGACTATTTTATAAAAGTATGGAGTAAAGGGATTGATAGATACATTAGTGATGGAGACGCAACTCAAATCCCTTATAGAACTTTTATCTCTTAGGCGAAATTGGTATTGAGAGCGCCATGACACTGGTTTGTAAATCATCCTATGCCGGATGGTTATATTGACCTGTAGAGCAAAGCTGGAAGATCTGCCCCATGAAAGAGGTGCAACGTTGGACTTATTCACATCTACCGAGGACGGTGAAGGCTCACTAGAAGCTATTAGCATTATGCTAAGCGATCAAGAGAAGGAGGCAATACAAGATATCATCGCTTATCTACCGCCTATTGATCTTCGTCAATTAGATCATAGCAACATCTTCACAAAGGTTGAACTCGCAAAGAGCCATATTCCAGAAAGAGTTGCTACCAGACTCATCGAATTTAAAAGAAGCTCTAATGAATACGGTACATTACTCATTCGTAACCTCCCCGTCGATGCAGAACTTCCCCCCACTCCCGAGGATGGCCGTATGGTGACCAACAAAACATCATCAATCAGCGAGTACTGCCTTTTATTGATGATGATGTATTTAGGCGAACCAATTGCATACGCTGATGAGAAAGAGGGAGCCCTTATACAGAATATATGTCCGGTAAAGGGTTTCGAAAATAGACAAGAAAATGCTGGCTCTGTCTATTTGGAATTTCATACAGAAGATGGCTTTCACCCTCACAAGCCAGATCATGTTGGCTTATATTGTTTAAAATCAGATCACGAAAAGATCGCAAAAACTGCGTCAGCGTCAATCCGGCGAGCATTGCCTCTTCTTCCAAGTGGCACTATTTCGTTGCTCAGGCAACCTTTATTTCATATTCGTGCTTCGGCCTCGTTCACAGGGGAGGGCGAAGAGCCAACGTACTCTTCTTTAATGCCCGTCCTCTCAGAGGATCTTTTCGAGCCTGAACTATGCGTGGACTTTTTTGCTATGGAGGCGATTAATTCAGTGGCGCAGGTGGCACTGGATATGCTCAAATCAGCATTGCTCTCTGTAACAATTGGTTGTGTCTTGACACCTGGTGATTTGATGATTGTCGATAACCGTGTTGCTGCTCATGCCAGAAACGGTTTTAAGGCACATTACGATGGGACCGACCGTTGGCTTCAACGGATGTTCATTGTCCAGGATTTTCGACGTTCCAGAGCCAGTCGTGCTAAAGGTGGGCATATAGTTGAACCGCTTTCCATCGAGCTTTTCTCTGCTGATGAGTAATGCTTTGAACGTTGACAACATGCTTGCACAATGAAGTCAGGCAATGAATAGGAAGGGTGAAATTTGCGCTCATTATATGAATCTGCCTTGTGTCTATGCGTTTTGATCGTCCTCGTAGGAAGCTTTCAATCCATACAATGTAGTAGGGAGTAACACTTATGAGTCGGGTAGATGCTCTGTGTAAGCAGACTGGATACTCTATAACCGAGACGATTTCCATTCGAATGCTTATCCCTGATGATTTTCGGATTGAGCTAAATGAAGATGGTCGTATTATTAGCTTGCTCAACGTGAATGTTGCTCACATTGTTGCGCAGCAACAATTCACCAAAAATGAATGGAGCATTTTGATGGCCTTGATCGAGTCACATCCTCACCCCGCTACTCGTGAAAATCTTCTCTCACGCCTGACTTCTCTCTCCCCAGATGACTGCCGTAAAACTATCCAGGAAGCGCAAGAAGAGAGCGCAATGGCGTTAAAAAGAGAGTTGAAGCCAGTATACCGAGCTTTATCAGGGATCAGGATAAAGTTGCATGAGTTACTCCCTTCTTTGCAGGTGTGCTTAATCCGAAATATCGGCTATACACTTGCTACTGATGGGTCTCATTCATACAAATGATCATTGCGAAATCTTATCAGTCGCGTGATGTTTCACAAGACTTTGCTCCACTTGCTGAGCCAGGTAGCGAACATTGGGTTCTATGACCATCGTGTTATGGTATCCAGGAATGGAGTATGTTTCTATTTCATGAGGAAGAAGTTCCTCCCAGCCTAAGTTTTCTGAATATTCAATCGCTTCGTCCTCTTTAATTTGTTCAGTACTCTTGAACAGCGTGATTGTGCCTGAATAGGGAGATGGATGATAATTCTGGCAAACTATCTCCCTGAGCTTATAGCTTCGCAATAAGCGGCGGATAAATACAGGCCCACTGTTAAAAATCTCTCTATCGGTCTTTTTGATATGCTCAAGGGTATAGTCAATTTTCTCCTCAAGGGTCATCAATCCACTCAGATCCCGGTAAAGTTGTGAGAAAACTTCTTGCTCGTAGTCCTGCGTTAAATCTATCGCTATGTAAGCAAGAAATAACGCATCGTCGGTACAATCCACTCTATTCCTCATCTGCGGTGAAACGGTGTCCAGAATCGCAAGAAGTGCTACCTGGTGACCCTGAGCATGCAGTTGTTGTGCCATTTCGAACGCTATCGTACCGCCGAAAGAGTATCCCAGGAGCAAGTAGGGTCCAGTTGGCTGAACGGTGTATAAGGCTTGAATATACTGTGTGGCCATTTCTTCAATTGGCGTGTAAAGAAATTCTTCTCGAAATACGTTGGGATCTTGTAAACCGTAGACAGGTTGATCTTCATGCAAGTATTGGACAAGCTTGTAGTAGCAGAAAAGGTCGCCACTGCCCGGGTGTACACAGAAGAGGGGACGGCGAGTTCCCTGGGGACGGATAGCCACTAATGGAGAAACAGAGGTCGAGGTACTAATTCGACGTATGGCTAAGGCGAGATTACGAATATTTGCGTTCTGTGGAATAGTTGATAGGGGAAGTTGCAGGCCAAATTGTTTTTGTATGTTGGCAACCAGACGCATCGCTGTCAGTGAATGTCCCCCTAACTCAAAGAAATCATCGTCAATCCCAATTGGATGGGTATCCAGGACAGTTGCCCAAATATCTGCAAGCTGCTGCTCTATGATATCGCGCGGAGGGATGAAGCTTGTCGCAAACTGAGGACGATTGCTCTCAGGGGCAGGGAGGGCGCGGCGGTCCAGCTTGCCGTTGACGGTCAGTGGAAGATGGGTGAGTTCAACCAGATGGGTTGGCAACATGTAGTCGGGCAAGCGCTGACGCAACTGTTCACGCAGGGAACTGATGGTCAGGGCACGCTCGGTCTGGGCAGGGACGAGGTAGGCAACCAGTTGGGTGGTCTGAGCGATATCCTGGCGTGCGAGGACCGCTGCCTCCCGCACGTCGGGCAGGTGGAGCAGGGCGGCTTCGATCTCGCCCAGTTCGATGCGGTAGCCACGGATCTTGACCTGCTGATCGTTGCGACCCAGATATTCCAGGGTGCCATCCTCGCGGGAACGAGCCAGGTCCCCGGTGCGAT
>DAOTTL010000330.1:0-27811 GCA_034438135.1 Ktedonobacteraceae bacterium | reverse complement strand
CCCCATCCCCTTTTCTTACGAAGAAGCGAGTCTGTGTGGTGGGGCATGCGCCCCGTCAACCAGCCTCGCTTCTTCTTTTTATAGGAAGGGGAGCGGCTTTGGAAGCCGCAGAAAAGGTAGGGATGACTCATCCATTTCTCTCTTCTTTATCGGGGAACAGATATGCTATAATAGGACGAATGCATCTCTACCTGATATCAATGGGCGTGCTCAGTTTGTGGGATAGAAAGGTATTCAGATTTATCAGGGTGTGGGGCGAGAACATCCTTCTCTGGCGGGTAATCCACGGCGTCTTCTGCCGCGTACCCACAATTACACCAGCAAAGCTCTGGGACTACAGAATGTAGGCTTGCTCTTGGTAGTCCCTTATGATGTATCCGAGAGAGTAGTCACAATCTTAATTCTTCGCTTAGCCTTAAAAGGGAAAACAATCCATAGAGCAGGAGAGAGGGAAATCTTTCTCTCAGCCTCGCTAATGCACTGGATGTATCTCTCTATGAAGGTTAGCAAATGGCTTCACTGCTCAAGGTAGATCATCGCTCTGGGATCGTATCTGTAATGCACATAGTTCGCGATTGCACTTGAGGTTCAGAAGGGAATAGATTGATGCAATTGCAGTTTGTCCTCTCTGTATTTCCTATAGCTGCCTGGGCAGTCTTACTCGTCTTGCTCGTGTTTTTCCTCTGGCATCGCCGATCCTCACCACGCGAAATGGTCATTGAATGTATAAAGGAAGCTATTATCGTACTGGATACAAAGGATCGGATCATAGATCTCAATCCTGCGGCGTGGCAGTTAGTCAGTAGCCAGGTTTCCAGAGTAATTGGAAGACCGTTCGCCGAGGTTTTTTCCACATGGCCCAAACTTGTGGAGTATTGTCGTTATACCAGAAAAGTTGACGAAGCAGTGATTGTTCGTGAGGGAGAAGAGTCTCGCTATTTTAATCTGCACATTGCTCCCATTTACCGCCGCACCAGGCGAGCGGCGGTTATAGGTCGTTTCATTATCTTCTATGATATTACTGAGCGTATATTAGCAGAGAAGGTCCTGAAAGAGAGTGAGGGGCGTTTCCGTAATATTTTTGCCGAAGTTCCGATAGGTATGGCTATTGTAGATCTGGAAAGTTGTGTCTTGCAGGTAAATAAGGCCTTCTGCGAAATGTTGGGATATGGTGAGGAAGAGCTAGTAGGGTTCAATCTCAGTACTATTACCCATCCCGACGATGTCGGAGCGGATATGCTCTTGTCTGGCAAGGCTCTTTCCGGCGAGGTGGGTAGTTATAAGGTAGAAAAACGGTATCTGAAAAAGAATCGGGAAATACTCTGGGCGGATCTAACAGCCACTATTCTCCGCGATCAAAGGGGGGAGGCTATCTACGGTCTGATGATGCTTGAGAATATTATCGAGCGTAAACGGGCCAAATTGCTCGAAGAGGAGCGGCACCATGTGGCCTATGAGTTACATGATGGGTTGGCACAGGTGGCAGTGAGCGTTCATCAGCATTTGCAGGCGCTTGCCAGCCATTATCATCCGCGCTCTCCCAAGGCCAGGTATGAACTTGACAGGGCTTTGGAACTGGCGCAGCGCTCGGTCAGGGAAGCGCGACGGCTCATCGCCGGTTTACGTCCAACAGTTTTGGACGACTTCGGTCTGGCAATGGCCCTGCGTTTGCAGATTGAGACGCAGCGGAACGATGGTTGGACCATTATTTTTGAGGAATCGCTTGGGCCAGAACGTCTTCCACGGACAATTGAGACGACCTTGTTTGGAGTTGCGCAGGAGGCGCTTACCAATGTACGGAAGCATTCATCTACGACACGGGCACGCCTTGCTCTGGCGCGTCAGGATGCGAACATTCGCCTGGAGGTGCAAGATTGGGGCCGTGGTTTCGAGCCACGAACCCTTTTCAAAGTCTATCGTCCAGGTGAACACGTCGGGATACGCGCCATGCAGGAGCGGGTAGAACTACTGGGCGGGCATCTTCTGATCTCCAGTCATCCTGGCTTCGGTACTCTGGTCGTCGCAGAGGTGCCCATTCTGTTGTCAAATGGAAATGAGCAAGAGGACGCGGCGAACGCAGCCGAACTGGAGGCGGAACCGCTCATGCTTCACGGTCATTTAACTGAAAGGAACTCCTATAGTGCTTCCAACACAGATGAGATGGAGCCTGCACCTCTTTTGCTACGCAGTTATCTGACTGAAAGGGACGAGAACGATGAGCATTAGCCCTCAACGTCCACGCAAGCTCGAACTGGCACGTCTGGTAATTGCCGATGACCATGAGCTGGCCAGAGCCGGTCTGCGCACAATGCTCATCGGTCAACACGGCATTGAGCTGCTGGCTGAAGCAAAAAGCGGTCGAGAAGCTCTAGAGCTTTGCCGTCATCTGCAACCGGATCTCGCTTTGATTGATGTGCGTATGCCTGATATGGATGGTCTGGCGACGTGCCGATCCATTAAGCAGGAGACTCCTGCCACGAATGTGATCTTTGTCACGATGCATGAAAATCCGCACTATCTCCTGGAAGCGCTCAGAGCGGGTGCATCAGCATATGTGCTCAAGGATGTCACTCAACGCGAACTTCTGGCGACCATTCGGCGCGTTTTGCGCGGTGAATCGGTGCTGGACCCGGATATTGTAATGCGGGTCTTTGGACATATGAATGATGGTCTGACTCATCACGCGCATCTGCCAACGATACACCTGTCACCACGTGAACGCGAAGTGTTGCAGTTGTTGGCTCAGGGTTTAACGAACCGCGAGATTGCTCGCACATTGACGGTAAGCGCAAGTACCATCAAAATTCATGTTGAGCACATCCTCGCGAAACTGGATGTCTCTGATCGCACACAGGCGGCTGTACGGGCCATTGAACTTGGATTGTTGCAGATTTCTTATGAAGAATAGTGCTTTTGAACACTTTTAATTCTGTTCATTACCAGGAATAGGCCATCTGGCCTATATCAACAGGTCATTTAGCAGATGTCTCTCAAGTGCTACCTCTCTTATACTCGATGGTATGGCTGGTTGTTCACCAACATTTCTGACTGCCAATGAAGGCAAATACAATGAAAGGCGATCAAACGATCATGCGTTTTCCCAATGTTGTTGATACAACGCAGAGCCTGGCAGTAACTCATTCCCCCAACGCCTCGTTAACAACGAAGCGATACGCTACCTGTTTTCCTCAGCAGTACCATCATCGTTCATTCGAGGGGGTACATCTCGTCGCTGTCCCGGATTGTCCTTTGATTGTTAATAGTGTCAGAAGAGTTGCAATGACCTTTTAGTGGAGCTTTGACAGGCCATAAGCACGTCACGCTCAAGGAGGTACAGCATGGCAACCAGATCGCGCGTGGAAGAGGTCCACATCGTCTGGATCACAGCCGGATTAGGTTGTGACGGGGATACCGTGTCAATTACCGCAGCCACTCAACCCAGTATTGAAGATGTGCTACTGGGAGCTATCCCCGGACTTCCCAAGGTTCATCTTCACAACCCCGTCCTCGCCTTTGAACTGGGCGGTGACAGCTTTATGACCTGGTGGTATAAGGCAGAGCGGGGTGAACTTGATCCCTTTGTTCTCGTTGTGGAGGGTTCAATCCCCAACGAAAAGATCAAAAGCGAGGGCTATTGGGCGGCTCTCGGCACAGATCCTACTACCGGACAACCAATCACTACCAATGAATGGATTGACCGTCTCTCGCCCAAAGCTCTCGCAGTGATCGCTATTGGCACCTGTGCCACATATGGCGGCATTCACGCCATGCAGGGTAACCCCACGGGTGCGATGGGTCTGCTTGACTATCTTGGCTGGAACTGGAAAACCCCCGCAGGTATCCCGATCATTTGCGTGCCGGGATGTCCAGTGCAACCTGATAACTTCATGGAGACCGTCCTCTATCTACTCTATCAGGCGGCTGGTATGGCTCCTATGATGCCGCTGGATGATGCCCATCGACCTACCTGGCTTTTCGGCAATACCGTCCACGAGGGATGCGACCGCGCCGGATACTACGAGATGGGTGATTTCGCGACTACCTATGATTCGCCCAAATGCCTTGTCAAGCTTGGATGCTGGGGACCAGTCGTGCAGTGTAATGTGCCCAAGCGCGGGTGGATGGCCGGTATCGGCGGCTGCCCGAATGTTGGTGGTATCTGCATTGGTTGTACAATGCCAGGGTTCCCCGACAAGTTTATGCCCTTTATGGATGAACCGCCTGGCGCAAAACTTTCAAGTACAGTGATTGGCGTCTATGGTACTGCTATTAGAAGCCTGCGCAAGATAACCCAGCGTACGGTCAATAAAGAACCATCCTGGCGGCACAAAGGTAGAGAACTGACAACAGGGTACCAGGAACGATGGTAATTCCCTGTGTACATTGTCGTACAGCGACTCTTTAAGAAGGAGGGAGCGTTATGGCCACAGAGGTGAAACGAGGAGAGATGCCTTCCGAGCCACCACAGCTTGTTGAGATGTCATGGGATCCTATAACCCGCATCGTCGGCAGCCTGGGCATCTATACAAAAATCGATTTCAAAAATCGAACAGTGGCGGAATGTCATAGTACCTCTTCTATCTTCCGAGGGTATAGCCTCTTTATGCAAGGCAAAGACCCCCGCGATTCTCACTTTATCACCAGCCGCATCTGCGGTATCTGCGGTGACAACCATGCCACCTGCTCGGTCTACACGCAGAATATGGCCTACGGTGTCAAGCCACCATCACTCGGCGAGTGGATCCTCAATCTGGGCGAAGCTGCCGAGTATATGTTCGATCACAACATCTTCCAGGAGAACCTGGTCGCTGTTGACTATTGCGAACAGATGGTGAAAGAGACCAATCCAGGCGTTCTGGAACTGGCGAATAAGACTGAGTGCCCGCATGCAAGAGATCATGGCTATCGCACCATCGGCGATATCATGCGAGCCTTCAATCCTTTCACTGGTGAACTGTATCTTGAAGGTCTACAGGTTAGCCGCTATACTCGCTAGAAGTTCTGCCTGATGGAGGGACGACATGTGCATCCCTCAACTCTCTATGCTGGCGGCGTTGGCACAGTAGCCACAGTTCAGCTTTTCACGGACTATCTGGTTCGACTGATGAGATATGTCGAATTTATGAAGAAGATGGTTCCGCTGCATGATGATCTGTTCGATTTCTTCTACCAGGCTCTACCTGGCTATGAACAGGTTGGCTATCGGCGCACCCTGATCGGCTGTTGGGGATCGTTCCAGGACCCGGATGTGTGCGATTACGATTATCGCACAATGGATAAGTGGGGACGAGCGATGTTTGTCACGCCGGGCATCATTGTTGATGGTCAACTGATAACGACCAGCCTTGTCGATATCAACCTGGGCATCCGCATTCTGCTGGGTCACTCCTATTATGATGACTGGACGAGCGAGAGAACCTTCGTTGATCGAGATCCACTTGGCAATCCCGTTGACAAGCGCCATCCCTGGAACCAGACCACGCTTCCAAAGCCCCAGAAGCGCAATTTCGACGATAAGTATAGCTGGACTATGGCTCCTCGCTGGTTCGACAAACGCACTGGCGATTACCTGGCCCTCGATACTGGTGGTGGTGCTATCGCTCGCCTGTGGACAACGGCTCTGGCGAATATGGTCCATATACCTGGTCTCATCGAGTCCACCGGCCACAGCGTCAAGATCACTCTGCCGAAATCGGCTACGAAGCCAGCCGTAGATTTCGAGTGGCAGATTCCCCAGTGGAGTAACGCTATCGAGCGCAACCGTGCTCGCACCTACTTCCAGGCGTACTCCGCAGCAGTCGCGCTCCACTTTATAGACAAAGCTCTGGCTGAGATCCATGCCGGTCATACGAGAACATGGAACGATTTCACTGTGCCGAAGGATGCCATTGGTTGCGGCTTCCACGAAGCTGTGCGTGGAGTACTCTCTCATCACATGGTTATCGAGAATGGCAAGATCGCCAACTACCATCCGTATCCTCCCACTCCCTGGAATGGGAGTGTGCGTGATATCTATGGAACACCTGGACCCTATGAGGATGCCGTGCAAAATACTCCCATTTTTGAGGAGAACGGCCCGGAGAACTTCAAGGGTATTGATATCATGCGTGCGGTGCGTAGTTTTGATCCATGTCTGCCTTGTGGTGTACATATGTACCTGGGCGAAGGCAAAGAGCTTCAGGTACTTCATTCTCCAACCTTTGGAGTATAATCTTCTCTACTGCTTGTAGGGATCCGATGCATTGCGTCCGCGTCAGAATCTTTCCTTTCTGACCGGACGTGACGGTATCGTCTCCCGCTTTACCCAGATGAGATTTGTCAATGTAGACCACTGTTGGCGAGAGGAGAGAGGCTTCATGCAACAACAAGATACGCATGATCAACTCCGCGCTGAGCGGATTGAGACGCTCGTCCAGGAAGTGAATGCATTCCCCGATGCACATGTGCGCGAAACGGTTGGGGAACTTCTCCAGGAACTTCTGGATATGTATGGTGAGGGGCTTTCACGCATGCTTGAACTGACCGAGCACGCAAAGACGTCTGGCTTTGGATTGATCAAGACGTTTTCTGAGGACGAACTGATCGGAGCATTGTTTCTCCTGCACGATCTCCATCCTGTGGAGATCAAGACACGCGTTATGCGGGCATTGAGTGAGGTCCGTCCTTATCTACAATCTCATGGAGGAGATGTTGAGTTTCTCAGAATAGAGGAGGGCGTGGCTTACCTGCGTCTGGAAGGCAGCTGTAATGGCTGTTCTGCCTCGACAGCTACGCTGAAGCAGACTATTGAAGAGGCTATCTATCGAGCGGCTCCTGATCTGGACGGGCTAGATGTTGAGGGCGTTGTTGAAGAGACACCACGCATTACCAGTAAGCCAGTTACCTTCGTTCCCACCCGGAAAAAACGTGAGAGCGCTGATCTGACAGCTCCCGGTAAGGGATAGAAAGGTGGGACGTAAGTACTGTGTCGGATATCTCTATGCAGGATGATCAATCGCCTGCGCTCCCATCTTCGCTTGGAGCGCTGCGCGGCTTTGCCCAGAAACGCAAAAATGAACGAGCAGAACACTGTGACCTGTGCAGTGAGATTATCTCGTCCAGCCACCCACACCTGCTCAATCTCTCCAGTCGCGAACTGGTGTGTGCCTGTCAGGCCTGCTCATTGCTTTTTAGCGATCAGGGATCAGGTGCTGGCAAGTACAAGCTTGTTCCCAGGCGCTATCTGGCATTGACAGACTTTTATATGTCAGATGTGCAGTGGGATAGTCTGACGATCCCGGTCAGCATGGCTTTTATCTTCCGTAGTACAGGGGCAAAGCCCGTGATGGCCTACTATCCCAGTCCAGCCGGTGCCACGGAATCGCTGCTCGATCTGGAGGGATGGCAGGAACTCGTCGAGGACAATCCTATTCTAAACGAACTGACAACCGATGTCGAAGCGCTCCTTGTCAACCGCGTAAAAGGGGCGTGCGACTACTATATTGTCCCAATAGATGCCTGTTATCAGCTTGTCGGGCTGATCCGCCTCTCGTGGCGAGGGCTTGGCGGTGGAACAGAGGTTTGGGATGCTATTGCGGGATTCTTTCAAGGAATTCAGGCGAAAGCGCGACCTGTGAAAGGGGGAGAATATGCCTGACTTGCGGTTTGAAGTTATTAATGCTGAGGTGCCTCCTTTTGCCTCAGTGCCTACACTGTTGTTCAAGTTGTCCATTGCCGATGTGTCGGCAACGAAGTGCATTCATAGCATCTCGCTGAGAACGCAGATCCAGATAGCGGTCAATCGTCGCCGTTACAGTCCTGCATCGCAGGAACGGCTATTGGAACTCTTCGGGGAGCCGCATCGTTGGGGCGATACGCTGCGTCCGCTGCTGTGGACGCATTCAAGTACGGTTGTGACGCAGTTTTCGGGAGGGATGATCGCCGATCTGCCTATCTCGTGTACCTACGATTTCGAGGTGGCCTCGACTAAATACTTTGATGCACTTGAGGATGGCGAGATACCTCTGACTTTCCTATTTAGTGGCACGATCTTTTACGAGGGCGAGCAGGAAAATTTGCAGGTTGAGCAGATACCCTGGTCCAGTGAGGCCTCCTTTCGTCTGCCGGTTGCGACCTGGAAAGAGATGATTGCGCGTTATTATCCCAACAGTGCCTGGATTCGTTTGCATAAAGATGTCTTTGACCAGCTCTATAAGTTTAAGGCGACGAATAGTCTGCCTACCTGGGAGGATGTCATTACGCGTCTTTTACAGGCCTCTCCTCAGCCCGTGAAAGAGAAGCAGCCAACGCCTGTATCGGTACATAGAGCGAAAAAGGAGACCGGTAGCGAGGAGTCGCTTCCATGAAGATAGAGCAGATAAAAGAAGTTGCCAACGCTGTGCTCTATGAGAGCTATCTCCTCTATCCCTATCGCCAGTCGGCGATTAAAAATCGGCAGCGTTGGACGATCGGCATTGTCTATCCGCGGGAGTACAGCGAGATAAACGGCGGTGTGGAACCCTGGTCTATGCAGACCGAGTGTTTGGGAATGGGAGACGAGGGTACTACGTTTGACCTCTATGTGAGGTTTCTGCACGTGCTTATGTGTACTGTGAAACCCTCCGCGGAGAGTGCGGCTGCACGGGCGCAGAGTCAGAGTAGTACGGATGACGGCTTCGAGCGGAGTCTGGTGGGTCGTTTTATTGAAGAGCCACGAGAAGAGGGCGCTGAGCGCGAGTTATGTCTGTCAGGCCTCTCTTTGAGGAATCTGACTGAGCATGCGCATGTCCTTGATTTCGATTTTCCTGGCGAGCGTCTGGTGGAGGAAGCCACCGATGCGCTGTCCGAGACGCTTATCCGTGAGCAACAAGCGCTGAGGGGTACTGTAACCGTTGCGGCAAAACGCATCGGGACGGATAGTTTTAAGCTGACTGTGCGGATTGAAAATCATACACCTGAGACTGGTGCTATAACAAGTTTGCACGATATCATGGCGCACTCTTTTGTCTCTACCCACACCATTTTGCAGGTGCATCAGGGATCGTTTGTCTCGTCGATAGATCCTCCTGAGGCGGTAAGCGGTGCCGCGCAGGAGTGTAAAAACGTGCGTACCTGGCCGGTACTGGTCGGAGACGAGGGCGATACTGACTCGATGTTGTCATCGCCTATTATCCTGTACGATTATCCCCAGATTGCGCCGGAAAGCCCTGGGACGCTTTTTGATGGTACCGAGATAGACGAGATTTTGACGCTACGTATTATGACATTAACTGATGAAGAGAAAAATGAGATGCGTCAGGGAGATAGACGTGTGCGTGAGATCCTTGAACGCACAGAGAGTCTTACTCCAGAGGCATTTATGAAACTGCACGGTACTATTCGCAGCATGAAACCAGTTGATGAGGAAAGTACAGAGTTCTAAGCGTGAGAGCGGTAGCGTGGTCAGGGCCAGGAGTTGTCTGCGCTGTGATGACAAACAGTGTAAGTCATCGAAAGAGAGGGAAGAGGGGCATGAATAGCGCAAGTTGGAACTTTCCCGGCGAGGATTACCCGCCGCCGGACGCGGTGCTGGTTGCTGGCAAGATGGTGAGAGCTGGAGACCGTGTTTGTCTGC
The DNA here is from genome assembly GCA_034438135.1 of Ktedonobacteraceae bacterium. Taxonomy (GTDB): domain Bacteria; phylum Chloroflexota; class Ktedonobacteria; order Ktedonobacterales; family Ktedonobacteraceae; genus Paraktedonobacter. The sequence goes on along the minus strand of DAOTTL010000330.1, from coordinate 18,219 downwards.
GCCCCGGTCGCAAACGCGCAAACAGCACGGGATCATTGACTGATGCGATGGATATGATGCTGGAAGGAAAGACTGCCCGCGTCGAGGTCATCCATCAGGATATGGAGAATCGTATTTATCTCGTTGTGACGTTGGATATTGATCCGGGGAGGGAGCAATGGGATGAACGTGTGCTGCCAGGTCATCGCTTTTTCTTCTTTCCAGAGGAGGTAGATACCCTGGAGGATACGCCGTGAGTCAGTCACTACCCACGGCAAACGGGCCTAAACGTGTTTTGATCGCGTGCATCGGCAACATCTTTCTGGGTGACGATGGCTTTGGGGTTGAGGTTGCTCGTCGTCTCCTGACCAGGAAGGAGAGGAAGTATCCAGAAGGTGTGCAGGTTGTGGATTTTGGTATTCGCGGGGTAGAACTGGCATATACGTTACTTGAAGAGTATGATACGCTTGTGCTGGTTGATGCGGTTCCGCGCGGGGGAACACCTGGAACGGTCTATTTGCTAGAACCAGATCTGTCTGCTATGGGTCCAGAACAGGGTTTGGAGGCTGGAAGGGTCGCGTTGGATAGTCACAGTATGGACCCGGTGAAGGTGCTCTCGTTTGCTCGAACGCTGGGTGCACGACCGATTCGAACGTTGCTGGTCGGCTGTGAACCTTCTCCTTTCGAGGAAAGTGAAGGGTATGCAGATATGCAGATGGGACTGAGTGAACCGGTGGAGGCCGCTATCGATGGGGCGATCAAAATGATCGATTCACTTGTTGAGGAACTGTCGGCGGTCGAAACTGAGTAGGATACTTTTGCCAGGCGAGGATGCGAGCGAGGGGCGCACCCTTGGGCAGATTTCAGGGCAGAGTCATGGTCCTTCTTCTATTATGTGGGAAGGGGGATTTGCCCCTCGTATGAAATGATGTCAATCTACTATTCCACTGAAGAAAGGAACAGGAACATGTTAAAAGTACTTATTTTCCTGGCTGTGGCTGCTGGTCTGAGTGCTCTGGTTGTTAAGCAGCTAATGCCTGATGTTCAGCGTTACCTGAGCATGCGATCCATGTAAGTAATCCACTCGCCGAAGGCGTCGGCCAGAAGTGATCTGCACAACGAACGTGCAGAGAAAGGGAGAGGACTATGGCTGCTTTAATTACTGTGCTTATCGTGGTCCTTGTACTACTTATTCTTGGTCTGGTTGGTTTTTTGCTGGTTCTTCCTGATATTCGACGTTATCGGCGTATGCGGACAATGTAAGGTGTAAGGAACGAGGTACGACTATGCACGAACTTGCTATTGCTCAGAGTATCGTTGAGGCTGTAGAGACGAAAGCAACTGAGTGCAAAGCGGTACAGGTGAAAGTCGTGCGGCTCAGAATTGGCGCGGCCAGCGGTATCGTCGTGGATTCGTTGACGTTCTGCTTCGAGATGCTGGTCAGCCTTGAACCCGCCCTGTTGGGTGCAACGTTGTCGGTTGAGACAACGCCTCACCGGGCGCATTGTCGCCACTGCGAGAGTGAGTTTGCTGTTATGAACTATATCGCGCAGTGTCCGACGTGTCACGAGTGGTCTACTGATATTGTTTCTGGTACCGAGCTTCAGATATTGGACATGGAGATTGAGACAGCGTAGGCCGGAGGCGCTATTGGACATTCGTTCGTAGGAGGGACGGTTCGTATGCCTAAAGTAACCATTGCTCAGAAGATCCTGGCGGTGAACGAGAATGTCGCTCAGGAGGTTCATGAGATCCTGGCGGAACGTGGGATTCGGACGCTCAATGTGATGAGTTCACCCGGGGCTGGTAAGACGACCTTGCTGGAGCGCTCGATTAAGCGGTTACATGGACGGCTTGGCATGGGGGTGATTGAGGGAGATCTCGAAACCAGCGCCGATGCGGAGCGTATTGAGGCAGCCGGTGCGGAGACTGTGCAGATTAATACCCAGGGTGGATGTCATCTTGAGGCCCATATGGTCCGCGATGCGCTTGCGCAGCTCGACCTGACGGACATGGATCTGCTTGTGATCGAGAATGTGGGCAATCTGGTCTGTCCGGCTGCGTGGGATCTGGGCGAGGATCTGCGTGTGGTTGTGGCGAGTACGACCGAAGGTGACGATAAACCGGCCAAGTATCCACAAATGTTTGCGATTTCGCAGGTGATGGTTGTGAATAAGATTGATCTGCTGCCATATGTTGACTATGATCTGCAAAAGGTCAAACGGCAAGCTCTGGCAATCAATCCTCGCCTGCGTATCTTTGAGGTAAGTTGCCGAACGGGAGAGGGTCTCGATGCGTGGTGTGAGTGGCTGATCTCATTTGCCAGGGAAACTTCTAATGGGAGCAATGTCTAGCAGCTGGTTCTAAGGAAACGTCAATGTCATCTGTGATGGGTTCGACAATTCAGCGAAGGCGCATTCTTGTCCGTGGGATAGTCCAGGGCGTAGGGTTTCGTCCGTTTGTCTACGGGCAGGCGCTTCGTTGTGGTCTGGTCGGCTTTGTCTACAATGATAGTCTGGGGGTGACCATTGAGGTTGAGGGAAGTATAGTCTCTCTCGATAGCTTTCAGCGAGCATTTTCTGAGCAGCTTCCTCCTCTGGCACGCATCGATTCAATTTCTACAGAGCTCATTCCTCCCTGCTTTGGGGAACGTTTTGAGATCACACAGAGTCAAAAAGGGCTTGAGAGCCAGGCGCTCATCTCGGCTGATAGTGCGACCTGCGACGATTGTCTGCATGAGCTATGCGATCCAGGCGACCGACGTTATCAGTATGCTTTTATCAATTGCACAAACTGCGGTCCACGTTTTACAATTGTACAGGATGTTCCTTATGATCGCAAGAAGACAACAATGCAGGTGTTTCCTATGTGTCCAATTTGTCAAAAAGAGTATAGCGACCCACTCGATCGGCGTTTTCATGCTCAGCCGAACGCCTGTCCGTCCTGTGGTCCAATGGTCCATTTGCTCGATGGGTCGGGTAAAGAGCTTCCCGATCCAATCAACACTGCGGCCAGAAAACTTGCCCGAGGGGCAATTGTTGCTATCAAAGGGTTGGGTGGCTATCACCTGGCATGTGACGCTTCGCATGAGGGGGCTGTGGAACAACTGCGACAGCGGAAACATCGTGAGGCCAGACCCTTCGCGTTGATGGTACCGGATATAAAAACCGCTCGTTTGTTCTGTAAGGTGAGCGAGACTGAAGGTGATTTGCTCCAATCGCGTCGAAGACCTATTGTGCTGTTGGAGAGGCAGGGAGATTATTCGGTCGCGTCGGGTGTTGCGCCGTCCTACGACTCTCTGGGTCTGATGTTGCCCTATACGCCGCTCCACTATCTGCTCTTGCAAGCTCTGGGGCTGATCCGTGACGTTGATAGACAACCAATCGCGCTGGTTATGACCAGTGGCAATTTCAGCGACGAACCTATCGCTTATCTGGATGAGGATGCGAGTGAGAGGCTGGCCAGTATTGCCGACTTCATCCTTACTCATGATCGTGTCATACATATGCGTTGCGATGATTCTGTGGTGCAGGTGGTTGCAGGCGGAGAACAGTTTTTCCGTCGTTCGCGTGGGTATACACCGGAGCCACTTACGCTCTCATTTGATCTGCCAGAAGCGCTTCTGGCCTGTGGTGGACATCTCAAGAACACGTTTTGTCTGGGCAAGGGACGGCAGGCGTTTGTCAGTCATCATATCGGCAATCTGGAAAATATGGAGACTCTGACCTCGTTTCGTGAGGGCATTGAGCATTATCAGCGCCTCTTTGATGTGTATCCACAGGCGATTGCTTATGATCTCCATCCCGAATATCTGGCGACAAAGTATGCGCTTGACTCGCCTATATCGCAGAAGATCGGTGTGCAACATCACCATGCTCACATTGCCAGTGTGCTGGCAGAGCATGGTTTGAGTGGACCCGTGATTGGGATTGCCGCCGATGGGACGGGATTTGGCACGGATGGCGCAGTATGGGGCTGCGAAATCATGGTGGCCGATCTCGTGGATTTTACGCGGCTGACGCACCTGGCCTATGTGCCGCTCCCTGGCGGTGAACAGGCGGTTCGTCAGCCCTGGCGTATGGCGGCTGTCTACCTTGCTCGGACTTATGGTGAGGCCTTTCTGGAACTGGATATTCCTTTTGTGTACCAGTTAGATCGCGCGAAGTGGCGTCCACTTTCGCAAATGATCGCACGCAACATCAACAGTCCAGCCACTTCCAGTCTGGGCAGGTTGTTTGATGCCGTTGCGGCCCTGATTGGTCTGCGTGGTGAGGTTGTGTATGAGGGGCAGGCAGCCATCGAACTGGAGATGCTGGCGCGGTCTGAGCACAGTGAACGCGGCAGAGAGGCTGTCGAGGAACCCTACCCATTTTCTCTTTCTTCCGCTCTCGGTGATGATGGCGTAAGTGCGGTACTGAACATGAACCTGATGATTGAAGCCATTGTGAACGATTTACAACAAGGTCTGCCATCCTCGCGGATAGCCAGACGGTTTCATACTACAATCGCCGGATTGCTGGCGTCTGCCTCTCTTGAGGCGCGTAAACAGACCGGACTGACGAGTGTCGCGCTCAGCGGCGGAGTCTTTCAGAACCGTCTGCTGCTTGAGACTCTGATAGAGCGCCTGGAAGCAATGGATTTCCAGGTCTATAGTAATCGGCGTGTGCCACCCAACGACGGCGGCTTAAGTCTGGGTCAGTTAGCAGTAGCTGCTGCCCGGCTGCAAAGAGTATAGTTTCGGTCCACTCAAAGGAGGATCTCATGTGTCTTGGTATTCCAGGTCAAATAGTAGAAATCGTGGATGATGCAAATTCCATTGCGAAGGTAGATGTCTCAGGTGTCAGGCGCAACATAAGTGTCGCGCTGGTTCGACCAGAGGGCATTGGACCTGGCGATTGGGTGCTCATTCATGTGGGCTTTGCCATGAGTAAGATCGATGAGACTGAGGCGCGGGAGACGATGGAGACGCTCCGGGTTATGGGACAGGCCTTTGCTGAGGAATTGCAAATGTTGCAGGCGAGTCAAATTGAATGACGAGCGCATACCTTGCAAACTACTGGAACCGCAATGATGGGGAGCCGAATGAATGATGACTGAGAGAGATCTGCCGGAATTGCGAGCGCTGGTGGCGGCACGCTTTGAGCAGAGCATGAGCGTCCCTGAGGCGTTTTTTGCGGCGGAGGCGGAACAGATTGCCCAGGCCTGCTGGTCCATGGCCCGTCGCTTCTACCAGGGTGGACGACTGCTCGCTTTTGGCAATGGTTCCTCAGCCACCGATGCTCAACATGTCTCAGTCGAGTTTGTGCACCCCGTCATTGTCGGCAAGCGGGCCCTGCCAGCTCTGGCGCTGACGAACGACAGTGCCACGCTCAGCAGTCAGGGTGGGAGCCATGCCGAGTCGCCGTTTGTGCGTCAGATCAACGTGCTGGCTCGACCCCAGGATATTGCCATGGGCTTCTCGACTGCTGGACTCGACTTGAACGTTGCAGCGGCGTTGCGTGCGGCCAGGAGCAGAGGCCTGTTGACGCTGGCCCTGCTGGGTGGGAACGACAATGCAGCGTTGAAGAAGATCGAGGTCGATTACAGTTTTATCGTTCAGACGGACGATCCATTGGTGATCCAGGAGACGCATGAGACGCTTTATCATGTTTTGTGGGAACTGGTACATATTTTCTTTGAACATGAAGGGCTATTAACATGAACAACGAGCAGCAGAGACCCTTTGACCAGTCAACGAGCGAGGAATGGCGCATTGTCGGCAATGCCAGTTGTGAACGGGATGCAGAGGGACACTGCATTACCTGTTCGGACGAAGCATTAGAGGTACGTGTGCTGCGCGTTGAGGAACAGAGCGGGATCGCGATCGTAAGCATTGAGGACACTATAGAGGAAGTAGACATAACATTATTAGAACATGTCGTTCCGGGCAATATGCTACTGGTGCATGGAGGGGTAGCGATTGCCAATCTGGATGGAGAAACGGTTGGAGTGAGCAATGGATAGTACCGAGGGGTCGGAGTATGACCGACTTTTTTACCCCTATCTCTTTGAGGGAGGTAAGGCCAGTATAGATGATGTACTGGCGCAGGTGCGTCACTCGACCCTTGAGAAGTGCCATGAGGTGGTGGCGTTGCGTCGAGTGGCGCTGGACTTTTCTGGTGAGCAAATTATTGCTGCTGGTTGGGCGATGGCGCAGAACTTTGCTCGGGGGGCTACACTGCTGGCCTTTGGCAACGGAGGGAGTACGACCGATGCTCAGGATCTCGTGGCGGAACTGCTTACGCCGCCTTTTCCTGCCTGGAGACCGTTGCCAGCTATCGCCCTTACCAACGATATCGCGGTAGTGACTGCTGTGGCTAACGATATTGGTTTCGACAATGTTTATACTCGCCAGATCATTGCCTTTGGCAAACGGGACGATATTGCGGTGGGAATTACGACGAGCGGCAATTCAACAAATGTCTTGACCGCGCTCGAACAGGCGAAGAAACAGGGATTGCTGACGATCGGTCTGGCGGGTTACGATGGTGGGAAGATGGCGCATTCAACTGCTGTGGATTTCTGTATCACTGTTCCAAGTGATCATATCCCGCGTATTCAGGAGGCGCAGGCGACAGTCTACCACGCGCTTCTTGCAGTGATTCATGAGCTGATGATGAAGGAGAAGTCACGTGAATATGAAATATGTTGACGAGTACCGTGATCCTGAACTGGCGAAGCGCATTTCAGAGGAAATTGCGCACCTATCAGCTTCTCGAACGCTCAAGTTAATGGAAGTCTGCGGTGGACATACCCATACGATTTATAAGCACGGTGTTGAGGATGTTTTGCCGTCCAACATTGACCTTGTGCATGGTCCTGGTTGTCCTGTCTGTGTGCTGCCAATGGGTCGCATTGACGATGCTATTGCTATTGCCCGCACGGAGGGCGTAATCTTCACGACCTTTGGGGATATGATGCGTGTGCCAGGCTCAAAGGGCAGTTTGCTGGATGCCAAGGCCGATGGGGCCGATGTGCGTTTTGTCTATTCGCCGCTTGATGCACTCAAGCTGGCTCGTCAGCATCCCGAGCGTCAGGTGGTCTTCTTCGCCATTGGCTTTGAGACAACCGCGCCTTCGACTGCCGTGACGCTTCTGCGTGCCAGGGCCGAGGGTCTCAAGAATTTTTCGATCTTTTGCAATCATGTTACAATTATTCCCGCTATGAAGGCCATTCTCGACTCGCCAGATCTGCGCCTCGACGGCTTTGTTGGTCCTGGTCACGTCAGCATGGTAATTGGGATGCGCCCCTATACATTTATTGCGCGGGACCACCATAAACCTGTCGTAATAGCTGGCTTTGAGCCACTTGACATCATTCAATCGGTCTATATGATTACCAAGCAGATCAGTGAGGGTCGGGCAGAGATCGAGAATCAGTATGCACGTGTAGTTCGACCAGAGGGGAACGTGAAGGCCCTCCAGGCGATGGCGGAGACCATGGAGTTGCGCCCGTTCTTTGAGTGGCGTGGTCTGGGTTTTATTACGCACAGTGCGCTGAAACTGCGAGCTGAATATGCCGACTGGGATGCGGAATTGCGCTACGAGGTACCGGGTCTGCGAGTCGCTGATCCCAAGGCCTGTCAGTGTGGTGAAGTGTTGAAGGGAGTCATCAAGCCCTGGGAGTGCAAGGTCTTCGGGACCGCCTGTACACCTGAGACGCCTATTGGCACGTGTATGGTTTCGCCCGAGGGGGCCTGTGCCGCCTATTTCAACTATGGACGTTTCTCTATGGCAACCGAGCGCACTCGCCTCAATATTCTGCCTATGGCAAAGGGCTAGGCGCTTTTCAGGATGCTGTGCAAGGCACAATAACGACGAACATTCTGCCGGGAGGTTTTTATGGATACAGCGAGATCTGGTGATGCGAAACGTGTTGATGATATCTTGGAAAAGATTGAGCGCACGAAGCAGGCTCGTCGTCATAAGTTCTACTTGCGTGACGAGAAGATTACTCTCAGTCACGGCAGCGGGGGCAAGTCTACTCATAACTTGATCGAGGGAGTCATTGCCCCGGCCTTCTCAAATCCGTTGCTTGATCCTATGGATGATGCGGCGACCTTTACCGTCGAGGGTACGAATCAGCGCATGGCCTTTACGACCGATACCTATGTGGTCAGTCCGATTTTCTTTCCCGGGGGAGATATTGGAAAGCTGGCCGTCCATGGGACTATCAATGACCTGGCCATGGCGGGTGCTACGCCTCTCTATCTTTCGGCGGGCTTTATTCTGGAAGAGGGTTTTCTGATTGCTGATCTGCGCACTATCGTTGCGTCAATGGCAAAGGCTGCATCGGAGGCGGGTGTCACTATTGTCACAGGAGATACTAAGGTTGTGCAGCGGGGTAAGGCCGATGGTATGTTTATCAATACCGCTGGAGTAGGTATGTTGCGCACTACCTGGCAGATGGGCCAGACGAGACTACGACCTGGTGACAGAATACTCTTAAGCGGACCCGTGGGGGACCATGGTATCGCTATTATGCTGGCACGTGAGGCGCTCGAAATCGAGACTGATGTCCAGAGTGATACTGCACCACTCCATTCGCTGGTCGCTGCGTTGCTCGACGCCGTGGGAGAGGGTGTGCATTGTTTGAAGGACCCCACTCGCGGAGGAGTTGCGACCTCTCTTAACGAGATGGCACTTGGCTCAGAGGTTTCGATCGGACTGGATGAGCATGCCATTCCTGTGCATGGTGAGGTACGTGGAGCCTGCGAAATTCTGGGTCTGGACCCTCTGACAATCGCTAATGAGGGCAAGCTCCTGGCAGTTGTGGCCCCGGAACAGGCCGACAAGGCTCTGGCCGCTATGCGCAACCATCCACTGGGGCGAGAGGCCGCCATCGTTGGCACGGTTCAGTCTGATCCGCCCGGTATGGTCTTTCTGCGCACCGACATTGGAGGGATGCGCGTGCTGGATATGCTCGTCGGCGATCCACTGCCACGTATCTGCTAAGCGAGGGCTGTTCTCCTTCTGATTCAATGAAAGATGAAGGAGTGAGCGTGTTTGGTGGGGCACATGCGCCACCAAACACGCTCACTTCTTCATCTTTCATTAGATTCATTCTCTGCGCGGCTACTTGCATCTTTCGCGGTCAGGAGCATTGCCGCAATTGCCGCGATCCATGCCCAGGCGATAATCCGGCCAATCCAGAAGCCAATGACGCTCCAGGATTGGCCTGAAGCACTGGCAATGCCGACAAAAGCGGCGCAGAAGATGATGCCAGTAGCATACAGCGTTATGCGATCCAAACTCGCCGTCCCTCGGTCGCGAAACGACGGACAAAGAGAAAACATGCTGCAATCAGTGCGAGGAAGGCCAGTCCACCACAGATAAAGTGCAGTAGACCGTGCCAGCTAAAAAAATCCTTGACTTTTCATTCCAACATGATATATACTCTTTCTTGTGAGGAGGAATATCAGATAAGCATATGGCAGGAAAGAAAACATTTCTTCCAGATCAAGCACTACAAAAGGCGATGGATCTGTTCTGGGAGCGTGGCTATGAGGGGTCATCGATTGAGGATCTCGTACAGGCCACGGGTCTTGGCCGGGGGAGTCTCTATGACACCTTTGGCGACAAGCACTCGCTGTATCTTGCGGCCCTCGATCGGTATTGTGTGACTAACCGGAAGGCCATGACGGACCTGCGACAGCAACCGGGAACGCTTCAGGACGTTTTAGGAACCTTTTTTCAGGGCTATATCGATCTCTTACTCGGAGATCCCGCTCGTCGTGGGTGTTTCCTGGTCAATGCGAGCATCGAGTTAGCGCCTTCTGACCCGGAAGTATTCAAGGTCGTGCAGTCTGCCTATACTTTTATGGAGGAGGTATTCTATCAACTCCTCATTAAGGCACAGGTAGCACGTGATCTTGCCTGGACATGTGACCCCCATCAGTTCTCCCATTTTCTGCTGGGGACGCTTATCAGTATTCGCGTACTTGCACGCAATAGGGCCGATCGCGGCACCCTCCAGGATGTCGCGCAGACAGCTTTGCTGGCACTACACTAATTTTTTTTGCTTTCATGTTTGAATGATTGTTCAAGCATAAAAATAAAGATGGGCAGAATATTTCTGCATGACATGAAAGGAACACATTATGAATATCAATGGATCAGTTGCGCTGGTAACGGGTGGCAATCGAGGGCTTGGCAAGGCTTTTGTACAGGCATTATTGGACGCGGGCGCGAGGAAAGTCTATGTAGGAGTTCGCCAACCTTTTGAAACCACCGATCCCCGTCTCCAGTCAGTGAAGCTTGATATTACCAATCCATCCGACATTGCTGCTGCGGTGGAAATATGTCAGGATGTCAGCATACTTATTAACAATGCCGGAGTTGCGGGTAGTGGTCCTCTGACGACTTCTACATCCATAGATGGAGCGCGTCAGGAGATCGAGACGAACTACCTGGGAACGCTGGCCATGTCTCAGGCCTTTGCGCCTGTTCTCAAAAAGAACGGTGGAGGTGCGCTTGTCAACATGCTCTCAGTTGTGAGCTGGTACGTCCATAACGCCCTCGGTTCCTATAGCGTCTCAAAGGCGGCTGAGTGGGCCATGACGAATGGAGTACGTGTCGAGCTGCGAGGACAGGGAACGCTGGTAGTTGGCGTGCATGCCGGGTTCATCGACACGGATCTGACCGCTGGTTTTGATGTGCCCAAGTCTCGTCCCACAGACGTTGCAGCGGCGACCATCGAGGCCATTCTCGCAGACCACGAAGAGGTTCTCTCGGATCAGGTGAGCAAACAGGTCAAGGCCGCTTTGAACAACGATCCGCAGTCTCTTAATCGCCAGATGCAGCAAGAATGGGACCACGCTCAACGCTAAGGAGGAAGGGTAGTACATACACCCGACGACCTCTTCACAAACGTTAAGCGGCACCCTCTTCAAGCGCGTCGCTGACTACAGCCAGGAACTGCTCGGGGGCCTCGATCATCAGGAAGTGACCGATGTCCTCAAGCAACCTCAGATTGCTCTGGGGGCGTGTCTCATGCAGTCGGTTAGCCATTGCAGTGACTGCAATAGGGTCATCGGTCCCCCAGACGATCGTCAGTGGCGCAGGATGGGTCTCAATGGCTCCCGTAAAGCGACTCTGGCTGCGTTGACGTTCCTCGATGAACCGGATCAGCCGAGGCAGGAGGAGATCGCCGTCGTGATGGAAGATGAGCGCCACCATGTCCGAAAGCTCTTGAGGATCAACGCGAGACGCCGGGCTAAAGGCACGCGCAAAGAACGCTCTCATGCTCGTTTGATCGAAGAGACCAACGGAGAGGCGTTCATCTGGTAGGCTGAGAAGCCGTTGCTGGCCTTCGGTGAGATGTGCCATTTCGATGTAGATGCTGCCGTTGGTGATGACGCGCCGGGTCACCTCCACTGTCCAAAGACCCTCCATCTGGCGGGCGAGCAGCTCCCCGCCCACGGTGTTGCTCATATCATGGGTGAGCAGGGCAAGCCGACAGATCTGCAAGGAGTCGATGAAGGCCGCAATGATGTCCGCATGCACTCCAATCGTGTAGGAGTGATCCGGTTTGGCAGAGAGTCCGTGGCCGAGCAGGTCCAGCAGGAGGACTCGTCGATGACGCCGGAGTTGATCCACCAGTGAATGGTAATCGAAAGAGGACGTGAGGGCACCGTGCAGGATGAGCAAAGGCTCGTATTTTGCCTCTCCCAGAGGCGGGAGATCCAGAGTGAATATCTGTTGTCCACTAAGTTCTCGATATTTGCCACGAGCCTCCCATGCTTCAACGGCAGGAGAGAACGGGTTATGCTGTGTTTGCGCCATAAAACCTCCTGAAAGGAGTTATCCGAACGGTGGTACCATTGCGAGTGTGGCTGTGAACTGGATCGAGACAGAAACGTAGCAATCAACATTTTACGGTTTGGAAGAAGCTAACAGTCGGCAACGGCTGTAGAAGCCCATCGCTTCTAGCGATGGAGTACTTCACCGAATAATAGTCAGGAAGAGTATCAGGGAGAGCAGACCACCGCCGCAACAATAAACGGCAAAGGCAGTCAGATGGCCTGTTTCAAAGTACTTGAGTAAGAATTTTGTGCTCAAATACGCGGATACACCGGCTACACACATCCCCAGAAGTACCAGCCCCAGAGTAGTGGCAGGCAGGCCCATAAGCTGAGGAACTTCGAGCAGGGCGGCTGCCCCGATGAGTGGTGTGCCCAGCAAAAAGGAGTAGCGGGCAGCATCCTCAAGGGAGAGGCCGATACCGAGACCTGCGACCATAGTGACACCTGAGCGAGAAAAGCCAGGGATAAGCGCCAACGATTGTGCAAGACCGACAAGAACAGCTTCTTTCCAGGTCAGTGAGGTCAGAGAACGTGTCGCCTTTGTCTGTGGCTGTGGCACGGATGCGGAGGAGGCCATGGTCAGAACGCCAGCATTTCCTGACGATGCATCAAATTTCATAGAGGGATAAGGGCGTGTCTCTTGCTGATCGATAGACAGGGCCGCTCTTTCCCAATTTTGGGCATCGCTTTTCTCTAGTTGTCCCTGCTGGTTCCTGGTGGAGCGGGCCGCACGTCTGCGCAGGATTTCCCCAAGAAAGAGGACAAGACCGTTGACGATTAAAAAGCTAGAGGCAATCAGAGGAGTAGCGAAGAGCTGCTTGAGAGGGGTTTCCAGGGTCACACCCAGGAGTCCAGCAGGGATGCAGCCAATGATAATCAGCCAGCTCACCCACTCCTGGGTTCCTTTGCGGATCTCTCCTCGTTTGACACTCACGACAAGCGTGCGTCCCACCTCATACCAGTCCCGCCAGAAATAGATAACCAGCGCGATACTCGTGCCGAGGTGCAAGGCGACAATCAGAGGTAGAAACTGCTCATTACGAACGAGGTCGCCCCATCCCAGCAAGCCTGGTAAGATAACAGTGTGTCCCAGACTGCTAATCGGAAAGAGTTCCGTCACTCCCTGGAGCAGGGCCAGCACGAGAATTTGCCAGATATTTAAATTCATGCCCATTGTTCTCCGTCAGATCCGGGGTCGCTGCTATTTCTTCTAAGACGATTTGAGGTGTTTCAGAAGAATGGCAGCGATCCTGATCAGGTTTCAGATGCGCTTAACTGATACGGGGTTGCGGACGATTGATAACGGTAACCAGGATGCCCAATACCGCAATCACAAAGAAGGCGGCGGCATGCTTGACATGTGTAGCCGAAGTAGTAATGATATGGTTAATACCAGGGATCATAAAAAAGATACCACCAGCTAAACCTACCACAAACACAATAATGCCAAGCCAGAAAAGAGTTTGCTTATTCATGATGAATGATCTCCTTTTCATAGAGACAGAAGTTAAAATTATTTGATCATCCCCGGCACGTCGCCGGGTTCGTCCAGGTTCGTGGATATTTTACCAGTCGAACATGAAGTGCCTGGTTATTCATTGCCTCATTTTTGATACTTTCAGGATCGTGGTAAGATATGTATAGTGCAGTGAAATGTCCCGAAAGTGGACCGAAGCAGGAAAAATCTTCTACCAGCCCCTTCGCCAGATCAGGATACCAGAGAAACTCAAAGAGGTCAAGAGTTTTTATAATAGGAGCAATTGAATAGGAAAAAGAGATGCAATCAAAGCCAGAACATTTTGATTCCCGCTATGCAGAGGCATTTCAAGCTCAGCAAGTTGTTGATGCCTATCGTTATCGTCCTCCCTATCCGCCAGAAGTTTTTCCTCTTCTGGCCTCTCTGATTGTTGATGAGCCGAGGGTGGTTCTCGATGTCGGTTCCGGCTCAGGGGATATCGCCCGACCTCTCCTTGAGCATGTTGAGCGTGTGGATGCCGTTGATTTTTCACAAAATATGCTCGCCCGAGGGAAGCTGTTGCCCAATGGGAATAATCCTCAGCTTCGCTGGATCTATGGGAAGGTGGAAGAGGCCGAGCTTGCGCCTCCCTATGCGCTGATTACGGCAGGATCGAGTATTCACTGGCCCGCGTGGGATGTTGCATTTCCACGCTTTCAGAGGATGCTTACTCCCAATGGCTTCCTGGCGTTGATTTACCGCCGAACGCTGCCAATGTCCTGGGAGTCCGAGATTAGAGCGATCCGTGCACAGTTTTCAGATCATCGTCGTCGGGCGGGATCGAATGCGATCAAAGAGTTAGAGTCACGTGGGTTCTTTCGCAAGCAGGGAGAGCAAGAGGCTGCACCCATACCTTTTTCCCAGTCGCTAGACGACTATATTGAGGGTTTGCATTCAAGAAGCGCTTTCACCAGGGAACAACTGGGACCTCAGGGGACAGCCGATTTCGATCGCCAGGTGAGAGAGTTGCTTCTCCCTCTCTACCCAGATGGCATTCTGCCTTTCCAGGTTGTGGCCTCGGTTACCTGGGGCAAACCTGAAGTCGGGCACGCAAGTTGATTGAACACACCTGACATTCTCTCTTCTCTGAAGCTTGCGATAGAGAAAAGGATAGGTGAGTCATCCCTGCTTTTGTAAAATCAATCTCACTTCCCTCTTGTGAGTACTCAGATTGAAGTTTGCGAGTTCTTCATTAGCTCTTGAGAAATAGCATTGATGAACTCGCGAGCGGCCCGCGAGATCGATCCAATGCGGTGGTAGACAAGGGCGAAAATAAATTCCTCTGGTATGTCAGAGATTGGCAGCAGCACCAGTTCACTCCCGATTTGATAGGGACGAATGAGTGCAGGCAGCGTGAGTGTGACGCCGATACCCTGTCTGACCATCTCTTTCAGTCCTTCAACCGATTCAATTTCAACCAGTGTGTCCACTGTCAGTCTGTGCTGAGCAAAGATTCTCTTGGTGATCTGTCCCATACGAGAGGTCTGATCAAGTACCAGAAATGGTTCAGTTGCGATCTGTGCCAGCGTGACCGTTGAAACGTTTTTCTGTGCCAGGGGATGTTTTGCTGATACAAGCAGATGAAGCGGCTGGCGAAAGAGTTCTTTAACGATCAGCAGTTCCGATTGCTGATGTGGATCAAGAACCAGACCAAGCTCGATCTCTCCCTGTTCTACCTGCGTAATCAACTCGTCCGTATGGTTCACATGCACTTTCAGGCGTATATGCGAGTAACGTTGGTGAAATGCGGCAAAGAGTGTCGGTAAAAAGGCGGTGGCCAGCGATTCGATGCAGCCCATGCGGATGGTACCTCGCTGACCTGTTTGTAGTTCAGTGATCCATTGCTGACCCTCCTGAAGCTGTTCCATGGCATTTCTGACATAGCGTGCAAATTCCTGACCCTCTTGAGTTAAGGTGACGCGTTTCTTTCTGCGCGTAAAGAGGGCAACTCCTAACTCGTCCTCCAGGGCTGCGATCTGGCGACTCAGGGCAGATTGAGCAACCAGACTCAATTCTGCGGCCTTCCGAAAGTTCTCTGTCTGGGCTGCCGCCAGAAAGTAGGTGAGTTGATACAGTTCCATGCATTTCCTCCCAATCATTTGATCTTATGATGAGATCAGGAATAGCTATTGATCTCACCAGGAGATCAATAGTATATCAGATAGGTGTTAGACGTATCAATTTTTCTCTTTTATACTTTGTGTATGATCCTTCTGGTGCAAGGGGTCTGTCAATCTTTAGAGGTATGAGTCATTCCTGCTTGGATACCGCTGCGAAGTCTGTGGCCTCTCGACGCCACACCTCAACAAAAACAGGGAGGAATGGCACGTCTGCGCCATACCTGCCATTCCTCCCAAAAGCCTGGGATGGGGCTTGCGCCTCACCAGGAGCGTTCGCTAAAGGATAGCGCAAAAAAACTTCTGGAGAGAAGAGAGAAGAGGAGCTTATGACTCTCGTTGAACAATTGGCTGCTTTCGTCGTGCGTACAAAGTATGAAGATCTTTCTGAGGAAGCCGATAGACAGCTCAAGATTCGCATCATCGACGCTCTTGGCTGTGCTTTCGGTGCTATTGACGGTCCACCGATCAACATGTTGTGCGCTCAACTTGCTGATTTTGGCGGTAACCCTCTAGTCACGCTTATTGGTGGAGGAAAAACCGCGCCCGATCGAGCCGCTCTCTACAACTCGGCCCTGGTTCGCTATCTGGACTACAACGATAGCTACATTGCCAGGAATGAGACCTGTCATCCCAGTGACAATCTCGGCGCAGTTCTTGCCGCCAGTGAGTATGCGCGGAGAAGTGGGAAAGAGTTTCTGACTGCTCTGGCACTGGCCTATCAGGTTCAGTGCCGACTCTCGGACGTGGCCCCTGTGAGGGCAAAGGGTTTCGACCATACCACCCAGGGAGCGTATGCGGTGGCTGCGGGTGTTGCCAGGGCGCTGGGTCTTGATCAGAACGCTGTGGCGAACGCTATTGCTATGAGCGGAACCGCCTATAACGCTCTGCGCGTCACACGTACCGGAAGTCTCTCTCACTGGAAAGGATTGGCCTATCCCAACATGGCTCTGGGCGCTACCCACGCCGCATTTCTGGCGATGCGCGGCATGACGGGTCCGCTGGAGGTGTTTGAAGGGAACAAGGGTCTGATGGATGCTATTACTGGACCCTTTGAACTGGATTGGGCGCAAGAAGATCTTGAGATAGTTCGACGCACCAGTGTTAAAAAATATAATGCGGAGTTTCATTCGCAGTCCGTCCTTGAGGGTATTCTGGAACTGCGGACGGCCAGACAGCTATCCCCGGCAGAGATCGAACGCGTCGAGGTCGAGGTTTTTGATGTTGCGTACAACATCATTGGTGGAGGAGAAGAGGGAGACAAGCGGCTGGTGAGGAGTAAAGAAGAGGCCGATCACAGCTTACCCTATATGGTGGCCGTTGCCTTGTTGGATGGAGAAGTTTCGCCAGAGCAGTATAGACCGGAGCGTATTGTGCAGGCAGATGTACAGGATCTTCTGCGCAGAGTTGTCATCCGACCCGACGAGAAGTTGAGCAATCAGTTTCCCAGTTGGATGCCCTGCCGCATTCAGATCACTCTCAAAAATGGTCAGCAGTTTCGCATTGAGAAACAGGACTACGAGGGATTTTCCTCACGACCATTGTCCTGGGAGAAGGCCATTGCAAAGTTTGAACGTCTTGCCGCCCCCTTTACCAGTCGTGAGCAGCGTGCGGCTATCGCAGAGACGGTAGCTCATCTCGAAATGAAAGAAGTCGCGCAGTTAACTGATTTATTACATCTCTCCACCTATGCGGTTTAAATAGAGAAAGAAGGTTACTTCAATGAGTGAAAGAGCATTTCCCTTTATTCGGATGAACGAGCGCGAAGGCAAACCTCGTGCTCGTGGCATGACAGAGATTCGTGGTCCCTACTATACGCCGATGGGCAAGCGTTACCTGGAGGATGTACTGGAAACCATGGGCGAGTACGTCGATGCGCTGAAATTTGCGGCTGGCTCCTTTACCTTGATGCCTGAGAAACAACTGAAGGAAATCATCGACCTGGCCCATCGCTATAATGTTCAGGTTTCCACTGGCGGCTTTATTGAGCACGTTCTGACCCAGGGACCTGAGGTGGTGCATCGCTATATAGAGGAGTGTCGCAATGTTGGCTTTGATATTCTTGAAATCTCCAGTGGCTTTATCACGATCCCGATTGATGACTGGCAACGTCTGATCGAAAAAGTGCAACATGCCGGACTCAAGGCCAAGCCAGAGGTAGGTATCCAGTTTGGAGCCGGAGGAGCCACAATCGCCGATGAACTGGAGTCCGAAGGCACACGCGACGTAGATTGGGCCATCGGACAGGCCAGAAAATTTCTGGATGCTGGAGCCTCTATGATTATGATCGAATCCGAAGGCATCACCGAAAACGTGAAAACGTGGCGCACAGATGCAGCCGCGAAAATCATTGGTGCGTTGGGTCTGGAGAAGGTTATGTTTGAAGCGGCTGACCCGGAGGTCTTCGCCTGGTACATCAAGAATTATGGTCCAGAGGTCAATCTTTTTGTCGATCACTCGCAGATTGTTCAGCTTGAATGCTTGCGTGCCGGTATCTGGGGCACAAAGAGTCTCTGGGGCCGCGTTCTGACCTATAAAGGTTAGCACCCAGGGGGGAGTTATATGAGCATCCCTGATTTTGGAAAATCAGGAGAAAAGGCGTTCGGCCTGCTATGCAGGCCGCCCTACCCCCCCCTTTAAAAAAGAGCGGATAGCCTGTTTTGCGAGGCATCCGCCCTGCAAAACAGGCTATCCGCTCTTTTTATGCTCTGTTGCCGAGGTCTTTTGCTGATCGAAACTACCCCACCTCAGAGAAAGAAACGAGG